>JALVXD010000269.1 GCA_027038295.1 Campylobacteraceae bacterium
TTTTGCTACCATCTCCCAAGAGGCTTCATCATTACTCAGTAACAGACCTCGTATCAACCCACCTGTTACAGCTCCTATCTCATCTTCTGCTAGAAAAATATCCCAAATAAGCTCTTTTAGCTCATCTTGGTTTTCTCTCTCTACATAGACAGCGATATTGAGAGCATAGGAGTTGTAGTAGCCTGAACCGTAAACCATATATTGGACAATCTCACCCATACTCATGTTGAAAAATGCAGAACTATGTACACGTCTATTATATAACTCTTGTAACCAAGTTAACTTCTTTTTTAAATAATCTTTAGTAGGTTTTTCCATTCTAAAAGAGCGTCTATAGTAACCTGTCTGATATGGCTCTTCATTTATCTTATCCCACGCTTTAGCAACCGTAGAACCCAAAACCTCTCCAAAAAGAAACTTTGCTAAACGCTCACCCTCTTCACTCTCAAAAGGATTAAAGTCATACTCTTTGTCAGGAAAAATCTCTTGAAAAAGTTCAATGTTTATAGCATCAACACTGCGTGATTTGGAGTAATGTTTTTTTGCATTCTCTTTATGCTCTTTTGTGGAGAGTGTTATAATCTTTCCAAGTTGTCTGTAAGCCGAGTCATAATCAATCAACTTACCCAAATTTGGCTTTTCTATTTTTCTTGTCTCTAAAAATTTGTTTGCTTCTTCTTTCGTTATCATTTTTTGCTCCTTACCAACCCGTTAAAAAGGTCAATCTTAAAAAGACCACCTCAGTTGCTTCTGTAATATTTATATTCTGATTTAAATCTTTAATCTCTTCATTGTCTATGAACACTACAAACATGCCATCTGTAAATGCCAAAAGAGCATTCTCTATGGCTTCACTCTCAACAGCTTTATCTTGGTTATAGTTCTCTCCAAAAGAGACTTTTCCCTCTTGGGCTTTCTCTTCGATATCTTTTGTGCTTAGAAAAGAGACAAGCAGGGGGTTTTCAAGTTTGTCGTTAAATTTGGAGACTTCACTTTTGACTATTTCAGTGATGAGTTCTTTTAAATTGGCTATGCTATTTTCGATTTCAAAATTAATTTCTTTAATTTTTCGTTTACCTAATTTTTTTAATTTTATATTTATATTTTGCATGAAAAATTATATCAAAAAGAAGATAGAAAAGGGTTAATCCCCTCTCTATATTTTAAAAACCATCAAATAAAAAATCCCACCCATTGCTAAAGCAGAAAAAACTCCAAGAGCTATCCAGTAGTTCACCAATCTAAAATAAACCTCATCTAACGCTCTCTTCTCTTTTTGAGCTAAAAGAGCTATCTTTTTCATGCGTATCTGTAGGTAGACAGCCACCAACCAAAGCAGGGTTGAAAAGATGTAAAGCATAACCGACATGTAAAGCCATGAGGTATCTAAACTGTAACCCATAAGGTTCATAAGCATAAAACCTGAAATGGGTTGGAGTATTACCGATGGTGTCGTAAAAAGCCAATCGGCTAAAACTACCAGTTTGTTGGTATGGACGATGACCTCTACATTTTTAGACCTATCGGACATAAATTTATAAAAAGCAGACCCTCCTCCAACACCTAATAGTAAAATGACTGATGTTATGTGTATAAAGAGTAGTGTAGTGTATTCCATAATTTTTCCTTTAAATTTTGTTTGATAATATGGGTAAAAGCAATGGGTAGAGACAGTGGGTAGAGACATCGCTCTACCCCTACGGGTCGCATAGGTAAAACCCCCGTAGGGGCAGACCGATGTGTCTGCCCTTTTTGTTTATTGTTCGATAAAATTGAACCTACCGATACTTCTCCAAACGTCCCAAAACATAAATAGCTAAAACCAACGGCAAGTTCTTCAAAACAGGACCAAAAGGATGCAACCAATGGTAAGGAGCTAAAGCTGTCAACAACAAAGTATAAACCACAATAACAAGCAGTTGAAAGTTTAGCAACAGTTGTAACCTAAAACCTATAATGGTTAGTATTCCAATAGCTATGTCTAAAAATGAAGCCACATATAACAGAGGCACATCTACCCCAACAGGTATGCCTACGTCATGTAAAAGTTCCAACGCCAAAGGCTGTGGGTACAAAAAGGCAGAGACTATTCCTGACCATATCCACACAAAGCCTATGATGAGGCGTAAAAGAGGACGAAGCAAATAGAGTGACGCGTAAAGCTTTTGGGCATTGTTTGCCTCTTTTCTTCCAAGGTTCTCTTTCATCCCAATAGGTGTATAACCTAAAAAGTCAGCCAAGGGTTTTACAGAGGCTGAGTTTCCTTCATTTAGCATGGTTATGTTGTCATGATTGACCGTAGGTTCTCCTAAAATTTTGCCAAGAACGTTTGTTCCTATCGTTGGGGTAGATACCGATTTTTCAGGGAGTAGACGCAACCAAGCTCTAAATATCTCTAGTAGCTCTTTATAAGTTACAGGCTCTGCACCAACCACGTTTAACTCTATGGTTTTATTGTCAGACTCTATACATTTTTGAACAGTAGTAACCAAATCTTCTATGCGTATGGGTTGTAAAAGTTGTGAACCATCACCTATTATGGGAGTAAGTGGTAAGGTAGCCAAGGCTTGAAACAAAGCCGTACTTTTACCGTCGTCTCCATAGACCACAGAGGGGTGCAAAATGGCATAGTCCAAACCACAAGCTCTCAAATACTCATCGGCTCTGTTTTTTGTCACATGGTAGTCCGTCGTACCCGTTTGCGTACCCAAAGCAGAGATGTGAATAACTTTTTTTACTCCTGCTTCTTTACAGGCATCAAAAAGAGCTATGGGGGCAAGAGTATGCATCTGCTCAAAAGTTTGTGTTTTTGTCTCAGCAATAATTCCTACTGCATTTATAACTACATCGACCTTTTTAAACATCTCTACAAGTTCTTGGTGCATAGGTGGATTCATAAAATCTATTTTACATCGGTAGTTAAGCAATTCAAAGCCACTCTCTTCTAAGTGTTGATAGATGGCTTTTCCTATGAAGCCTGTTCTTCCTGTGATTAGTATTTTCATATCACAACACCTGAAACAAGAAGTACTCCCCAAATAGAGACTAATAAAAAAGGAACTATTTTTAAAAGATAAACTTTTTTATCTATAATTGTATATTGACGTATTCCTTTAATTGCAAAAAATAAAGCAACCAACCAAGGAATAAAGTAAAGTATAGGAAACATGCTAACTCCTTTTCACCTCAATAGCCCCAACACCCAACTTAAACACCATTTTCCGAATGGTTTGGTTATACATTATAGGGTACTTTCTCATTTTAGAATCTATATTTTTCTTTAAATATTTTGCATTTCGTTCATAAAGCTCTAAAAAATTCTCTTTATCTTCCAGTAGAGCTTTTCCTAGTTCAGAACCTGAAAGCATGGCATAGCTTATTCCCTCGGCAGAGGGTTGTCTTTCTTGTCCCCATAGGAAATAAGAAAGTACATCTGATGCATACCCCATATTGTCTAAATCTAAATTATATCTTGCCATTTTATTTTCCTTATTTTTATTTTTATTTTAATATAAATCTATATATCTAATTTTAAATCTTCAGTCATAAATTCAACATCATATTTAATATTTCCACAATTATCTACTCTTATGCTATATTTATCTTCTTCATACATCTCTTTCAAAAATTCTTTTTTATCTATACCCTTACCATTATCATCTAACAATGCAATATTGCATCCAACCTTATATCCATTTTTATTTTTAAAAAAACAGTTTCTATAAATAGAGTATCGAGCAGTATCATGTGACATAATTAATATATTATTAAAATAAGCTATGTTTTTTTCAATATGCACAATACTCATAGGATTAACTTTCTTTGCTTTAAAATCTTTAAAAAACACTATCAAAAAACCAAGACTTCCATATTTTCTAGGATTATATTTTTCATAAAGTACATCTGTAAAATTACTATAATTAATATCCTCTATTGCATAATAATCTATTGCAGGACTTTTAATATTATATTTTTTTAACTCTCTCCAATTATATTTTAAATATCCAAAAAATAAATCTTGTTCTACTCTATACTGTCCTAGATTTTTAGTTACTTGAAGATATTTATCAAAATATTGACCTAAAGCTTTTTCAAAAACTTTTTCTTCTGATAAAATTCTATTTTCCTCTAAACAATACCCCTCATGATATTTATTGTAATTCCATATTAAAACAGATTCACTACCACTCTCTTTTGTATAATTTGGTATGGACTTATAGCCATACTTAAAAAATAAAAATACTGATATACCTATCAGTAATATTATTAGTATTTTCTGTTTCTTTTTCATTTTCCATTCACCTCAATAGCCCCAACACCCAACTTAAACACCATCTTCCGAATAGTCTGATTGTACATAATAGGGTACTTTCTCATTTTAGAATCAATATTCTTTTTTAAATACTTTGCATTTCGTTCATAAAGCTCTAAAAAGTTCTCTTTATCTTCCAGTATGGCACGACCCAAAGCATCGCCTGAGAGCATGGCGTAGCTTATTCCCTCGGCAGAGGTTGGGCTGACCAGACCAGAGGCTTCACCTATGAGGGCTACTGAACCCTCTCCAAAACAGATATCTTTACTTGATAGTGGACGTAGCAGATGGCAACCCTCTTTTTTTGTAGGGTTAGTTAAGTCATAACCATACTCTTTTAACTTCTCTTTCTGTAAATCATGATACTTCTGTGCAGATTTTCCCTCTTCTACGGCTGAACCAAAGATAATACCGTCATCTTCAGGGATAATCCATGAGTAAAAATCACTTATCTCCTTGTCAAATATGGCTACAAACTGGTTAACATTTGTTCTGTTTGGAAACCACTCTTGTATGCTTATGTAACATTTTGGCTCATGTTCTTTTTTACCAATAAGCTCTTTTTTTATTTTAGAATTTGCACCATCAGCTCCCACTATAATGTCGGTTGACACCTCTATATGCTCTCCATTTTTCAGTAGAGTGAGCTGATATTTACCATCTACTTTATTCACATTTCTATAACGAGTCGAGAACAGTTGTTCACATGTGTTTTCACATAGTGAATAAAGCCACCTATCGTAACACTCTCTGTTCACATTTATATAATGACGTTGATAAGTTCGTACCATGTCGTTGTCAAAATCTATGGTTTCTACAGAAAACATTTGAGGAGAAACCAAAACATCTTTAGGTATGCTCAAACCAAAAGTAGCCAAAGCTTTTTGGGCATCAGGAGCAATGAGACCACCACAATTTTTAATAAGCTTTGTAGGCTCTTTATCTAAAGGGCGTTTGTCAACTAGCAAAACCTTATATTTTTCACCCAATGTCCGTGCCAAAGTAGAACCTGCTGGTCCTGCTCCTATGATGGTTATGTCGTAGTGTTTCATTTTTACTCTCCTTTAATAGATGTTTATTTATGCCAGTAAAGGGCAGACACGGAGGTCGCCCCTACGGTTCAATATGTTTAAAAAATTGTTTAACCTATGCGACTTGTAGGGGCGACCTCCGTGTCTGCCCACATTCGCATATATTAACGCCTATACAACGAAAACAAAACCACCCCAACCGTATCAGCCACAAAATCAAAAACATCACAAGTCCGACTTGGTAGCCAATACTGAGTTATCTCCTCTAACCCTGCAAAGGTTAGGACAATCATTGCTCCTATTTGCATGTTAAAGCCAAAAATCTTTTTGCTTTTAAAGTTTAGCCCATAATTCAAAAGTAAAGCCATAACTCCATAGAGCAGACCATGCATAAACTTATCACCATTTGGGATGTTTCCAATCACTCTAAACGCAAAGTTATAGTCTGCTGTATCGGCTAAATAGATGATGAATGCTATAAAGATGAAAAAGCCTAAAGGTAAGATTACTCGTAAATTATTTACTCTCATTATTCTCTCCTTGTTTCATTTTAGAAATATAAATAGCCAATGAACTAATCTGTTCATCACTAAGTGAATGAACCTGTCCTTTCATTAGCCCACCCATACCATGTAGATTTAACACTCCTGCTCTATACGATTTGAGCTGTTGAATTGTGGTATTGACATCTTTTCCTGTAATAATGGCTGACTTTCCAAGAGCTTCAACTTCTCCATTTTTTCCATGACACCCTGCACAAGATTTATATATCTTTTCTGAACTCATATTATCTGAGTGAAGAGGTTTAGGGTTACTGTAAGGATTATACTCCTCATAAATCCTATCTTTATACTGTTTTGTTCCATACTTAGAAAGGTTTCGACAATACCCAAGGTGATAGTTTGAGAACTTATTACAATCACGCATGGTTTTATAGTAGGTATCAATTGAAATATCCGTTCCTTGTACCATCGGTAAAGCATCTATAGATAACCTTGAAATAGCATCAGAGTCTAATTCATTTGGCTTATTTTTAAACTTCTCTATATTATGTGAAGCTACCATTCCATCTACATTTAAAGAGATGACCAAACCAAAGGCAAACATACCCAAAACAGCTACCACATTAAGCAGTTTTCTAAACTCTAACTTTCTAATCAAGAAGACCACGCCTACGACTAAAACTATCAGTAAAAAGTAGTCAAACCACTCTACATAGTAACGCATTACCGTTGCCCCTTTTATGCTCTGATAAAGGTGCATCTTTTTAAGCGATACCAAGCCCATAATAATAGTCTCAATCAATAGTCCACCAAGCATAAATAGAGCTACTTTTTCACCCTTGAAGCGTCTCATAATAAATAAGAAAATAAGTAAAACGATACCCATTACCATCATGAGCTGAAAAAAGCCCTCTCGTGCAAACTCTGCTAGAGTTGTGTTAGCAGGTAGATTTGGCTCACCTAGTAAAAAAGGTATCTGAACCATGATAAAAAGGGCAAAGAGTAGATTTATCATTCCTAAAAA
>JALVXD010000270.1 GCA_027038295.1 Campylobacteraceae bacterium
CTTCAGGTACAGGAAAAAGTGCCTTTGCAAAATACATTGCAAAAGTTTTAGACAAACCTTTTATCATAAAAAGTGGCTCTTCTCTCATGAGTAAGTGGGTTGGAGATACCGAAAAAAACATTGCCCGTGCATTTAAAGAGGCCGAAGATGAAAATGCCGTACTGATTTTTGATGAAGTCGATGGATTCTTAGCCGAACGTGGACAAGCCAAAGTCAACTGGCAAGTGACACAGGTTAATGAGATGCTAGTCCAAATGGAAAAATTTAATGGTATCTTCATAGCCACCACCAACCTTATGGAGCATTTGGACCGTGCGAGTTTACGCCGTTTTGATTTGAAGTTGGAGTTCAAATTTTTAAAGCCTGAACAGCTTGAAAAAATCTTTTTATCGTATTGTAAAGCGTTAAAGATTGCTGAACCATCAAATGATGAAATAGCAGAGCTAAAAAGCTTCAAACAAATTACCCCTGGAGACTTTGCAACCATTGCACGACAGAGTCGATTTAAAAAGATAGATAGTAGCAAAGAGTTTATCATAAGACTCAAAGAAGAGATGAGCATTAAAAAGCTAGAAAATGGTAATATTATGGGATTTATGAATTAAAGGAGAGAGATGAAAAAAAATCTATTTGAAATGGGTGCCGACTTTTCTGATGAGTGGTCATCGGACAACAAGGAGAAGCCAAAAAAGAAAATAAACACCGAAGTAAAAGAACCTGAAAAACATCAACTTCATTTTGCTAAAGAGAAAAGACGAGGTAAGGTTGTTACCATTGTTAAACCTTTTTATCTTTCATCTAATGATTTGAAAGCTCTTTTGAAAACACTTAAAAAGAAGTTGGGAACTGGTGGAACGGTTAAAGATGATATGCTTGAGTTTCAAGGTGAAATTCAAGAAAATTTGAAAATGCAACTTGAGAAACTTAAATATAGGTTTAAATAAAACTCAAAGGTCACAAATTGTGACCTCAAGTTTAATTAAAAAGAAGGAATCCTACTTCCCTTTTTTATCTTAGCTTTACCCTCTAAAAGGGTTGCTGTAGTCTTACCTGTAGTGATGTTAGTATCTAGTTTAACAATTGGTGCAGTAGAAACCTTTATAATACGGTCTCCTTTATTCATAGTATAAAGCTCATCAATCTTCATACTAATATCATTATTCATATTTGTTGTTGTCATTAGGTCATCACTATTCTCTTCAACTGGAGTAGAACCACCTCCTCCACATGCTGTAAAGAGTAGAGTTACTGATAGGCTAGCTATATAAAGTAGATTTTTTTTCATCATTTATCCTTAAAATTTAATCTCATTTGAGAGAGGTACAACAAACTTCATTAAGTCACCACTTACTGTTAACCCTGTCCCAACAGGTAGTTCTGTTTTAGGAAGCACTGCACCTGGCAGTGTAGGAGTGATACTCCCATCTTTACCAATAAGAATCTTTAGTTCTTTCCCTTTAAACTCTATGAGTGTTTCACCATTACTATCTACTTTCATTGTAGTATCAGGTATATCAATAGTTATTTTTGTCTCTTTACCATGCACTTGAATGCTACTAACCAGTTGATTATCTTGGTCAAGTCCTATTGAAACCCCATTACCATCTTTGGTGGTATAGTCAATATCATGAGAACGGAAATCTAACTCTTCCCATTGTTCACTACTATTATTTTGACCTAAATTTCCTCCGATTATTGGTAATTGTATCGTTTTACTCTCCTCTTTTACAGTTACATTAACCGTTGCAGTATCTGTCGCTTCTCCATCTGTAATAGTATAAGTGAAACTATCATCTCCACTATAATTACTATTTGCTGTATAAACCAGATTATCTCCATTTTGGCTTACTGTACCATTAGAAGCTTGAGTATAGGAAACTATACTAAGAGTATCTTCATCCTCATCACTATCATTTTTTAATACAGCGATGGTCACTGACTCATTGTAATTGGCAACAGCACTATCATCATTGGCAGTTGGTGCAGTATTGGGTTTCTCCTCTACAGTTACAGAGACATTTGCACTACTCTCCTCTTCACCATCAGTGATTGTATAGCTAAAGCTATCACTTCCTTCATAACCATCATTTGGAGTATAGACAACTTTTTCATCTCTTATGCTCACTGTACCATGACTTGCTTTAGTCGTAGAACTAATGCTAAGGCTATCACCATCTTCATCACTATCGTTAGCTAAAACATTAATGGTAACAGCCGTCTCATATGCCGTTGTGGCTATATCATCTTTAGCAACTGGAGCTATGTTAGGGTTTTCTTTTTTTGCATTAACTATTACAGTAACGTTTGCTGTACTTTCACTCTTCCCATCACTAATAGTATAAGAAAAAGTATCATTTCCATTATAGCCATCAGCTGGTGTATAAATAATTTTTCCATCACTAATACTCACTGAACCATGACTAGCTGTGGTGGTAGAGCTGATGCTTAGAGTATCTCCATCTTCATCACTATCATTTGCTAATACATCAATAGTAACAGCTGTCTCATAAGCTGTAGGTGCACTATCATCTTGTGCTGTAGGTGCAACATTTTTTTCTTCGTTGGCTAAGGCATTATTGACATTAACACGACCACCCGTTGTCATCTTTCCATCAAAGGCACGCTTCTTCTCTACATGGTCTAAAATCATTGCTTTACGCTCAGCCACCGTTGAGTTAGGATAAGCTGCAGCAACAAGAGCCACAGCTCCGACTACATTTGGAGTTGCCATAGATGTACCTTGTAAATAAGCATATTTATTATCTGGATAAGTACTTAAAATATTTGTCCCAGGAGCAGCCACATCTACGCTATTAGCTCCATAGTTAGAAAAACTAGCCAAGGCATCATCTTGATCACTGGCAGCCACAGCAATAATATTGTCTGCATCATACGAAGCTGGATAGCTTGGCTCAGCATCAATATCTTTTCCATCATTTCCTGCTGCAGCACAGAATAATACCCCTTTCTCTCCTAATTTTTTAATAGCCTCATTAGTCGCATCATCTTGGTTCCCACTTGAACCACCATATGAAGCATTGACAGCTACGATATTGTCTCCAGCATCCACACGGTCAGCCACATACTCCAAAGCCTCTAAAATATCACTACTATACCCATAACCATTAGGTCTAAAAACTTTTAGTGCCATAATCGAGACCTCTTGTGCCACACCACTTACTCCAATAGCATTGTCTCCTACTGCACCGATAGTTCCAGCAACATGGGTTCCATGGTAGTGTCCGTTGTCATCATATGGCTCATCTGGCATTGGGTTATCATCATTGTTACCATCATTATCTCCAGCAAAATCATAACCATGATTGGCTGCCCCACTCCACATGTTATCTTTTAGGTCATCATGCGTATAGTCAACTCCCGTATCTAAAACAGCAACAATAACATCTCTATCACCTTTAGTGGTATTCCAAGCTTCAGCTACATCCATGTCAGCATCATCAGTTCCACTCTTACCATTAACCTCTTGAGCTCTATTCTCTATAGCCCATAACTTGTCATAATAACTGTCATCAGTAGCACTCAATGCCACCATATTATTGGCTGATACATGCTTAACATAAGGACGCATCTCTTCAGACTCAAAAAGAGCTTTCAACTCTTCAGTTGTATTCACCTCAGACTTAACATGCATAGAACCTAACTGAACAAAAGCTTTTGCTGAAAATTTATCTTTTCCCAAGATTTCTTCTAGTCTACTTTGAAAGGTTGAATTAAAAGCAGCCAAATCACCATTAAGAACATTATTCAAAGGTGATAATGCCTTAGTATTACCATTATCAAATACATTAACTCCCTCTTTAAAGGTTACAATAACCTCATTGGGAGCAAATGTTGTCATATTCTTATCTAGCACTAAAGGAGCAGGTATAGATATAGGGGTAGATTCTACTGCCGAGACCGTAATAGTACTAAAAAGTAGCGAGGCTACCACCAAAGAGTGTAGTTTTGAAGAGGAATAACTCATTTTTATCACCTTTATAATTTTAGATTATAAGTATCATATCTTAAGGTAATATAAACTTTACTTAAATTTTATATATTAATTATTATACAATATATTAAGAAAAAGAAAAAAAAGTAGAAAATTTGAAGTTAATGGAATATCATAGTTATCCATAAACCTCAACATGTTGTTTAGAGGGGAAAAACTTATCATTTTCTAAAAACTTAAACCCCTCATGCTCCAAAGCAGAGTAGACCAACGTTTTTTGAAACCGTGACATCTCTTCGTATAAAAAAAACTCCTCTAACGGCATCCATATAGCCTCTTCTATCTCATGGGTATCTATTACATTTATCTCTGTAGTCAAGGCTTCTAACTGAAAAACCATGTAGATGTTTGATTTGTTAAATCGGTAAGGGTAAGCGTTTAAAAGTGAAACCATTTTGGTAAGCTTTGCTTTTATACCTGTCTCTTCCCACACTTCACGTTCTACAGCATCTGAAAGTTTGTCAGCATGTTCTACCATGCCCCCTGGAAGTTTATAGATAGAGTGTTCATTATGAATACGGTCACGAACCATAAGCAGTTCATTTTTTTTGTTAATAACCACTGCACCTACACCAATCGTATGGGTAGGAGGAACAGGAATGTAAGCATCTTTTACTACTTGATACGTAAGTGTTATTCTTGTAGCTTCACAGTTATGAAACTCAAAACCAAGCTCTAATGCTACAGCAATATGTTGATTTTGTTTAGTAGTGAGGTCTAGCCAAAGAAGATTTTTTTCTTCCTCTTTGGCTTGTTTCTGTAATGAGATAAGTGAGGTTTTAAACTCACTCACTATATCTTCTATTGAATCTGTTTCTATAATAAGACCGTTATAGAGGTCTTCTTTTACGCTCAACATACTACATCACAACATAACGAATAAAGAGTCCAAATGCTAAAAGTGGAGCCAATATAAGTAGTGCCAATTTAATATTTTTTCGACTTTTTGCTGCCACCATCGTTAAAATAAATAGTGCTGCTACAGAGTATGGAACCCATGTCGGAATAGGTACAGGTGAACCAGCAGCATAAGAGTGAAGACCAGAGAGGTAGTAGTTAACTCCAAAGTAAGTCATAATAACCGATGAGTATGCCCAAAGTGAAGCTACGTTAAAGGCAAATGGATTGTTAAACTTTGGAATAAAACGTAGATGCAACACCGTAGCATACACCAAAATAGTTACAGCGGCCCAAGTCTCTTTGGAGTCCCAACCCCAGTAACGACCCCAGCTTTCATTTGCCCAGATTCCACCAAGGAAGTTTCCTACAGTCATAAGGAACAAACCTACTATAAGACTCATTTCAGCAATACTGGTTAGCTCTTTAATAGCTCTGTCTATGTTTTCACTGTTACGCTCTTTTTTCATAATAAAGAGTATAAGTACCAAAAGAGATAAGATGGAACCCAGACCCAAGAAACCATCACCTGAAATAATGGTCGCAACATGAATCATAAGCCAGTAAGATTTTAGTACAGGAACCAAGTTTGTAATTTCTGGATTGATAAAGTTCATATGTGCTACACCCATAGTAATACCAGCTAAAAGTGCCGTAGCACCCAAAGTAAATGGTGATTTACGAGCAAAGACAAGACCTGCTACTACTGTTGCAGCAGCAATAAACACTATGGACTCATAAGCATTGGACCAAGGAGCATGACCACCAATATACCAACGCATACCCATACCCATTAAGTGTAGTCCAAAACCTATAATCATAACCCCCCATGAGACTTGCATAATTCGCTTTAGAGAGAAGCTAGGTTTGACCACATTTACAAAGGATGCCAATAGAAGAAGAATACCTACCAACAGATAAATAGGAACAACTTTTGACAATACACCCAACTTGTTGTACCAAATCTCCATATCAACAGCATTTTCAGAGAGTAGTACCTTTGAACCAAACTTCTTTTGATAGAGGTTTATTAGTTGAATCGATTGGTCAAACTTACTGGTATTTCCATCTGTCTGTATCGCCGTGGCTCCTTCAAAAAGATAGAGTGTCATCATTCGTACCATGCCCGAAAGCTCTTTAGGAAAAGTTTTAACTGCCTCTTGTGGGCTAACCCATTTATTGTTGGCATCATGAGGTACAGGGTAAATTTTTAAAAGAGAACCCATATAGACCATATAAGCAATATTTAGTCGTTCATCTACTTTGACTAACTCTTTGTCATAAAGATTTTTATCAAGTGGTTTTTTACGAACCGACTCAGCGACCTGCTTAGAGAGTTTATATCCTTCCTCTTTAGAAAAGAAATCACTAAACTTTGCATATTTACTCCCCTCTTTTAAACCTAACTCTTTTGCTATTCGAGTATGGTCTACTTTTATCATATTTAACTCTTGATAAAAATTAGGATTAACCGTCATACCTAATAGAATAGAGGTTGAATTTACACCATAAATAGAAGTTTTACCTGTAAGCTTTGAGACAATCTCATGAGCAAAAGTGTCCATAGGCTTCATACGTCCACGACTGTCTTGAAGAACAATTTTACCAAACTTTTCAAGACTTTCATCACTATAAATATGAACCATTTTAGATTGATTGGCATCCAACTCTGGCAATGATGCTGCTTGAACGGTTACAGTTTGACTAAAGAGAACAAACAGTGCAGCAGCAACCGATGCTCCTTGAAGCTTTTTAGCCCGTCTAAGAAGCTTTTGAAAACGACCATTTTTATCAAAAAGGTTCCATACCATTCCCAATGCTAAAAGCAGATAACCAAGGTAGGTAGGTAGCGTTCCTGGGTCATGATTTACAGACAAAACAGTTCCTTTTTCATCAGGGTCAAATGATGATTGAAAAAAGCGATAATTTCTATGATCAAGTACGTGGTTCATATAAATTTTATAGGGCTTCTCCACTATCCCCTCTTCTTGGTCAGTCAATGTTACCTCACTGGCATAAGATGAAGGACTCATCGAACCAGGGTATCTCTCTAACTGAAAATCTACTAATTTAAGAGAAAAAGGAAGATTAATCACTTTTGCTCCCATATTTAAGATTATATCCACGCCATTTAAAGTTATTTTTTCATCATCTCCTCTAGTTCCACTATAAGAAAAGAGATTTACATTTTTACTTTTACCATCAACTGTAACCTTCATTTTTACCATCTCTGGGTTCGCACCTTTGCTCTTCAAAGCTGTTGAAACATACTTTACTACAGCTTTATCGTGTATCTCTTTAAGCACCACTGCATTTCCATTGAATTGATAGAGTTTTTTCTTTTCAAAAACATTTGTACCAGCAGTTAAATTCTGCTCTTTTCTAGTTAGCATAGATAGTGTCTTTATAGGAAAAGCACTTTTAACTTCTAGTTTTCCATTTTTATTATCTATAACAAAAGATGGTTTTCTATATTTATCTTCAGGGGGAGGATTAAACGCTATAACAAAACTACCAACATCCATAGCCTCACCCTCACTTATGGTGGTAGGTTTACCTTTTCCTCCAGCAGAGACCATCAAAGAGAGAACCATTTTACCATTTTCATCATCTACCAATTGTTTTTGGGCAGAAGGAAGGTAGTCGAGTAACTCAAACTTTACCTCTTTACCATCAACACTTAACGTTTTATTGAAACTATTTTTTGTCATAGACGAAAGAAGCATAGGCTGTTCATAATGAGCTGTCTTTTCTCCACTTTTGACATCAAGTTGTAGTACTTTTTTATCTGAAACCATTGTACTAGAACTTTGACCTTCACGAATGTGCATAATCCCTTCATAACCAACATAACGTGTCACCACTGCACCTATGGCTATAACAAGAAAAGCCATGTGAAATATAAAAACAGACATCTTTGTTTTATAACTTTTATATTTTATAATGTTATATATAAGTAACAGTATAAAATAGAGAAGAAAGAACTCAAACCATCTGGCATTATAAACCAGTGCTCTTGCTGTCTGTGTTCCATAGTCATTTTCAATAAAGGTTGCTATTCCAATAATAGCACCAAATAAAAAGAGTAGCAAAGCTGCCACCTTCATGGAGAGTATTTTTTTAATCACGTATTGTCCTATTTTTTTAAAGATTTTTTTGAGTATAACCAAGTAGTATTAACGAAACATTAATTGTTTTTTTTCACTAAAAAAACACCTGATTCCACATGGTGAGTATGTGGAAACTGGTCATAAATAGCACTCTCTTTTATAGCATGTGTTTTCGTTAACTCGACCAAGTCTCTAGCCAATGTTTCAGGGTTGCACGAGATGTAGATAATATTTTCTATATTTGAAATAAGATTAATCGTATCTATATCTAATCCAGCACGTGGTGGGTCAACCAATACCGTAGAGAAGTTATAAGAATCCAAATCTACATCTTTAAGTCGTGTAAACTCTCGCTCTTTATTTAAAGCTTGTGTCATCTCTTCTGACGCTAAACGAATAAACTCTATGTTTGTTACACCATTAAGCTCACAGTTCTCTTTAGCTGCATAGATAGAACGTTTAGAAATCTCTGTTGCCAAAACTCTGTTAAAGTATTTAGAAAGAGGCAAAGTAAAGTTTCCTAAACCACAATAACTTTCTAAAAAATCACCACCTTCTACTTTTTTAGCCTGTTTTATAGCCCACTCTATCATGTGAATATTTACAGCAGGATTGGGTTGTGTAAAACCACTCTCATAGTAACGGTATAAATAATCTTGCCCATCTATAAAAAGTTTTTCAGTGACAAACTCATCACTTAAAATTACTTTTTGCTTACGACTTCGACCCATTATTTTAGCACTTAAAAGTTTTTCTAACTCACGAGCCTCTGCTTCCCAATCTGCTTCTAATTTACGATGATAAATCATGGTAATCAAACACTCATCGGTAGTGGTTGCCAAAAACTCCACAGAAAAAAGACGATGTTTCAAAACTGCTGAAGCGTTAATCTTCTCTAAAAGTGGCTTCATTCGATTTTCTATGGGCTTAATAACCTTTGGACATTCACTTATGTTCACAGCACCTTTTTTATCTAAACGTCCCATGGCATAAGAGCAAACATCACCATCGTGCCAAATTTTAAACTCTGACCTTGCACGGTAATGAGACTCCAAAGCAGAAAAAACCTCTAAATCTTTAACTTCAAATGGAGACAAAAGCTCCAAAACACGCTCTTTTTTATTTGCCAACTCTTGCTCATAACTCAACTCATATATACTACAAGAACCACAGGTTCCAAAATGTTCACACTTCAATGTTTTGCCTTAAATAATAATTGGCGTATTTTATCTAAAAGGTATAAAACTGCTATTTAAACTCCCTTAGATATAATACTACTTTTAAAATCATTTTAATATTTAAAGGTCAAATCATATGTCTATAAGTATCGTCATTTTAGCTGCTGGTAAAGGTAGCCGAATGAAATCTACTACGCCTAAAGTTCTTCATACTATTTCTGGTAAATCCATGCTCTCTCATGCTATTGATGCAGGTCTTGCAATCTCTGATGACATAACTGTTGTTCTAGCTCATCAAGCTACACGTGTTCAAGAAGCCATAGAATCTGAATATAAAAACATTAATTTTCATATGCAAGACGCAGAACAATTCCCTGGAACTGGTGGAGCCATGAAAGGTATAACTACCAAATATGAAAAAACACTTATTTTAAATGGTGATATGCCTCTTATTACCCAAAGTTCACTTGAAGCACTTACGGGTGGTGACGCTGACATAAACATGTCTGTTATAAAACTGGACAATCCCGACGGATATGGTCGTGTGTTAATAGAGAATGAAAAAGTTCAAGAGATAGTTGAACAAAAAGATTGTAACGAAGCACAACTAGAGACCAAAACCGTTAATGCAGGAATTTACTGTGTAAATACAGAGCTTCTTAACCGTTACATTCCCCTACTTTCAAATGAGAATGCTCAAGCAGAATACTACCTAACAGACATTGTAAAAATGGCAGTAGATGAAGATAGAACCGTAACCCCTATCTATGTAGAAGAGGAGGAGTTTAAAGGGGTTAACTCTAAGTTTGACCTTGCAACGGCTGAAATAATTATGCAAAACAGAATAAAAAGAGAGCTTATGGCAGAGGGTGTGACCATGCGTTTTCCTGATAGCATCTATATTGATTGTCGTGCTACTTTTGAAGGGGAAAGCATCTTAGAAAATGGTGTAACTATTTTAGGAACTTCTAAAATTATCTCTTCTCATATTAAAACCAACTCAGTTATTGAAGATTCTATTATAGAAGATTCAGATGTTGGTCCTATGGGAAGAGTACGCCCTCTTTCTCACCTAAAAAACAGCCATGTAGGAAACTTTGTAGAGGTTAAAAAATCTACCCTAAATGGTGTCAAAGCTGGTCATTTGGCGTACATTGGCGATGCAACCATTGATGAAGGTTCTAACATAGGAGCTGGTGTTATTACCTGTAATTACGATGGTAAAGCAAAGTATAAGACAACTATAGGTAAAAACGTATTTGTAGGGTCTGACTGTCAGTTGGTTGCTCCTTTAACCATAGAAGACGATGTTATCGTCGCTGCAGGTACAACCCTTAACAAAGATGTAGAAAAAGGCTCACTTGCCATTACACGTTCTGCATTAAAAACAATTCCTGACTTTTTTTATAAGTTTTTTGGAAAATAAAATCCTGTAGGTGTGACCATGTCACACGTCAAATTTCGATTTGAACTATATGGATATTAAAATTGTGCAATATTTGGTTTTGGCGTGTGACATGGTCACACCTACGGCTAACTGTTGGCATTGAGGTTCAATCCTCTACTCTATTAATAAGGCAATAAAACATGCAAATAAACCTAACAAACAAAACCATTCTCTTAGGCATTACAGGAAGCATCTCAGCCTACAAAGCTTGTGACTTAGCTCGTCTTTTTATAAAAGCAGGAGCTTCTGTTCATGTAGTGATGACTCCCTCAGCAGAACGTTTTGTCTCTTCCCTTACTTTTGAAGCCCTTACACGTAATGCCGTACTTACAGAGAGTTCTGAAAGCTGGGCATCGGAGCTTAACCACATTGATATAGGTAAAAAGTGCGATGTCTTTGTTATTGCTCCAGCAACTGCAAATACTATCAACAAAATCTCTAAAGGAATTGCAGACAACATTTTGACTCAAACTGCTTTAGCATTTAACAAAACCCTACTCATAGCCCCTGCTGCTAACACAAATATGATAGAGCATCACTACACAGTAGGTTCGCTTAAAATGCTAGGTGTCAATGAAGTACGTATCATTAACCCTCAATCAAAACTTTTAGCATGTGGAGACGAAGGAAATGGTGCTTTGGCTGAACCATCTGCTATTTTTCATCAGGTGGCAAAAGCCCTACTAGAAGAGGAGTTTTGGAAAGATAGAAAAATAGTTGTTACTGGTGGAGGAACACGAGAAAAGATAGATGAAGTACGATACATCTCAAACTTCTCATCAGGTAAAATGGCAAATGCATTAGCAACTGCACTCTATCTTAAAGGTGCTGATGTTTGTCTCATTACAACCATGGGACATGCACACATCCCCAAAGAGATTTATACCATAGATGTTGAATCAGCCCAAGAATTACTAGAGTATACAGTCGATGCTGTACGTGTTTCAAAAAAAGGGAAAATGTCTAAAGCCACTATGAATAGTTCTGAACCTATTCATCTTATTCAGAAAAAACCTTACCTCTTTATGGCTGCAGCTGTAGCTGATTTTACTCCTAAGTTTCCACAAGTAGGTAAAATGAAAAAAGTAGATATTGGTGATGAGTGGCGTATCGAAATGAAACAAACGGCTGATATATTAACAGAGGTAAACAAACTAGGACTCATAACTGTTGGATTTAAAGCTGAAATGGACAGAGAAAAAGGCTTTTCTAATGCCAAAAGCTTAATTGAGAATAAAAACATAGATGGAGTATGCTATAATCTGTTACAAGATAGCCAAAGTTTTGGAACCAGTGAAAATAGTATAAACTTTATAACAGCAGATAACTCTGTAGATTTAGGAACAGCTTCAAAACTTGACCTATCATTTAAAATATTAGATGAAAGTCAAAAATTAGAAAATGAGCAAAAATAAAAATTATTTAAAACATTTAGCCATCATTATGGATGGCAACGGACGCTGGGCAAAAGAGCGTGGTTACATCAGAACTAAAGGGCATGAGAAAGGTGCTGATGTTATTCGTGACATTACTCAGTACTGTGCCGAACATGAAACTATTGAGACAGTAACACTTTATGCCTTTAGTACAGAAAACTGGAAACGCCCTAAATATGAAGTGGACTTCTTAATGAAGTTACTTGATAAATGGCTAAAAGGTGAACTCGAGACCTATCATAAATTTGGTGCAAGATTTGAGACAGTAGGAAACATAGAAGGCTTCTCTCCTAAACTTCAAAAAACCATTGCTTCCATAAAGGAGCAAACAGCTCACCATACCAACGTAACACAAATTCTTGCACTTAACTATGGTTCAAGAGAAGAGATAGCCAAAGCTGCGACACGATTGGCAGAGAGAAAAGAAGCCATAACAGAAGAGAGTTTAGGTAATGAACTAAACACGCCTTATACTGATGTAGACCTTATGGTACGTACCAGTGGAGAGGTAAGACTCTCAAACTTTTTACTATGGCAGTTAAGTTATACGGAGTTTTTCTTTACTGAAACACTTTGGCCTGACTTTACACCAACAGAACTGGAAGAGATTATCAACCAGTATATTAACAGAAACCGTCGATTTGGAGGGGTTTAATGGCTGAATTAACCATTACAATTTTTATATTTATTTTTGGAATCCTTATAGGTTCTTTTTTAAACGTAGTGATTTATCGTATACCAAAAGGTGAAAGTATTGTCTTTCCAGCATCAAAATGTCAATCATGTCAAACACCTTTGAAGTGGTACCATAATATCCCTATATTTTCATGGTTATTTTTAAGAGGTAAATGTGGTTTTTGTTCAGAAAAAATATCGGTACAATATCCACTCATAGAATTAACAACTGGTCTCCTTGCTGTTTCACTCTTTTATAAACTTGGACTTGTTTGGTATATGCCTGTAGTCTTTGTGGTCTTTACTCTACTGTTGGCTTTGGTGATGATAGATTTTAAATATATGGCAGTACCTGACAACTTAAATCTTTTGGCATTGGCTTTAGCTATTGTGAACCCTTGGGCTATAGATGCACTTCAAAATGCACTTATGGCTGCTGGTGGATTGGCACTACTTCGTTACTATCTAAGCTTCTTTTTAAACAAAGAGGCAATGGGAGAAGGAGACATTATAGTAGCAGGAACCATGGGAGCATTACTTGGTTTTCCTCTCTTTTTCTATGCCCTATTTATTGCTGCTATTTTAGCCATGGTTCCCTCACTTCTAGCCAAAGATAGAGCTGTTCCATTTGTCCCATTTTTAGCTATGGGAACATTTATAGTCTACATTTTTGATACCCAAGTAGATGCTTTGGTAGAGTTGATTATCTATGGCTAAAAGAAGAAAGATGAATATTTCAAGATATTTATCTTATAACTTTACCTCCTCTTTTCTAACTATTTTTCTACCCTTATTTTTTATTGGGGCATTGGTTTTTATTATTAAAATATCTGCACTAACAGCCTCAATTCAAATCTCATTTTGGGAGATGATACAACTCTTTAGCTACAACTTACCAGCCATTTTGTTCTATACTCTTCCTATCTCTTTTTTAGTGGCTGTGGTTATGACCCTACTTCGTTTGTCAAATGACAATGAACTCATGGCTCTTTTTGCTTTAGGTAAAAAGTCTAAATCCATAATGAATCGTTTTCTTTTTATCGCTTTTCTATTTTCCACTGTTTTACTCATTTTATCTTTAGGACTTATGCCAAAAACCAAACAGCAATTTAAAGCCTTTAAATATAAAAAAAGTTCAGAAGCACAAGTCAATATTAATCCTTCTAAACTGGGTCAAAAATTTGGGAATCTTTTTGTTTATGTTAAAAGTAAAGATGAACGCTCATTACATGATGTGGTCATTTATAATAAAGACAAAACACACAGTGACCAACTCTTTATGGCAAAAAGTGCACATATAAAAAACAAAGATGCTGTTGTTACCCTAACATTAAATGATGGTTCGGGCTATACCTTTAACAAAGATTCATTAAAAGAGATACATTATAAAAAAATGCAAGTTTTTCAAAACTTAAATACAGAGGAGTTTACCTATCATAGTATTTTAGCCTACTGGATAAAACTCTCTTTAGACCCTAATGGCAAACGTAGGATTCTCTTTTTCATATACACAAGTTTAATTCCTATTATGGCACTTTATATTATTGCTGCTTTCTCTATCATAAATCCAAGGTATCAAAAAAATTATGCTTATCATATATTGGGTGTCACAACAATTGGACTCTATTCCATTGCCACTTTATTAGAACATCAAGGTAACTATATAACATTAATTGTAGCTATTATGCTTAGTATTTTTCTAGGTCAATTTCTCTTCCATCGTTATGTTCAAAGATATTTTTAAATGCAAAGAGTAAAGGCTGTTATAGCCTATGATGGTACTTATTTTAAGGGTTTTCAGAAACAAAAAAGTACAAAGCAAACCATTACAAGCCAGATAGAAATAGCATTACGTTCACTTGGTATTCATGATGATATTAGAGGAAGTGGACGAACCGATGCAGGTGTTCATGCTACAGGACAGGTTATAGACTTTAAGGTTCCAGAGTTTTGGAAAGATTTAAAAAAATTAAAGTTTGAACTCAATAGAAAATTAAAACATATCTCTTTTAAACATATCTCTTTTGTCTCCGATGATTTTCACTCCAGATTTTCTGCAAAAAAAAGAGTCTATCGTTATATTTTTAAAACCACTATACCTTCTATTTTTGAACAAAACCATATAGCTTACTATCCTACATTTAATCAAATTTTATTAACTAACGCACTAAAAGTATTTGAGGGAGAACATGATTTTTCTAACTTTATAAAAACTGGCTCTGTAACACATACCAATATTAGACAGATATATAAAGCTCACTATAAATCATACATGAACTATCATATACTATATTTTGAAGCCAATGGCTTTTTACGTTCACAAGTACGTATGATGGTAGAAAGTTCTATGCAAGTGGCAATGAATAAGTTAAAAATAGAAGAGTTAAAAGAGCAACTAGAGCTTAAAAACCGTTACCTAACCAAATTAGCCCCTGCTGAGGGCTTATATTTGGCTCGAATTCTCTATTAAAGTTGAGGACCTGCAGCTGAGTAATCAAACTCTGAACCATTATCATTATAACGGTCAAAGTTACTAATAAACTCAGCAGCAAGATTTTTTATAGTCTCATTGAATTTCTCTTCACTATCCCATGCAGCCAAAGGATTCAGTATATCATTGTTTGTTACACCCTCTAAAGTTTTAGGAAACTGTAAATTAAAGACAGGTAAAGTATCAAATTCAACATCATTAATAGCTCCATTTAGAATACCATTAATACAAGCTCTTGTATCTTTAATACTCATTCTTTTTCCTGCACCATTAAGTCCTGTGTTTACCAAATAAACATTTACATCATGCTCATCAATTTTCTTACCAAGTAACTTTGCATACTCAGTAGGATGCAGTGGTAAAAAGGCTTCACCAAAACAAGCAGAAAAAGTTGTAACTGGTTCAGTAATACCACGTTCTGTTCCTGCAACTTTTGCCGTATATCCACTTAAGAAATAGTACATTGCTTGTTCTTTATTTAACTTAGATACTGGTGGTAAAATACCAAAGGCATCATAAGATAAGAAGATAATATTGTTTGGATGACCAGCCTGTAAATCTTCTTTATGATTTTCAATATGTTCTATAGGATAGGAAACTCTTGTATTCTCTGTTTTAGAGACATCTTCATAATTTACTTTACCATCATTTGCTGCAACAACATTTTCTAAAAGTGCATCTTTATTAATAGCAGCAAAAATTTCAGGTTCTGATTTTGGATCAAGATTAATTACTTTTGCATAACAACCACCCTCAAAGTTAAAGACACCATTGTCATCCCAACCATGTTCATCATCACCAATTAAAGCTCTTTTTGGGTCTGTTGAGAGTGTTGTTTTACCTGTGCCTGAAAGACCAAAGAATAAAGCTACATCACCCTTGTCTCCAACATTTGCTGAACAGTGCATAGAGAGTTTACCTTCAAGTGGTAACCAGTAGTTCATCATAGAAAAAATACCTTTTTTCATCTCTCCACCATACCAAGTACCACCAATAATAGAGATATTCTCCTCTACATTAAAACATACATAAACGTCTGAATTCAAATCCATGGCTTTATAATCTTCATTTACTATTTTACAAGCATTATATACTACAAAGTCGGGTTCAAATGTTTCTAACTCCTCTTCTGTAGGTCGAATAAACATATTTTTTACAAAGTGTGCTTGCCATGCAACTTGAGAGATAAATCTAATTGATCGCTTACTTTCATCACTAGAACCTGCATAAACATCCATAATATAAATATCTGAATCAGACAACTGTTTTTTGGTTAAATCATAAAGTGTCTCAAATTTCTCTTTATCAATTTTTTTATTAATTTTTCCCCATGAAATATGTTCATTTGAGGGTGCTTGATCGACAAAGTATTTGTCTTTAGGACTTCTACCTGTAAAAATACCCGTATCACACATTGCTGCACCTGTAGATGACATTTTACATTCGTTGTTGTTAATTTCATGTGCCTGAAGTTCATCATAGCTAAGATTGTAGTAAACATTTCCAATATTTTCAAGTCCTAGTTTGTCGAAACCATTTGGTGTACGGCTGCTCATTTGTGTACCTTTATGTTTTATATGTTATTTTTTGCTATTTTATTCTTAAATAATATAACAAATTAAAAATGACAAAGTCATCTTTAATTTATCATATTTAAGAGTTCGAAATAGCCTTCTAAATATTCTATTATAAAGTTGTATGATTATACTATTGAAAAGATTTTAATAAACTTACTTAATGAAAGATTTTAAAACAACGTTGCAAAAAGCAACATTGTTTTATCGAAGATAATATTTAACTATAACTCTCTATTTAAAAATAGAAAGTAGTACCCCAGCTGCAACAGCTGAACCAATAACACCTGCAACATTTGGACCCATTGCATGCATTAGAAGTATATTTCCTGGTTTCTCTTCTGAACCAACTTTAGAAACAACCCGTGCTGACATTGGAACAGCAGAAACTCCTGCTGCCCCAATGAGTGGGTTAATCGGTTTTTTTGAGAACTTGTTCATTAACTTAGCCATAAGAACACCCATAGCCGTACCAGCTGAAAATGCTAAAAGACCAATAATCATAATTCCTAAACTCTCAAGAACCAAGAATTTATCAGCTGCCAGTTTAGAACCAACACCAAGACCTAAAAAGATAGTAACGGTATTGATTAATGAGTTCTGCATGGTATCAGAAAGTCTGTCAACCACACCTGACTCTTTTGCAAAGTTACCAAAAGCAAATGCACCAATCAATGGAGTAGACTCAGGAAGTACCATAATAGACAACATCAATACAATAATTGGAAAAATCAATTTTTCCAATCTATGAACAGGACGCTGAACACCCATTTTAATTTGACGCTCTTCTTTTGTTGTCAATGCTCTCATTATTGGAGGTTGAATAACTGGAACCAATGCCATGTATGAATAAGCTGCAACAGCAATTGCACCCAACATATCAGGAGCCAATCTATTGGCAATAAAGATTGAGGTTGGACCATCAGCACCACCAATAATAGAAATAGCTGAAGCATCTTGAATATCAAAACCAAGAGCAACTGCCCCTACCAAAGAACCAAATATACCAAACTGAGCAGCACCACCAAGTAGTGCAGTTTTAGGATTGGCTAAGAGTGGTCCAAAGTCTGTCATGGCTCCAACACCCATAAATATGAGCAGAGGAAAGAACTCATTGGCAATTCCCATGTTGTATATAACCCCCAACATACCCTCTGGTCCTGCCATATGTGCAAGAGGAATATTGGCAAGTAATCCACCAAAAGCAATAGGGATTAAGAGTAGTGGTTCAAACCCTTTAGCAATGGCTAAATAGAAGAGTGTAAAGACAATTAAAATCATAATGATACGACCAAAAGATGATTCAAATGCTCCAAGTTTATGCTCTTTTGCCTCTCCTGCAGGGTCTGCACTCATCTCGCCATCATTGGTATCAAAAATGGCTTTAATACCTGTAGTCTCCCAAAAACTCGATGCTAATTCAGAAAGCGTTTTTGGTTGATACGCTTTCTTTGTTGTATTCTCTTCCTGATGTACAGTAGTTTCGTCATGTCCCTCTGCATAAGCAGAAGAACTTAGAGTAACTAAGGCAAACAAAAGAGCAATAAATATCTGTTTTAATTTCATGGATTACTCCATTGTTGCAAGAAGCTGTCCGTCGATTACAGCGTCATTAGTGTTAACTTCAATAGATTTAATCACACCTGCTTTTTCAGCCACGATATCAATCTCCATCTTCATAGCTTCAAGAATCATAATCTGCTCACCTTCGTTAACAGTGTCTCCTGCTGCTTTTAAAATTTTCCAAACATTACCAGGAGTTTGAGAGTTAATCTCAATAGAACCTTTTCCACCAGTAGCTGCTGGTGCTGCTACTGGAGCAGCTGTTGTAGTTGCTACAGCAACAGGTGCTACTGAAATCTCTGCATCACCCTCTGCAACTTGAACACTATAACTCTTACCATCTACTACTACTGTATAACTTCCACTCATCTCTTCATCTCCACAATTTTGATTATTTTTACCTTTTCTTACCATTAAAGGACCATCACCCTTTAAAAACGCAATACCTTTTTGATCACATGATGCTGCAATAAAGATATTCTCTTCTGTTGTTTCTAGCTCTTCATCTTCAAGAACTTTTGTCCAATAAGCTATTGACTTTGTCACTTCTTTGTCTGCAAAATCCAATGGGTTTTCTGTTGTAGGCTCAAGTTTTAACTTTTCAGATGCCAATTTAACAATCTCTGGATCTGGTTCCACTGGTGTTTTACCAAAGTAACCCAATACCATACGTCCATAACCAGGAGCTATCTGTTTCCAATCACCAAACATAACGTTTGCATAAGCTTGTTGCCAGTAAAACTGAGAAACTGGTGTTACAGATGTTCCATAACCACCACGCTCAACAACCTCTTTCATGGCTAGAATTACTTCATCAAACTTATCTAAAGTGTCAGCATCTCTCATCATTTGCGTATTCGCTGTCAATGCACCACCTGGCATTGGAGAGAAAGGAATAAGAGGCGATACTTGAGTTGCTTCTGGTGGAATCATATACTCTGCCAAACACTCTTGAAGACGTTCTTCATATTTTAAAATTTTAACAAGCTCTAAATCACCAAGATTATAATTAGTACCCTTAACAGCATGAAGCATGGTTAAGATATCTGGTTGTGATGTCCCACCTGAAACTGGTGATGCAGCCATATCAATTCCATTTGCACCTGCTTCAAGAGCTGCCAAATAAGAAGCAACCGAAACACCTGCTGTCTCATGAGTATGAAGTCTTAAATGAACCTCTTCACCTAAAAGTTTTCTAGCCATTGAAATGGTTTCATAAACTTTATTTGGATTTGCAGTACCTGATGCATCTTTAAAACATAAAGAGTCAAATGTAATTCCTGCATCCAACATATTTCTTAAAGTTTTTTCATAAAAAGTTACATCATGTGCACCTTTACAACCTGGTGGTAAATCCATCATAGTAATTACTGCTTCATGGTTAAGACCATGACGCTTAATACACTCAGCAGAGTATGCTAAGTTATCTACATCATTTAAAGCATCAAAGTTTCTTATCGTTGTTGTTCCATGCTTCTTAAAAAGTTTTGCATGTAAATCAATCAACTCTCTACTTCCTGTATCAAGCATTACCGTGTTAATACCACGAGAAAGAGTCTGTAGGTTTGCTTCCGGCCCTACTATCTCTCTAAACTTATCCATCATATCAAAAGCATTCTCTTGCAAATAGAAGAAAAGACTCTGAAATCTAGCTCCTCCACCAAATTCAAAGTGATTTATTCCTGCACTTTTTGCAGCTTCTACTGCTGGGAAAAAGTCATCCATGAGAACACGACCACCAAAGACAGATTGAAATCCATCTCTAAAAGTTGTATCCATCACATCAATATATTTTTTTGCCATCTTATACCTTCATGTTATGATTTTTTGTTACGAAATTCTGTTACAGCAGCGATAATAGCAGCAACTCTGCGATTTTCATCTTCTGTTACATTAACTGCTGGAACAGCAGGTGTCGGGGGAGTATTTTCTGGAAAATACTTTGCAATAAGCTTAGCTTGAAGTTCAACTACTTTAACAAGAATAAAGAGAAATAAAAAAACAACTCCCATTCCAAGTACCATAAACTTCAATGCTTCTACTACATAATTCACTTCAGCCATAAAAAACCTTCTGTACTAATTTTATGCAATATTTTAGCTATTTTTACTTGAAAAAACTTAATTTAACGCTTCTTTTTTTTACGATTATTTTGCCGTGCTACTTTTTGTTCACTCTGATACTCATTAAGCATCATATTTACGGTATTTTGGTCATAACCTAAGAGATTGGAATTCGATTTTTCTTCTTGCAATAAGAGAGAAACCACACGTTCTACAAACTCATGATAATCCATATCTTCCATACTATCAATAAACTCAGCAGCATTTTCATCAATACTCACATCTCGAACATCTGCTTCTAAAGATGTAAAGTCAATAGGCGAGTTGCTACTACCATCTAAGCTAATAGTCTCTAGTTTCATATCAGCACCAACCTCTTGTTGAATGCGTTGAAGCTCTTTAAATTCTGATGTAGAGACTAAAGTGATAGCTTTTCCAGCTTTACCTGCACGACCAGTTCGTCCAATTCTATGTACGTACGATTGAGGGTCAAATGGAATATGAAAGTTAAAAACATGCGACACATTTTTAACATCTAAGCCTCTTGAAGCAACATCTGTAGCAACCATAATTTTACTCTCTCCACGACGATAGCCCTTAACAATTCTGTCTCTATCCATCTGCTCTAAATCACCATGTAAGCCTTCAGCATTAAAGCCCATGGCTTTTAAATGTTCTGTTAATCTATCAACTTCACGTTTCATACGACAAAAAATTATACATTTATTGGTCTTTTCAGTCTCTAGCAATTTAACTATGGCTTCATCACGTTGTGCCTCTTCTATGACATAATAGGACTGCTCTATGGTATTGTTTGTTGTGCTATCATCTTCTCCAACAACGGAAACAAATTGAGGATTTGTCAAAATTTCATTTGCCAACTCTTTAATAGGCTCTGGCATGGTTGCAGAGAAAAGTAGCGTTTGTCTATTTTGAGGGATATATTCAAAGATTTCTTTTATCTCTTCTAAAAAACCCATATCTAGCATCTCATCTGCTTCATCTAGCACCACTATCTCAGGGTTAAAAGAGTCAATTTTTCCCTTTTTATAAAGGTCTTTAAGTCGCCCAGGGGTCGCTACAACCACTTGAACTCCTTTATTAATCAATGCAATTTGCCGTCCATACCCTACACCACCATAAACAGTAATGGTTCTGATACCACAAAAACGCCCTAAATGGTAGAGTTCATCACTTACTTGTGTTGCCAACTCTCTTGTTGGTGTAATTACCAATGCACGTTCTATCTCTTTTTTAGCAATTTTATCCATTAAGGGTAGACCAAACGCTGCTGTTTTTCCTGTACCTGTGTGGGCTTGTCCCACCAAATCTTCACCCTTTTCAATAATGGGAACAACCATCTCTTGAATAGGACTAGGTTCTCTAAAACCTGCTATTTTCACCCCTTTTAAGAGGTCTTTGTGAAATTTAAATTCATTAAATGTCAAATTTATTTACCTTGCAAAAATATTAATATGCGATTAATCGCATTTTTATAGTAACATCAACAGAATAATTCCAAAAATTATTCTATAGATACCAAATGCAACAAAAGTAAATCGTTGCAAAAAAACAATAAAAAGTTTTATAGTCAGATATGCCACAACAAAGGCTACTACAAAACCAATAACAAACGCTGTTAAATCAGCACCAATAAAATCTTGGTAGTGTTTTAACAAATCATAGCCACTCACTGCCATCATAACAGGGATTGCCAAAAGAAAAGAGAACTCAGTAGAAGCTTTTCTGCTCACACCAGAGAGCATACCAGAAATAATGGTTGAACCTGCTCGACTCGTTCCTGGAATCAAAGAGAAAATCTGTCCAAAGCCTATAATCATAGCTTGTTTCCAGGTTATCTCTTCAATATTTTGAGAAGGCTTCTCTTTATCTTTATGAAAGTGTTCTACAATAATAAATATAATACCACCGATGATAAACATCCATGCAACAGTAGAGACAGTAAAAAATTCTTTAATCCAATCTTTTAATATAAATCCTACTATCGCCAAAGGGAAAAAAGCAGCTATAATTTTTTTCCAAAGTTCAATCTCTTTTAAACTGATTTTATCTCTATATAGCAACATTACAGCTAAAATAGCTGCCAACTGGATAATAACTTCATAAGCTTTAACCACTGCACTCTGCTCTACACCTAAAAACTCACTCGCAACAATCATATGACCTGTTGATGAAATAGGTAAAAACTCTGTAAATCCTTCTATAATTCCTATAATAATGGCTTGTAATATGTCCATGACTCTCTTATCCTATATTATTTATTTTTAAAATATGCCCAAAATGAGCATATTGTTAACTCAAAAATTTGAGATGTGACGATGTCACACGTATTTTCTTATATTATCTTTAATATTTCTCTTAAATCTTTTACATCAATACAATGTGTGGCTGCTTCTCTAAGTACAGGTTTTCCACAAAATGCTACTCTTGTATCAGCATGAGCAAACATACTTAAATCATTTGCACCATCACCTACGACTAAAGTATTTTTTCTATCTATACATAATAAATTCTGAATACGTGTAATCATATCACCTTTTGCTTCTGAATACATCATTTCACCACCAACTGCACCTGTTAAAACACCATTTTCAGTATGTAAAAAGTTAGAAAAATCAGCATCAATGCCTAGTTTTTCACAAGCTGGTTTGGTTGCATCTCGAAAGCCTCCAGAGAAACAGATAATTTTATAACCTTTTTCCTTAAGCCCTGCAACAACTTCCCTAGCTCCATTCATCATTGGTAATGATTGACAAATCTCTTCAACTTTAGATTTTGGTAAACCTTTAAGAAGTGCTACACGTTCCACTAAAGAAGCATAAAAATCTAACTCTCCTGCCATGGCACGTTCTGTAATGGCTACTACTTCATCTTTAAAGCCCAACTCTTCAGCAAAAAAGTCGATTGTTTCACCATCCATTAGCGTTGAATCAAAGTCAAATACAGCTAATTTCATTTTTATCCTTATATTTTGTAATTTTTTGATAGAATTATAGCCTATTTAAATAAGAGGAATTAAAATAATATATGTTTGAACAATTTTGTAAAACACTTCACAGTGATAAACCTTTTATTACCGTTGAAATAACACCACCCCATGGTGCATCTATAAAACCAACTATAGAGAAGATAAAAGCCCTTAAGCTTCATGAAAAAGTTGCTGGTTTTTCCGTAACCGACAACCCCTTAGCAAAACTTAAAATGTCAGGCGTACTCTCTGCCATACAAGTACAACAAGCTTTTGAGAAACCTGTTATTGCAACCATGAGTATGAGAGATAAAAATAAACTCTCCCTACAATCAACGCTTTTAGGTGCTAATGACTTTGATTTACGTTGTATTTTAGCACTCACAGGTGACCCTGCTAAATACTCTGACCAACCAGAAGTAAAAGGTGTTTTAGAGCGTGATTCTACACTACTTTTAAGTATTATCTACCGATTAAATAATGGTTTTGATTATTCTAATAAAGAGTTAACCCCTGCTCCTAAGCCTATTTACCCTTTTGCAGTTGCCAATGCTTATGCTAAAGATATGCGACGTATCCAGAAAAAGATGATAAAAAAGTTAGACTATGGTGCAAGAGCCATTATCACCCAACCTGTCTATGATGTAGAAAATGCAAAAGAGCTAATAGAACTTTTTGAAGAGGCAAAGTCATTAAGTGTCAGAGACACAGCTAAAGAGGCTGAGTTAATTTTAGGACAATTTCCTGTAGTCCGTGCTAGAACAGCCAACTTTATATCAGATAAAGTTCCTGGTATTACTGTACCAAAAGATATAATTGATGAGATGAACTTAGCTGCTATGGATGGAGCAGAGAAAGAGCAAGAGGTTGGGTTTAATATTTCAAAATCTCTATTTGATGAGATATTGAAAATTCACCCTAAAGTACACTTAATGACACATAACAGATTTGATCTCTGTTCTGATTTAATTGGGGACAATTAATCCACAAGATTAAGTTATAATACGAAATAAAATTAAAAGGTAAAACATGAATGATAATCAACCATACGGAAACCCTTTCGGACAAGATGAACTAGGAAGAGAAGTACTTGGAGGCAATGTTGATACATCTGCTTCTCCATTTCCATTTTTAGAAATGGGAACAAGCTTTGTAATAGGTTTGGCTATTGGATTCTTTATGAAAAAGTTTTTTAAACTTTTACTATTGGTTTTAGGATTTGGTCTAGTTATTCTTTTTGTCATGGAATCACAGGGAATATCTACTGTAGATGAACAATCCTTAGATGCTGGTGTAAGTACAGGCATTGACTCCTTTAAAGGATTGGCTTCCATGTTGCAAGAAAGATTATCAAATATGACAATAACATCAGGAGCTGGTGCTGTTGCTGGGTTCTTTGTTGGACTTAAATTTGGTTAATAAATATTTTAAATCTTAAATTACGTAGGTGTGACCATGTCACACCTACAGCTCAAAATTATTGATATTTCAATTAAAACATAAAAGTAATTAAATGAAACTACTCGTCTCAGCCCTCGAACCTTCTTCAAACCTTCACCTAAAAGAGGTTCTAAAACATACTAATGATGTAGAACTTTTAGGTATCTTCGATAAATCATTAGGCTCTCCACTCTATGACATTTCTGAAATGGCTATCATAGGTGTGGTCGATGCCATTAAAAAACTACGTTGGTTCTTCAAAGTAGCAGATGAAATGGTAGAACTTGCCAAAGATGCAGACAAAATCTTACTTATGGACTCCTCAGGCTTCAACCTACCCTTAGCTAAAAAACTAAAAAAAGCCTACCCCCAAAAAGAGATTATCTACTACATTCTCCCCCAAATCTGGGCAAGTCGTCCTAAACGTGCCATAAAACTAGAGAAGTATTGTAACAGACTTTTAGGAATTTTGCCTTTTGAAGTAGACTACTACAACTCAAAAGCAGAGTACATAGGACACCCTCTTTTAGATGAAATTGAAAACGCTGACTTTAGTCGCGTAAAAAATAAAAATACCATAGCCTTTATGCCAGGGAGTAGAAAAAGTGAAATAACCAAACTTCTTCCTATTTTTAAAGAGGTAAGAAAAAAACTTTCAAACAAAAAAGCCATTTTGATTATTCCAAAAAGCTTTTCAGATGAAAAGATAAAAAACCTTTATGGTGACATTTCAGAATTTGAGCTAGAAAAAGAGACCCACCCTGCCCTTGCCAAGTCAGAGTTCGCCTTCATCTGTTCAGGTACAGCCACCCTTGAAGCAGCCCTCATAGGTACACCTTTTACCCTAAGCTATATTGCCAAAAAGATAGACTTCTTCATAGGTACAAAACTTCTAGGCATCACCCAAGTAGGCTTAGCAAACATCATCTTAACCAACTACAACAACACAACCTTACACAAAGAGTTGCTACAAGAAGAGGTTACAGTTGAGAACTTACTAAAAGAGTACCATGAGACAGACAGAAGCATATTT
>JALVXD010000271.1 GCA_027038295.1 Campylobacteraceae bacterium
AACAGAAAAAGGATGCACAGTGCGAATAATTATTTATCTCCTGTAGATTATGAAGAAAAAATGTTACGATATGAAATGAGTGCTTAGATTCTTGCTTGGATGTGTATGAAATATGCTTACCACATCAGGGTTAGCGTGAGTCGGGAAACAGCTTTACATTAGAGAAATACTATTTAAACAATAACCGTTTTCATCCAGCGTATATAAAAGAAAACTATAATTGTTTACGAAATGTATTTTTAGGAGAGTAAAAGTAGAAGAATCACCATCTTTAACGATGGTGGTTCTTTAAATTACTACTAGAGTTAGTAGTAAAGTTTTGTTCTTAGTTTGTACTATTATCGTAGTCACCATCAGTGTTGGTATCAAACATTTTAATGTTGTCTAATCTACCAGAACCACGAACAAGGAATGCTGATACAGAAACAAGTGAGTTATTTGGCTCATACTTTTTCAAGTCAGCTTCTAAATTTCGTGAAACTGTTTGCCATGAACCACCTCTTGTATTTGGGTTAAGTCCTAAGTGAATGTATGTATAGCCATCTTGAACTATTTTCCCTTGACCATAGTTAGGATTAGTAGCATATGTAGTATCACTTAAAGGAGAGTATGTTATAAAACGAGGGCCATCAGTTGTAATTACACTTATATATATAACAGAATCAGCATTAAATTTCATATCCCATGAAATCTCTTTATTGATAGTGTTTTTCCAACCATTTGCACTGTTCCATGCACCAAGAATAAAACCATTTTTTGTACCATCACCTTTAACTTCAATAACCTTTGAAGCTTTTTCAGCATCATCTACATTTGTAATGGTTGCACCAGCAGGACTCTCGTCGTAAATAGTCCATCTTGAATTTTTACCATCTTCAGCATCTTCATAAACAACACTGTTTACTTCCGTACCATTCGTTTTAAGTAGCTCAATATCATCTACACATCCTGAACCTCTAAGAAAGAATCCATCAACGGATATAATTTCATTCATAGGTTGAAAACGTTTTAAATCAGCACTTAAATTTCTAGTAAATGTTCTCCATGTCCCATCTTTTGATGCGGAACCTAAACCATTATGAATATAATGAGGAGCATCATATCCTGATGTACCGTAATTTAGATTTGCATCTGTATAAAATAGATATCTATAACCATCGGTTGTATTTAGTCTGACATATACCATATAATCTTCACTATACTTCATGCTCCATTTAATGGTTTTATTACTACTATCACTCCATTTCATTAACTTATTGGTGCTACTGTCCCAATCTTGAGCTGTCCAACCTAATGTATAACCATTCTTTAGACCATCACCATTTGAACAAATAACATTACTTCCCTTGGCATCATCATATTCACTTACAATCGTTGCACCAGCAGGGTCTGCATCATAAACATACCAACCAGTTGTACTATCACCATTTGATTTTACTTTTGATGAAACAACATTTGTAGTTGGAGTATAAGAGGTTTTAGAGAATTGCTTACTACTTCCAGCCGTTGTATTTGGTATCCAATCAGCTTTTCTATATTCTTCTGGAGTATTTTGCTCAATCGCTACAGTAATTGCATTTTCTGCATCTGTTTGTCTTGAAGATGGTTGAATTCCAACCTGAACTGCTATATCATCAGCAGATGCCTCTTGTTCTTTAGCATTAGAAGTCGAACCTCCTCCACAAGCCGTTATCATAAATGGTAAAGCCATTAAAAGTAAAGCATAATTTACTCTTTTCATTTTTCTTCCTTTTTCATTGAATTTTCATTGCCATAAAATACTATGTTAACACTTTATAAATTAAGACTAATTTAATAAATATGTTATATATGATTTTAACGCTATATTCTTAAAAGTTATCTTAATAATTATATTTATACAGATTTTTATTTTAATATTTATAAATATGGAAAATTCTTAATTATATAATATTATTTAAAATTTTATTATATTTAAAAATTTTTTTATATAAACGATTAGAAAAACTTTTTTTTAGATGTTTTATATGTTGCCTATGGTGTGTATCTGATCCTATAAAATCTACCATTCTATTAACTATTAACTCTTTAACAGCTTGTGTTACTTCAGAAGAATAATAACCATCTATTGAAATCAAATTAATTTGAAACAAAACACCCATGTTTTTTATATCTCTATATTTATCTATACTATTATGTAAATAAGTATAGCGTTCAGGATGAGCTAAAACAGGTCTATAACCAGCCAATTTTATATCATAAATCAAACTTTCTAAATCTTGAGGAGGAGTAAAATAAGAGAGTTCAAAAAGTAAATATTTATCTTCTCCAAAAGTTAATAAATCTTTTTTCTTTAAAAGTTCTTCAAAATGGTCATCAGCATAATATTCAGCTGCAACTTCAATCTTTATATCTATTTGCCTAGAAGATAATTCTTCTTTTAAATGCTTATATCCCTCTAATATATCTTCTGAACTATTTAAGAACATATCACTAACATGAGGGGTGGTTATTAGTTTTTTATAGCCCATCTCTTTTAAAGATAAAATCAATTCAATAGAACGCTCCATATCTTTTGCACCATCATCAATGTTAGGAATAAGATGAGAATGTATATCAACATCCAGCAAACTCTGTCTCTCTTTAAAAGAGAAGAAGGGAAGCACCATTTAAGACTCCTCCCCTTTTCCATAACCATAACCATAACCATAACCATAACCATAACCATCATTTTTTTCTAATTTAACTTGATTTAAGATGATTCCTGCTGACTTAATATTTTTTTCTCTTCTTAGTTTATTAAAGTTCTCTAAATAATCTTTTTCTGCATAGTTGGCTTTAACAACTAAAAGTACAATATCAGAATATTTTAAAAGCATATTAGCATCGATTACAGAACCAATAGGTGCCGTATCAAATAAAATATAGTCATAACTCGTCATCAGTTTTGTAATAAGATTGTCAAACTTTTCACTCATAATCAGTTCTGAAGGATTTGGAGGAACCGTTCCTGCTGCAAAGAAGTCTAAATTATCATTAATAGGTTGAATAAAATCTTTATAATCCTTATCTCCTACTAGATAATGCGTCATACCAGCTTTATTACTCTTTTTTAGCTCTTTATATAGCCTTGGTTTTCTTAAGTCCAAATCCATCAACAATACTTTTTTACCACTCTGTGATACTATTTCTGACAAACCAGAAATAACTGTAGTTTTACCCTCTCCTGGTACCGTTGAAGAGATTAACATGGTTCTACACTCTTTATCACGAGGTAATACAAACTGTAAGTTAGTTCGTATACTTCGTAAGGCTTCTTCAAAGAATCTTTTATTATCTTTAAATGGTAATACTCCATAAAGAGGAGCATCTGTTAACGCTTCAACTGTTGATGCATTTCTAATCTTTGTATCGAGTAATGCTTTTATAGCCGTATAGAGTATACCTAAGATTAAACCTAAGATTAAACCTATTACAACAATAAGTTTTTTATTTGGTTTGATGGGACTAAGTGCTTCAACTGGGTCTTCAATTACTTGTGTATTGGCAATGGTCGAAGCTTTTGAAATATCAAGTTCCATCTTTTTTTGTAGTAAAAAAGTATAAATATTTTCACTTAACGTAAACTGACGTTTCAAATCTTGAATGGTTAAATCTTTTCCAGGTAATGATTGTAAAAGCTTACTCTTTTCACTCAAATCTCTCTTTAAAACTTTTAGCTTTGATAAAATATTCTGTTGTGTCATTATAATGTTATTAAGTATTTTACTTTTGGTTAATCGTTTACTCTCTTCTAACTTTTTTATATTTTCAGATATATAGTCTCTAATATTCGTTTCTATTTGAGATAAATACTCACTGGCTTTTACAACTTGTGGATGTCCCGATGTAAAGTTAAATCTTAACTCATCCAATAATTTTTTCTGATCATTAAACTCTTTAATTAAACTGTTTAACTGTATGTTTTCTGTAAGTGAATTTTCAATATTTTGTGATTGTAGTTTCATCTCATTTAACGCTAATGAATCTGATCTAAAGAGTTCAATAAGTGATTGAATAGATGAAGTATCAATACCACTATAGAGTAGTGAAACAGTATTTAAACTATTTTTTTTCAATGCCGTTTTAAAATTTTTCAACTCTTTTACTTGTAATTCTAACATTTTAATGGCTTCTTTTTTCTCACTTACCGTGTCAAAAAGGGTTACACTTGAGTCCATCGGCATAAAAATTTCACTCTCTTGTTGATAACTTTGGAGTTTCTCTCCTTTTAATTGAAGCTGAGTTTTTGTTTCAGAAATTTGTGTTTCTAAAAAAGCCAGTGTTTTACTAAGTTCATTTGTCTTTTTTTCTAAAGTATAAGTAATAAATTTTTCGGATATTGCATGAACCAACTCTTTTGCTCTTTTTGCTACACTATCATTATAAGTAATTTTCATAACATTATCTGAAAGTATACTAACCTGCATATTTCCTAAAATAGTATCAGCCAATAAACGTTTATCACTAACTTGTACAAAATAAGATTTTTCAGATAAGATTCCTTTTTTTGAAACTTTTATATTGAAAAAATTCTCTTTTACATTCTCCCCATATTTATGAACTTTTTCATAGTCTAAAGCATCTACTTTAAGTAGGTATTTTTTAGTGTCTATAGGTTGTATCTCAAATAACCCTATATAACGTTCATCATGAATATCAATCTTAACCTCTAGGTTTTCAAAAGTATATAGCTCATTTTTTCTAAGATTTTTTTCTATAAAGTAACGTTGATTTATCTCTAAATCTTTAATAACCGAGTTAATAAACTTTCTCGTCATTAAAGTTAATTTTACTGTTTCAAGCTCAGACTCTTTCATTCCAAATCCAGTAAGCTCTTCAGGTATAATAGCTGTCAGTTTTGATGTTTTTTGGTCAGAAAAAGAGACCATAACAGAACTTGAATAGACTGGTTTTAAAAAATAGGCATAAACTATAGCTAAAAAAGTGACTACAAAAGTAATCAGCAAAATAGTACTTAAATTTCTTTTTAAATATCCTATAATTTTATCTATATCTATCTCATCTTCTTCTATATCTATATGATTAATATTGTTCATAACTCTCCTTCTAATTTTTCAGATAATCTATGGTTAAAAATGTTCCAAGAACACTTGAAATAGCTTGCATAATAGGTAAATAATCATTAATAGCGACACGTACAGCTTTAGTGCCCTTAGGCTCAACATAGATAATGCTGTTATTTTTTAACATTAAATTATGACTATTTAATGTAGAAAAATTATGAAGGTTTAAAGTATGCATGACATATTTTCCATTCTCTTCACTTATGACACGTATATGACTTCTTCTTGCATGATCGGTTAAACCTCCAGATCTTGCTATTGCTTCTATAACAGAAATCGTTTCCCCTTCCAAAGGCACAACTCCTCTCTTTTCAACTTCTCCCAAAACAAAAATTTTATGGTTTTTTATAGTTGTTTTTACATAAGGTGCATTTAAAAATTCTCTATATTTATCCGTTAACAGACTACTTAACTCTTTAATAGTTAAGCCTTCAATTTTTACACTATTTAACAAGGGTAATATAATAGTCCCATCTGAGTAAACAATATAATTATTATGGGGAATAGTAGATTCTCCAACATCAGGCATCATAATATTTGCTTTCTTGTTCATGTTATAAATATCAATTGTCAAAATATCATTGGGGACGATTTTTGAGCTGTAAGTAATATTTAACTCTTGAGGTTTAAAAACTTCTTCAGAGTTTTCCTTTTGAAAAAGTTTATACTCTTTTGTACTACAAGCTGAAAAAAAAATAAGAAAAAATATGAGAAAAATTTTCATTGAAAATACCCTTGTTATAAAATTAATATATATATATATATTTATTTGTTAAGTATAAAGTAGTTTCTATATGTTAAAACTTAATCATATAAAGAATCATTAAAAAAATTCAATATTTATGACAAAACAGACAACTAATAATTAAAAGAATTCGTTATTCATTATTAAAAACAATATTTTGCACTGATAATAGAAAATAAGTCTCTTGGTAAAGAGACTTATTTTATACCAATTTTATTAGTCTAATAGAAGAAAAGCATGAAAAAAATATGCTGATGAATATAGTAACAACCATAGCGACATTTGCACTAACCGTAAGTGAAGTACCTAAAGAGGTGACTTTAGAAGATGATAATGAAGCCTTTATAGATGCTCTTCATATTTTGAAGAAAAATTAAAGCATAATAACTATTTTTACTAAAAGAAAATAATTATTATTTAAGGAAGTTTTATCTATACTTTCAACTTATTTAAACCATAAGGAAACATAGATGAAAAAACAATTTTTAATAACAACACTCATTACTTTAAGCACTTTTGCTTCTGCCTCACTTGTAGATGATGCAAAAAAAGTAGGACTTGCTCCCATTCCAACAGATAAAACAGAGCTTATGAAGCTCATAGATAACTCTAAAAATCCTATAACTGATGCTAAAGTAGAGCTTGGGAAGGCTCTCTTTTTCGAACCAAGACTCTCAAAAAGTAACCTTATTTCATGTAATACTTGTCATAACCTTGCAACAGGTGGAGTCGATGGAGTATCTGCTGCTATTGGACATAAATGGACAGCAAACCCTCACCACCTTAACTCTCCCACTGTTTATAATGCAGTATTTATGGAAAAACAGTTTTGGGATGGTCGTGACCCAGATTTAGAAGCACAAGCACAAGGACCTATGCAGGCAGCACCAGAGATGGCGATTAGTAAAGAGATGGCTGTTA
>JALVXD010000272.1 GCA_027038295.1 Campylobacteraceae bacterium
AGAAGTCAGGAACAGAACATGCTCCATGGTGTATGTTGGATGCAAATGATAAAAAGAGAGCAAGACTTAATTTGATTCGATTTATTTTGTCCAATATTGAGTATGAAAATAGAGATAATGAACTTATTAAAGGGGTCGATGAGAAGGTTTTGACTTTTTTTGCCTAATCTTTACTTTATAACTTCATACGAAATTATTTTTGAATGTTCATGTATGTACCAAAAAGCCTCTTCTGTTAAAAAGAACCCAGTTAAGGAATAACGTAAATTTATATCATAACCTTCAAAGAGTGGATTTTCTAAAATAAACTTATTACGCTGATTTTCAAACTTTTTTAAATCATGAGTAGTAACATTTATGGTCGATAGATGACAATGAATAAGTAGAATCTCTTTATTTTTTTTCGCAATAATATTAATACCTTTATCGTTTTCACCAGTATCATCAGTATGATTCCAAACTTTATAGCCTTGCTTTTCATAAAACTCTACAATATATTTTCTAAAGTTTTTTTCCTCTTCTTTTGTGGTTGATTCATTTGATAAAATATTTATATTATCAATAGGTTGCGATTTAAATAAATTTGACATTATAAAATATCCTTTTCATGTATGTAATAGTAAATACTATTGTATTATTCTTAAATTAAAATAATAATATTAAAAATTTATAAATAAAATAATAAAAAACCAATATTTTAAAATATTTAAGAATAATTGAGTAAATAAGTTGTTTCTAAATATTAAAATTTGAATTTAATAAAAAAAATAGCATAGTATTCTCTATAAAATGTTAGAATATCTTTTAAATTAATAGGTGGGGAGGATTGGCTATTTTGATTAAAAAGTTATCTATTGTTTTGCTGTATTTTATTTTTTCTCAAACACTTTTTGCACAAACAAATAATTATTTAAGAGATACTTTTTTAGGTAATAACAAGCTTATTTTAACATTTAAGTATAATATTGGGAATATAAAAACTTTAGCAATAGAACGTAATGGATTGGTTAAGTATATATATGATGTTAAAAATGGTGTATTACCTAAAACTAAGACAATCTCCCACTATAGACATAAAGGGGTTAAAGCTTTTAGAATTGGACAATTTAATAAAGAATGTTTACGTGTTGTTATTGAATCTTATTCTAAAAACAAGAAAAATTATTCGATTAATGGTAAAAGATTGACTATTTATTTAAATGCTTCTTCTCAAGTAGACAGAAATAGTTATTCTGCCAAAAAACAGCACAATAAAAAAAATAGTCATCTAAAGAAGAAACATAAAATTAATCATGGTAAAAAAACCATTATCATTGACCCTGGTCATGGGGGGCGAGATGTAGGTGCTAGTGGAAAAGGTATTTATGAAAAAACCTTGACTTTAGAAATATCAAAAAGATTAAGAAGAGAGTTGCAAAATAGAGGTTATAAGGTTTTTATGACAAGAACTTATGATAAATATTTGTCTCTAAAAGATAGAACAGAGTATGCAAATGCTAGAAATGGAGAGATGTTTATATCTATACATGCAAATGCAGCAGCTAAGGGAAAACCTAAACAAAAATATCAAGGTGTTGAAGTATTTTATTTGTCTCTAAAAAATTCAGATAGAGTAAGAAAAAGACGAGCCTACTATAAAGGAAAGTATTACTACTCAGTAGCAGCATATAAAAGAATGACAAGTTCATGGAAAATTGCTAAGTCACGAAAATTAGCAAGAGGAATACGGAGTAAAATTTTAACTAATGTAAGAAAACGATATAAGTTAAATGATAAAGGAGTTAAAAGTTCTGATTTTTGGGTTCTTTTAGGTTCAACCATGCCAGCAGTTTTAATCGAGACAGGCTACCTAACACATAATAAAGAGTTAATAAACTTAAGAAGCAAACGCTATCAAGAGAGATTTGTTAAGGGCATTGCTGATGGAATTGATGCTTATTATCAATAAAATATGCTTTCAGACCTTTCTTATCCGAATTTAGCTAAAATCCACCACAAAATTACAATACGATTGGAGCTAAATTCATGAAGATGAACGGTGCACAGATGGTTTGTGAAGCACTGATAGCCGAGGGTGTAAAGACCGTTTTTGGTTACCCAGGTGGTGCTATCATGAACGTATATGATGAGATATATAAACAAGATGGGTTTGAACACATCTTAAATAGGCATGAACAAGCTTCTGTTCATGCAGCAGATGGTTATGCAAGAGCGACTGGTGATGTGGGTGTTGCCATGGTGACCTCTGGACCAGGATTTACCAATGCAGTGACTGGTTTGGCAACAGCGTATATGGATTCTATTCCTATGGTTGTAATTTCTGGGCAAGTTCCTTTGTCACTTATTGGAACAGATGGTTTTCAAGAGATTGATGCTGTAGGTATTTCACGACCTTGTACAAAGCACAACTATTTGGTACGTGAGCTTTCTGAACTTCCTCGTATTATGAAAGAGGCTTTTCATATAGCACGTACAGGAAGACCAGGTCCTGTTTTGGTTGATATTCCTAAAGATATTACTGCTGAATTTGGAGAGTTTGTTTACCCTGAGAGTGTAGATATTCCAAGTTTCAAACCCACAGTTAAAGGGAATAAGCGACAGATTGAGAAAGCCATTGAAGCAATTTTAAAAGCGAAGAAACCACTGCTTTATATTGGTGGGGGCGTTACATTATCTGATTCAAGTGATTTGGTTCGTAAAATTGCAGAGATGGGACAGATTCCAGCTGTTGAAACTTTGATGGCTCGTGGTGTTATGGGTGCTAAAAATCCACTGCTTCAAGGTATGTTAGGTATGCATGGTAACTACTCTTCAAATATGGCAATGTCAGAGACCGATTTGGTTATCTCTTTGGGTGCTAGGTTTGATGATAGGGTTACAGGTAAGCTTTCTGAGTTTGCTAAGTATGCAGATATTATCCATGTAGATATTGACCCTGCCAATATTGGTAAACTTGTAGATGTTGATTATCCTATTGTTGGAGATTTGGCAAATGTTCTTGAGAAGTTTATTGAAGGTCTTGAAGGGAAGATAAAGCCTGAACGTTATACTGACTGGCGTGAGGTTTTAGAGCGTTACGATAACTTACATCCTCAATCATATGTAGATTCAGATGAAGTGATTAAGCCTCAATGGGCGATTGAGCGAATTGGTGAGCTTTTGGGTGAACAAGCCATTATTACCTCTGATGTTGGTCAGCATCAAATGTGGGCAGCTCAACACTACCCATTTGATAGACCTCGTCAGTGGATAAACTCTGGTGGTCTTGGAACTATGGGCTTTGGCTTCCCTGCAGCCTTGGGCGCTAAAAAAGCATTTCCAGAGAAGACAGTTGTAAATATTACAGGTGATGGTTCTATTTTAATGAATGTTCAAGAGTTGGTAACAGCTGCTGAATATAAAATTCCTGTTATTAATATTATTTTGAACAACCATTTCCTTGGAATGGTTCGACAGTGGCAAACATTTTTTTATGAAGAGCGTTACTCTGAAACTGATTTGAGTTTTCAGCCTAACTTCAAAGCATTGGCTGAAGCTTGTCATGGAATAGGGTATGATGTTACTACTAAAGCAGAGTTTGATGCAGCGATTAAAGATGCCATAGAGAAAGATAAAGTTGCCTTTATAAATGTGCAAGTTGCACGATTTGAAAATGTATTACCGATGGTACCTGCTGCAGGAGCATTGTATAACATGATGTTGCCTAAAAAAGAAGATAATACGAAAGGAGAGAAGTAATGGAAAATGTAAGAAGAGTAATCTCTGTTTTGGTTGAAAATGAGAGTTCTGTACTTTCAAGAATTTCAGGACTTTTTGCTGGACGTGGGTACAACATAGAAACTTTAACTGTAGCTCCTGTACCTAACTCTAATTTGTCACATATTACTATTGTAACCAAAGGTAGTGCTAGAGTATTGGAACAGATTACTAAACAGCTTCATAAACTTGTGCCTGTCTATAAGGTAATAGAACATGATGAGATGGTTGAGAAAGAGATGGTATTGGTTAAGTTTCCTATTGAAGAGAGTTTAGCAGATATAGAGGCTCTTTGTTCAGCTTATAATGGTGGAATTGTTAATGTTGGCGTGAACATATGTATTGGTATGGTTGCCGATGAGCCTTGTAGAGTAAGACACTTTTTAGAGGCTACACAACGTTATAATCCTATTGAGATTGTTCGTGGTGGGGTTGTTGCAATAGAACGATAAAAAATGTAGGGGCAGAGCGATGTCTCTGCCCTTGTCTATAATAGGAAAAAATATGAAATTAACTCAAATATGTCAAGAAATAGATATTTCTTTTACAGGTGATGACATAGAAATAACTGGACTTCACACGCTTAGTGAAGCAACTCCTACAGAAATCTCTTTTTTTAATGATAAAAAATATCTTAATGAACTTCCACATACCAAAGCAGCAGCTGTTTTAATAGCAGAGGAGTATGTTGAATTATTACCTACAACTACTATTGCTTTAGTTACAGATGAAGCCTATTTAAAGTTGGCATTGGCTTCAAAGTTTTTTGCTCATAAAATTGAGACCAAAGCTGATGAGCCAAAAATAGGTGATGGCTGTGATATTGCCACCCGTGCATCTTTTGGTAAAAATGTAACTTTAGGAGACAATGTAATCGTGATGGCTGGTACTTATATTGGTGATAATGTCAGTATTGGTTCTAATACACTTATATATCCAAATGTTACGATTTATCATCACTCCATAGTAGGTTCTAATTGTATCGTTCATGCAGGAACAGTCATAGGTTCAGATGGCTATGGTTTTGCTCATACAAAAATGGGTGAACATATTAAGATTTATCAAAATGGTAATACTGTTATAGAAGATGATGTGGAGATAGGTGCAAATTGTACCATTGATAGAGCTGTTTTTGGTACAACTTATATACGTAAAGGTACAAAGCTTGATAATCTTATTCAGATAGGACATAACTGTGATGTAGGTGAGTACTCACTAATGGCTGGTCAATCAGGAATGGCAGGTTCTACTACTACTGGTCGTAATCTTGTAATCGGTGGTCAGAGTGCAATATCAGGACACCTCCATATTGGTGATTTTGTAACTATTGCAGGAAAAGCTGGTGTAACGAAGTCTCTTAAAGGAGGAAAAACTTATGCAGGTTTTCCTGCCATTGAACATAGAATGTGGCTAAAACAACAGGTAAAGATTTCATTTTTAAATAAAAGATAAACTTAAACTATTATAAAGAAAAAATACTATATAATTATTTTAATTAATATTATATAGGATTTAGAATGTCAATAACAATAACACGACCAATAGCTACAGATATAGAGATTAAACTAGATACTAAAAGAATGATCGTAAGTAAAACAGATGTTTCAGGAAAAATTATCTATGGTAATGATTACTTTTGTGAGTTATCAGGATACAAAGAGAGTGAATTAATATCTTCTCCACATAGTATATTGCGACATCCAGATATGCCAAGAGCAGTTTTTAAACTTATGTGGGATTATCTAAATTCAGGTAGAAACATAATGGCTGTTGTTAAAAATATGTCTAAAAATGGGAATTATTATTGGGTAACGACAGATTTTGATATAAGACGTGATTCTTTAGGAAATATTCAATATTTTGTAGCATTTAGACAAGCAGCACCAAAGCATGTTGTAGAAGTGATGGAGAAGCTTTATGTTAAACTTTTAGCAATTGAAAAAGAGCATGATGTTAAAGCTTCAATGGCATATCTTGATGCTTATTTAGAAGAGAAAAATATGAACTATGACCAGTTTATAGAACAGTTAGCAAAACCAAAAGGGCTATCTGCAATTTTCTTTGAAAAGATGAAGAAGTTATTTGGCTAAAAGAGAAGAGCTAAATAGTTCTTTTATAGGCATGTAGAGCTTCTGGACAAAATACAAGAAACTTAAAATAATTATTGTATACAAGAGTGAAGATGGAATATTTTTTAGCAGATAATTAAAAAGTGAGTTCAAGTTTCCTTTGTATGTTGTTTTAGCTAAGTTTGAACCAAAACCAACTCTTTTTATAAATTTAGATTCTCCGATTTTCTTTAAACCCTTTAATCCTTTTTCTCCATAAGTAGAAGCATAGAGTATGTTTTTACTTTTGACATTAGGCATACTTTTTGCGTACTCAAATGCCTTACCTTTCGTAATTTTTAGCAGGACATTACTCTTTTTACCAAAACGAGACGCAAGTGTTACAAAGCTTTTTAACTCTTTAATATTTTTCGTATCTTTTAGAAGATTTAATGTTTCTTTTAGACCAATTTTATCATATAATTTATAGATAGGTTGTAGTAAATCTTTTAAATTATTTAATGACTTAGTTTTATTTGAGATTTGAGCTTGAGTTATAAGTTGATGACTTAGCCATGAGGGAAGTTTGTTAACTTTTTTTCCATACTTTAAAACTGATATAGAGGTTTTTATGGGAGTAGTAGCTCCCATAGTGTAAAATGTTGAAGCTGTTGCTAAAATACCAAGTGAAGAGAGAGCTACAATAACATTATCTACCTCTTTGTTATCCATATAGTGCTTCCCCTCTATAGATAAATCTCTAATATCTCCAATAATTAAAAAATCAGAAGCAATAGCTGAAGCTTTTCCTATATCTTCATCACTTTTTCCTTGGGTTAAACCCTCTAGGAATTTTTTTGCTTTATACCCATAATCTTCACGTTTTGATTTTATTACTTGTAGAAGTTGTTGACTTTGTGGATTTTTTTTAACATAATCATATGAGATAAAATAGCTAAGATACTCTTCTGCCTCTACATATTTCTCTTTAGCTATTAACTCTTTTGTATGAGGAAGAGGATCTATATGTACAAGAGTTCTAACATCAAAAGTGTTTCTCTCCTTCAAAATAAGAAGAGAGGCAGTCATTAATAGTATAATAAAAATAGGAGTAAATATTTTTAGCATTTTAACGTCCTAGTTAGAGTTAGTTAGAACTATTTAGATAAAAATTCCATCTAAAATAGTATTGACATAGTCATCAGCTTTAAACTTTATTAGGTCATCAGGTTGCTCACCTGTACCTATATAGTAGATGGGCATTTGAAGTTCATCTGCTATGGATAGAACGGAGCCACCTTTAGCTGTACCATCTAGCTTAGTAATGATTATACCATCTATACCGATGAGTTCGTTGAAAACTTTTGCTTGATTAATGCTCGAGCTACCCTGTGTACCATCGAGTATAAGCATTTTTCTATGTGGTGCATTAGGCATGGCTTTATCTGCTGTACGAACCATTTTTTTAAGCTCTTCACCTAAGTTGGTCTGAGTATGTAGTCTTCCTGCTGTATCTAAGAGTACATGGTCTATATTTTTTGCTATGGCAGAAGAGATGGTATCATAAACAACAGCAGATGGATCATGACCTTGTTGTGTTGATACAATAGGAACATCTAGCTTTTTTGCCCAACGTGTTAACTGCTCTATGGCTGCAGCTCTAAATGTATCAGCAGCACCAAAAATAACTGATTTACCATCTTTTTGATGATACCGTGCGAGTTTTGCCATGGTGGTTGTTTTACCAGCACCATTTACGCCCACAATCATATCTACAAAAGGTTTTACCTCGATATCATCTTTCCAGTCAGCTTTGTATTGAAAGACTGTAATAAGTGCATTATAGGCTTCACCTCTGTTAATGGTGTTGGGAAGTTTTTCTAAGAACTTTTCTACCAATTCATAGTTTACATCAGCCTCTAAGAGAATATCTTCAAACTCATCTTTAGTGATTTTTTTCTTTTTTTCAGGAGCTACTTCTTTTATAGCCTCATTGGTACGTTTAAAAACTTTTTTAAATATATTAAACATTATTTATCTCTCTTTTGTTTTTCTAATAGTTGTTTTATATCACTCTCTATCATCTCTTCGGGCATACTTCCTTCATAGTGTGTAAAATATCTACCATTAGCAAATAGTACCATTAATGGTAATTTGAAGTTGTCAATAATTCCCAGTTTTCTTATAATCATTTTTTCAAATTTTTCATTTTCGTTTTGATTAACAGCAACGAAGAAGTGTGCTTTCTCAGATATAATCAGTTTTTTCAGTTCATTACCTTTAATATTGTCATGAACCAAAGCAGTAATTATAAAAAGATTTTCTTTAAATTTCTTTTGTAGACTGCTAAGGTGAGGTACTTCTCCTCTACAGGGTGGACACCATGTAGAAGATAGGTTAATCATTACAATAGATTGCTTTATATGTGAAAAAGTATATACATCATTTTTTACATTTAAAATAGTTATTTTGTTTTTAAAATTTTTAAAGGTAAAAGTTGAAGTAGTAGCTTTGGGTTTATTGATTTTTTTTTCTTCTTTTTTGGCTATATTAGAAGTATTAACAACATTATTTATCATATTTTCCATAATAATAGAGTCTTTATCTTTAGATACAGATAAATTTGTTTCTTCATTCTCTTTATGTGACTCATTACAAGCTGTTGATATGAATATAATAGCTATTAAAAGTATAAAGAATTTAATTTTTGGTCTCAAGTACTATCTTTTTATTAAGTAAATTTTAGTGATTATATCAAAAAAATATAAAGTGTAAGATATGGATAAAAAAAGTTTTAGAAAAATTTGTATGGATAGGTTAAAAAAGAGACAGGTTAATAGTTATAAGTTAGACAAGCTTGTAGTGAAAAAATTATTCTTTTATATAAAAAAAAGTAATGCAAAGGTTATTATGCTTTATATTCCTTTAAATATAGAAGTTAATATATTAAGTTTAATTAATAGCCTAAGAAGAGAGAAAAAAATTGTTTTAGTACCATTTATGGAAGGTGAAAGCTTTAGCTTGGTAAAATATAGATTGCCTTTATATATAAAAAAATTTGGTGTAAAAGAACCCCCTAATTCAAATAAATATAATAATAAAATAGATTTAGCAATAGTCCCAGTTATTGGGGTAGACAGTACATTTAGACGTATAGGATTCGGTCGAGGATTTTATGATAGATTTTTTGAAAAAAATCGTAAAAATATAAGTACAGTTTTATTCGTGGGAAGAAAACGTTGTATCTCTTCTGAAATTATTACAGATGATTATGATGTTAAGGGTGACGCTTATATAACACCTTAAAATAGTTTTTTTTAAAAAAAATCAAGGATTTAGGCTCCTTACAAGGAGAAAAGAATGATAGAAAATATATTGATAGCACTACTATTACCACTTCTTGGAGTGGGTATAACTTATGTGCTTATGCGTAATGCTAATAAGAAACAGTTTACACATTTAGAGAGTGAAGCAAAAGCAAAAGCTTCTGCTATAGAGTATGAAGCTGAACATCTTCTCAATGAAGCAAAAGTTCAGATAAAAGAGAACGAGGTTCAACTAGAGAAAAAGTTTCAAGATAAAGTTTTAGACTTAGCAAAGCAGAAAACAGAACTTCATTTAAAGTTAGAGGATTTTGAGAAGAAAGAGAAAGAACTCTTTAAAATCAAAAAGAGTATAGAGAAAAAAGAGAATAATCTTTCTATATTAGAAGAGCATAAAAAGAGTGAAATATCATCTGTCATAGCAATACTTGAAAAGAGTGTAGGAATGACAAAAGATGAGGCAAAGAGAGAGTTATTGAGTCAGGTTGAAGAACAATCTAAAGTTGAGTTAGCATTAACAATTAGAAAACATGAAAAACAAGCTGAACAAGAAGCTAAGAAAAAAGCCAACTATATTTTGTCTCAAGCTGTAACCAGATATGCTGGTGAATTTGCTGGTGAGAGACTCATTAATATTATTAATCTTCCTAGCGATGACCATAAAGGTCGCATTATAGGTAAAGAGGGAAGAAATATTAAAAGTTTAGAGCAACTTCTTGGTGTTGATATTATTATTGATGAGACACCTGGAGTTATTATAGTCTCTAATTTTAACCTTTATAGACGAGCAATTGCTACTAAAACTATTGAAATTTTAGTGGAGGATGGAAGAATTCATCCTGGAAGAATAGAGCAAGTTCATGAAAAAGTTAAAGATGAGTTTGAAGAAAAGATTTTGGAAGATGGTGAAAATATTGTTATAGAATTGGGTCTTTTACCGATGCATGAAGAGTTAATGAAGCTGCTTGGACGTATGCGATATCGAGCCAGTTATGGGCAAAATGCTTTGGCACATACTCTAGAAGTTGCTAAGTTGGCATCGGTTATGGCAGCAGAGATGGGTGGTGATGAGAAGTTAGCACTGAGAGCTGGGTTGCTTCATGATATAGGTAAAGCCTTAACCCAAGAGCATGGTGGAAATCATGTAGACTTAGGTGTTGAAGTGTGTCAAAGATATGATGAACATCCTACGGTAATCAATGCTATATATGCTCACCATGGTCATGAAGAACCAGATGGTGTAGAGTCTGCAGCTGTATGTGCAGCTGATGTTTTAAGTGCGTCTCGTCCTGGAGCTAGGAGAGAAGTACTTGAAAGCTTTATTAAAAGAGTTAAAGATGTTGAAACCATAGCATTAAGTAAAAAAGGTGTTCTTGATGCATATGCTATTAATGCTGGTCGTGAAATTCGTGTCTTTGTAGATGCTGGTAAGATTGATGATTCATCTGTTTATTTATTGTCAAAAGAGATTGCAAAAGAGATAGAGAATAAGGTACAATACCCTGGCGAAATAAAAGTTAATGTTATTCGCGAAAAACGTGAAATTCAATACGCAAGGTAAAAAATGAAAAGAACAACAGCAACACTGCTTATGTTAGGTCTATTAATTACAGGATGTAATGCGAAAGATACAAAAGAGATTAATTCTACTAAAAAAGTAGAAACTTCATCAGTAGATTCAAATCTGACAACTGATAAGAAAAATAGTAAAAATATAGTTGTACTAGAAACAAATCAGGGAACAATTGAGTTAAAAATGTTTCCTGATATAGCTCCATTGGCTGTTGAAAACTTTACAACACATGCGGCTAATGGCTATTATGATGGACTGATTTTTCATAGAGTTATAAAGAATTTTATGATTCAAGGTGGAGACCCTACTGGTACTGGTACAGGAGGAACATCTATTTGGAATAAAGAGTTTGTCAATGAGTATGGTAAAAATGTTGTTTTTGACAAGCCATTTTTATTAGCAATGGCAAATCATGGACCTAATACTAATGCTAGTCAATTTTTTATTACAACAAAAGCGACACCTTGGTTAAATGGTGGTTATACTATTTTTGGTGAAGTAATTTCAGGGCAAGATGTTGTAAGAAAAATTGAAAATACGAAAACAGCTGTAGCAGATAGACCTGTTAGTGAGCAGAAAATGATTAAGGTTTATGTTAAAAAATAATGCAAAAAGAAGACCTTAATACTCTACGTCAAGAGCGTTTAAAGTGCCTTGAGTGGAAAAATATAAAACCCTATTGGGAGGCTATTTTAGTTCTTCCAACTCCTAAAAATGTTAAAATCAAGCTTGGTGACACTGTTGAGATGCTGCCTGATAATATGACAGCTGAAGATGAAGAATGTATTTATACTACTGCAAAGTTAATGCATCCTTGGAGAAAAGGACCATTTCAAGTCTCTAAAACTTTTATTGACAGTGAATGGAAAAGTAATCTGAAGTATGATTTACTTCGCCCCCATTTTAATTTAAAAGATAAAGTTGTAGGGGATATAGGATGTAATAATGGTTATTATCTTTTTAAAATGATGGAAGATAAGCCAAAAAAATTAATCGGTTTTGACCCTTCAGCCGTAACCTATTGTCAGTTCAAATTTTTAGATCATTTTATGCAGAGTGGGATTACCTATGAACTTTTAGGTATTGAACATGTAGAGTATTATGAGCATAAGTTTGATACTCTATTTTGTTTAGGTGTACTCTATCACAGAGCTGACCCAATTGGTATGTTAAAATCTTTGTTTAAGGGTTTAAATGAAGGTGGAGAGTTGATTTTAGATACGTTTATGATAGATGGTGAAGAGGATATCTGTTTAACCCCTCGTGATCGTTACTCTAAAATGGCTAATATTTATTTTATACCAACAGTAAACGCCTTAAAAAACTGGTGCTTTAGAGCTGGATTTAAAGAATTTGAAGTACTTGATATTGTTAAAACTGAATCTACTGAACAACGAAAAACAGAATGGATAAATACCCAATCTTTAAATGATTTTTTAGATAAAAATGACCAAAATAAAACAGTTGAAGGCTATCCAGCACCTAAGAGAGTCTATATTAAGGTTAAAAAGGTAAAGAAAATAGATTAATTTGAAGATTTATTTTCAAACAGATAAAAAATAAGGTATAATTAACAAATAAAAAATATTCAAGAATTAATCATATTGACCTTTTGAAAATATAAAAAAAAAATTTAAATTTTATTTATTATTATTAAGCAAGTATATTTTTGATATAACCTTAGAATATAATAGATAATGATTAGGATAACAATGAGAATATTAACCATCGGTTTTGATGATGAGTTTGTAAAAGAGCTGGAAGTCGAATTAGAAAAATATTTTATTTGTATAGTAGATTCAGCTAGAGACTTGTATGATGCTACAAATTTTACAGATTTCAGACACTATGAACTTATAATAATAGTAGATGAAGGTGAACGATATACATTAGAGAAATATAGTAAAGAGGTCAAAAAGAAAAAAAGAGAAACAAAAATTATAGTTTTAACTACTGATAATAAAAATCAAATATCTCTTTTTGGCTTAGGTGTAGATGATGTTATTGTTGAGTTTATAGGCTCAGCAGAGCTTATAGCTGCAAGAGTACTTTCAAATATGAGAAAACTTTTTGGAACACAGATTGATGTTGGTAAATTGGTTATAGATATTACTAACAAAAAAATAGAGTATGATGACAAAATAGTATCACTGAATGGTAAAACATTTGATATACTGGCATACTTAGCTCTAAGAGAAGATAGAGTCTTTTCAAAAGATGAGATTATTAATGCGCTTTGGGAAGAGCCAGAGTATGTGAGTGATAATACTGTTGAGGTTGCTATTAATCAGATTAGAAAAAGACTTAAGAGTATTTTAGGTTTTCAGGTAATTCACACTGTAAGAAGACGTGGATATAAATTTTCTTATGAAAAGTAGGGTGTAGTCCCCGACTACACCGTGTTATAACACACTTAAAATACATTAAAAGTTTTAACTCTAATTTGACGGTGTTGTGAGGCACAACACCCTACGTTAATTATTCTTTACATACTCCAACCACATAGGCATTCCACGCTGTTCTTGTTTGAGTGTTGTACTCATTCCATGACCTGGATAAACTGTAAAGTCACCTTCTATTTTCATGGCTTTTTCTAAACTCTTTATCATCTCTTCTCTTGAAGAGAAAGGGAAGTCCCATCTTCCTATTGATTGTTGAAATAAGAAATCACCTGAAAACCATACATCTTTTATTTCGATAATAGAGTTACCAGGAGTATGACCTGGGAAGTGACGATATTGAACTTTAATACCCTCTATAGTAAGCTCTTCATCCCCATTGACTAATATATCTGCTTTACTACTGGGTGGATTTTGACCAAGAACACATTTTTCTAACATGAATGCATCATCTTTTGATATATAGAGTGGTATTTTTAATTTCTCTTTTAATTCTGCATTTGACCATACATGGTCATAGTGTCCATGTGTATTAAGTATTGCAACTGGATTTGTAGTATTATTGAGTACCCATGATGTTGCACCCATACCTGGGTCAATAATTAGGTCTTTATTGTCTATTGTAACAATATAGCAGTTGGTTTGGGTTTGACCCATAGGTTGAATTTTAATTTCCATTGATTCTCCTTTTGGTATAATATTGCCATGAAACTATATAAAATTTTAGAAGAAGCCATTACAAGTGATTGTATTGAGACTAAAGAAAAACTGACACAGCAATGTTTTGAGTATTGTAGCCAAAATGAATTTATATCTTCTGAAGGTTTTAACCCTCTTAAATTTGATAATCCATCCTATCTTAATAGGTGTAAAATTGTAAATCCTAAAGAATTAAAAGCAAGAAAAGATTTTGATACGCCAGAAGGATTAGCAACCTTAGTACATGCTATAGCTCACATAGAGTACTCAGCGATAGATTTAGCATTAGATGCTGTTTATCGTTACCCTGAAATGCCACAACATTTTAAATTGGATTGGTTAGAAGTTGCATTAGATGAAGTTAGACACTATCAGATGCTTGAAGAGTTATTACATGATTTGGGTTTTAAATATGGAGATTTCCCTGTTCATTGTGGACTTTTTGATGCTGCTAAATATACGGCAGATAATATACTTGATAGAATGGCAATAATTCCTAGATATCATGAAGCCAGTGGATTGGATGTTAACCCACAAATTAGTAAAAAACTTGATAACAAGCGAAAGCTTCTTCCCGTTAAAAAATTAATTAAAATTCTTAAAGTTATTTATGATGAGGAAATTATTCATGTTAATAAAGGTGATTATTGGTTTAAAAATATTTGCAAGAGAAGAAACTTAGATACCTCAATTTATTTTAATATTTTAGAAAAATATAAATTATTAGAGAAGCATAGAGCCCATATTAACGTTGCTGCACGTCAAAAAGCTGGTTTCACATGTGATGAATTAAGAAAACTTGGGGATGCAAAATGTAACTAATAATAAAAAACATAATAAATTATATAGTGTTTCAAATAACTTTTAAAGATAAAAGAGTATAATAATCTTATAAAATTAAATAAAAAGTGGAAATAATGCAAAATAAAATAGAATTTTATAAACCGTCAATACAGAGCAATACAAAGCAGTATATAGATGATGTTTTAAATTTTTCAGATAACTCAAAAGTTGAAAAGCTTGAAAAATCATTTACTGAATTCATCGGTTGTGAATATGCACTAGCAACAACCAGTGGAACAGCAGCATTGCATTTAGCTATGTGTGCTTTAGATTTTAAAAGAGGTGATAAAGTAATTTGTAGTATAAATGTTTTTCCATCTGTACCCCAAGCCGTTCGTCATTTTGATGCTGAACCAATCTTTGTGGATATTGAGAGTAAAAATTATACTTTAGATTTAGGGAAACTTGAAAAAGCCTTAGAAAAGAATCAAAGCAAAAAGTTAAAAGCAATTATTGTTAATCATATGGCAGGACATTTGGTTGACTTAGAGAGAGTGTATGAGCTTGCAAAGCAGTATAATGTAAAAGTTATAGAAGATGCTTCTAATGCAATGGGTGCTAAATATAAGGGAAGTTATATTGGAAATACAGGGTCTGATATTACTATATTCTCTTTTGCACCACACTTGTGTAGTTCACTAACCAATGGTGGTATGTTGGTGACCAATGATGAGCAAACATATAAACAAGCACAGTTATTAGGTTTTCATGGTATGGAAGGTAGGTTATGTGATAGTTATGGAAATGTTAACTACATATATGATGTTGTAAATATAGGATGGAAGTATGACCTAAGTCAGTTAGAAGCAGCTTACTGTTTGGCTGATTTTGAGGCACTTGATGCAAGTATTGGAAGAAGAAGAGAGATTGCAGCTATGTACTCTAAGCATCTTGAAAATGTTAAGCATGTAAAGTTACCGTCTGTAGATAAAGATGATATCTCAACGCAATATATAGTTGAAATTGACAAAAATAGAGATCACTTTGTAAATGAGTTAAAAAAAGAAGGTGTGACAATTTCTGTACACTACATGCCTTTACATTTAACTCAATACTATAAGCAGAAGTACTCTATGAAAGTGTTTGATTATTCAGTAGCATTGGGTGCATTTCAAAGAGTAATGTCTTTACCTATGTATGCTTCATTAACAGATGAAGAGGTTCTTCGTGTGTGTGATGCTATTAAAAAAGTAGCCAGTGAACATATTTAATGTCCACTAGCTATATTGTCTCTTTTTTTGAGAGACTTTTCTTTAAGCCTAGTTTTTTTGACTGGCTTTTAATTCTTCTTTTTTCTCCTATATCTTTACTCTATGCCCTTGTTATGTTTCTTAGGCGTGTAGTGACTCCTAAAAAATCTTATTCTATACCTATTGTAAGTGTTGGTAATCTAACCGTTGGTGGTAGTGGTAAGACACCATTTGTTATAGCTTTAGCAGATCGATATAAAGATGTTGCTGTTATCTCAAGAGGGTATGGTAGAGAGAGTAAAGGTTTAGTAGAAGTGTCACGAAAAGGTAAGATTTTAACAGATGTATATTCTTCAGGAGATGAGCCTATGCTTATGGCAATATCACTTCCTAATACATCAGTTATGGTTAGTGAAAATCGTGAAACTGCTATTGAATTGGCTATAGAACAAGGTGCGAAAGTTATATTTTTAGATGATGGTTTCAATAGAGTTAATATTGAAAAATATGATATCTTGCTTTTTCCAGAGAAAATAGTCAATTATATGACTTTTCCTGTAGGACCTTTTCGTGAATTTTACCTATCAAAATACTTTTCTAATATAAACTTATATGAAAATAGAGATTTTAAAAGAGTAGTAGAAATTGATAATCAAACAGAAAAAATGTTATTAGTGACAGCAATTTCAAATCCAGAGAGACTTGAGCCTTTTTTACCTAAAGGTGTAGTAGAAAAGTATTATTTGGAGGATCATGCCTACTTTGAAGAGGATAAACTTAAAGAAAAACTTTTAATTTCTTCAGCTTTATCGTTACTTGTAACTGAAAAAGATAAAGTAAAAATGAAAGGCTTTAAGTTACCCCTATCGGTTATGCAGTTAAAATTACAAATCAACAATGAGATTTTAGAAAAAGTAGATAGATATATTGGAGAATATAATAGATGAAGACTAAAATAGATGTAGTAAAAACACTCTTAGATGCACTGCCATACATAAAAAAATTTGCAAATGAGAAGATTGTGATTAAGTATGGAGGGTCTGCACAAACCTCCGAAGTGTTGAAGCAGCAGTTTGCACAAGACATTGTGCTACTTCATACCGTAGGAATGAAACCTATTATTGTTCATGGTGGTGGAAAAAGCATTACAGATTTATTGGCAGACTTAGGTGTAGATACTAAGTTTGTAGATGGACAAAGAGTAACCACTAAAGAGGTTATGCGTATAGCAGAGATGGTTTTAAGTGGTGAAATAAACAAAGATATCGTCTCTCTTTTAAACAATCAAGGAGGGTCAGCAATAGGAATTTCAGGGAAAGATGCAAATTTATTAGAAGCAATACCTAAAGATTTTGAAAACTTTGGTTACACAGGAGTTATTCAAAATGTAAATCCTAAAGTGGTTAATAATATTATTGATGATGGTTTTGTTCCTGTTATTGCTCCTATTGCTTCGGCTCCAACCATAGCACATCCAGGATTTAATATCAATGCTGATTTTGCTGCTAGTAAAATTGCTATTGCGTTAGAGGCTAGAAAAATACTCTTTTTAACAGATACTGAAGGTGTTTTAGATAAAGATATGAAACTCTTACGTAATTTAGATATTCAAGAGACCGAGGCTTATAAAGCTGATGGTACTATAAGTGGTGGTATGGTTCCTAAAGTTGATGCTTGTGTTGAAGCATTAAGAGGTGGTGTTAAAAAAGCACATATTATAGATGGTCGCCTTGAACACTCTATACTTTTAGAAATTTTAACTTCAGCTGGTATAGGAACTTGCATACAACTTTAGTTATATTTTATAATATCAGAATGTATTTTTATCTCTATTATTTAATATAAATAGTGACATATAAATAGTAATAAGATAAGAGTTTTATAATTCATGTCAGTCACTAATGATATTATCAGTATACTCTTTAGATGAAAGAAAGCATAAAAATATTTTTCCAAGACATTAAAAGTTCATTTAAAGATTTGCTACCTATTATTATAGTGGTGGCATTTTTTCAGATATTTATTATCCAAGCTATGCCTGAAAATTTGACTTCTATTGTTATTGGACTTACTATCGTCGCTATTGGTTTGGCTCTTTTTATTAGAGGTTTAGAGCTGGGCATATTCCCCATTGGTGAAAATCTTGCCATAGATTTTGCTAAAAAAGGTTCTGTTTTTTGGTTACTACTTTTTGCTTTTACTATTGGTTTTTCTACTACAGTTGCAGAACCAGCACTTATTGCTATTGCAGATAAAGCATCTGTTATTTCAGGGGGGCTTGTTGATGCCTTTTGGCTTAGAATGACTGTTGCTTTTTCTGTTGGTTTTGCTATATCGTTAGGTACGCTTCGTATTCTTCTTGGACACCCCATTCAATATTATATTATTACAGGATATATACTTGTTGTTTTGGTGACATTTTTTGCACCAAAAGAGATTATTGGTCTGGCTTATGATAGTGGAGGGGTTACAACCTCAACGGTTACGGTTCCATTAGTGGCAGCACTAGGAATTGGCTTGGCTTCAAGTATTAAGGGTCGTAATCCTGTCATTGATGGTTTTGGTTTAATTGCTTTTGCCTCATTAACTCCTATGATATTTGTACAAGTATATGGAATTGTTGTCTACTCTATAGGTGATGCTTCAGCTGTTCCCCTATTAGCATCAAGAGTAGAAACTACCCAAGCTGTTGTTGAATTAAGAAGTTTTTCTGTTGTAGATATGTTTCTTGAATTGCTTGGCGTTATTAAAGATATTGCACCTATATTAATAGTGATATTCTTTTTTCAATATGCTATTATTAAAAAATCTGTGCCTCACTTACCTAAAATAGTGGTAGGTATTGGTATGGTTATCTTGGGTCTTTATGCCTTTATAGTCGGCTTAGAGATGGGACTTTTTCCAATAGGAGAAAGTATAGCCAATGATTTGACCAGTCAGGATAATAATTTACTCATTTATCTTTTTGGGTTTATGATTGGTTTTTCAACAACCATGGCAGAACCAGCACTTTTAGCCATAGCTATTAAAGTTCAAGATATTTCAGAAGGAATGATACAGCAAAATATGTTAAGAATTGTGGTAGCATTAGGTGTAGCAATAGGTATTAGCTTGGGTGCATATCGTCTTGTATCTGGTGACCCCATACACTATTATATTATTGCTGGGTACTCTTTGGTTATTGTTTTAACCTATTTTGCTCCTAAGCATATTATACCGATTGCTTATGATACTGGAGGAGTTACGACATCAACTGTTACGGTACCTTTAGTTGCAGCATTGGGAATTGGATTGGCAACAAATATTGATGGACGAAATCCTCTTATTGACGGGTTTGGTCTTATCGCTTTTGCTTCATTGTTTCCGATGATAACAGTTATGGGCTATGGTATACATGCAGAGTATAAGAAAAAACAATTAGAAAAGGTAGGTAGATGAAGTTTACAGCATTAGTTGCAATCATTGAAGATAAAGATGAAGAGTTAGCCATAGATGTAGCCAAAGAGGCTGGAGCAGGTGGCGTGACAATTATTCATGGTAAAAGTATTGGTCTTGAAGAGAAAAAAGTTTTTTTTGGATTAACACTTGAGGCAAATGTTTCAATATTACTTTTTATTTTACCACGTAGACTCTCTCTGACTGTGATGAAAGCTCTACGTAAAAAGTTTGATTTAGATAACAGTAAAAATGGAGCTATGACATTTACTATTCCATTGAGTCATGTTGCAGGATTAGATAATGATGAACTTCACAAGTTTGAAGACAATATAAAAAGTATGTTATAAGAGGAGTAAGTAATGTTGGTAGAAGAGGTAATGACCCCATTAGAAAAGTTAGTAAAAGTGTCACCGATGGCAACAGTAAGAGAGGCTCTTCAGTTGATGAAAGAGAATGGTGTTCGTTCCGTAATTGTTGATAAAAATGGTACTTCTGGTGCATATGGTTTGGTAACCTTTAAAAATATTTTACAAAGTATTGTTGCCGAAGATGGAGATATAGACCTTCTTAATGTCTATGATATAGCAGCTATTCCTGCTATAGCTATTTCTACAAAACTTGATGTTAAATATGCAGCAAAAATGATGGTGACTAGTAGTATAAAGCGTATATTGGTCACTGATAATAATGAACTGCATGGTATATTAACCATGACAGATATTATTGAAATTTTAATGGATAGTGTTGAGTAATTTGTAGAGTAATGAAAAAGTAATTTATCTCATTGAAATTTATTATATTGTATTTAACTTATATATAATATTTAAATTTTTTAATTAATCTTAAATTAATATAAAGAGACTTTAACTATAATTTATTATATTAAAAATTTATTAATAAGGTATAGATTATGAAGTTAAAAGAAATTGCAGAAATTATAAAAGGTGTTCATGCTTTAGAAGGACAAAAAAAAGAGAGAGTAAAGGTCTATAAAGAGTTAAGCATGGTTTCTTTGGAACCTATCTCTTTTATTGATGAACGAAAACTGATTAAAATAAACTCTGATAGAGTGATTTCTAAAAAGCAGTTGACACGTGTTGGTGATGTTGTGGTAAGTCTATATCATCCCATGATTGCTTGTTATGTTGAAAAGGGGCAAGATGGATATGTTGTACCTCACTACATGGCACTGATAAGAATGAAAAAAGAGTCTAAAGTAGATAGTCGGTTTATAGTCCAGTTTATAAACTCATCACGTGGTCGCAGAGCTTTAAGTAAAAGAACCAGAACATTTTCTCAAAGTAGACCAACATCACTACCTATAAAAGTTCTTGAAGAGGTAGAACTTTTAAAAGAAGTAAATAGTTTAATTACAAGACTATAAAAATACATCCTAAATATAAGATTTAGGATGTATAGAACTTTAGATATTTTCTAAAATAAAAGCTTCCATCTCAGCAACGATTGGGTCAAGTTCTCTCTCTCCATTGATTACTTTTAATAGATTTTTTTCAGTGTAAAATTCTTGAATTTCACTCAATGGGTCTGTGTAGATTTTCATTCTATCATAGAATACTTCTATGCTGTCATCTGAACGCTCTTCACCAGCTTTTGCTTCTGCTGCACGACCTAAGATTCTGTCTTTTGCAACTTGTTCTGATACACGTACTTCTATTACAGATGTTAACTCAATGTCATCTTCTTTTTCAACAATTTCATCAAATGCTGTCATCTGTTCTGTTGAACGTGGGTATCCGTCGATAAGAACAACATCTACAGGAGCTTGGTTTATAGCAGAAATGATGGTATCAACAATAATATTTAAAGGAACCAATGCACCTTTAGAGATAAAGCTTTCAATGGTTGCACCAAGCTCAGAACCACTTGCTACCTCTTCTCTTAGCATATCACCTGTTGAGTAGTGAACAATTTTATCTGAATGTTTTTTAGCAATTAAACTTGCATCTGTTGTTTTTCCAGAACCTGGAGCTCCGATTAGTAAAAAGAGTTTTTTCATTTTATTTCCTTTTTTATAATTTTATTCTGTAATTTGTTTACGTATTCTAAGGCTTAGGTCATTGAGTTGCTCTTGGTCAACTTCTGATGGTGCCTGTGTTAAGACACATTGTGCTTTTTGAGTTTTAGGGAATGCGATTACCTCACGGATGCTTGAAGCACCTGTCATAAGCATAATCATTCTGTCAAGACCCAATGCAAAACCACCGTGTGGTGGTGCACCAAATTTAAAGGCATCGAGTAAGAATCCAAACTTCTCTTCAGCCTCTTCATCAGAGATACCCATGAGTTTAAATACCTCTTTTTGAATCTCCTCTTTATGAATACGAATAGACCCCCCACCAAGCTCTGTACCATTTACTACGATATCATAAGCAATTGATTGTAAATCTTCAAGGTCATCATAAACTATTTTCCCATTTTCATCAGTTACAGGCATGGTGAAAGGGTGGTGCATCGCTTTCATCTTTCCCTCTTCAATTTCAAACATAGGGAAGTCCATTACCCATAAGAACTCAAATGTGTCTTTAGGAATAATATCCATGATTTCTGCAAGGTAGATTCTGAAACGACCCATGTAGTCCCATACCAGTTTTTTGTTACCAGCACCAAAGAATACAGCGTCACCCACTTCAAGTTCACATCTGTCTATAATGGCTTGAATATCATCTTCTGTAAAGAATTTGGTAAGTGGACCTTTTAGACCATCTTCTTTCATTTGGAAGTAACCTAACCCAGCTGCTCCAAACTTACGAACGTAATCTTCAAAACCTTTCATTTGACGTTTTGAGAATATCTCGTCACCTTTTGGAACTTTAAGGGCTTTAATTCTGTTCTTTTTAGAGTCTTTTGCGATGTTTGAGAAAATCTCATTGTCACATCTTTCAAAAATGTCCATTACATCTACCATTTTAAGGTCATAACGCATGTCTGGTTTATCAGAACCATAAAGCTCCATTGCATCAGAGTAGGTCATTCTATTAAATTTACTAGGAATATCATAACCACACTTAGTAAAAATAGAGTGTATTAGCTTCTCCCCAATCTCAATTACATTCTCTTGGTCACAGAAACTCATTTCAACATCTATTTGCGTAAACTCTGGTTGTCTGTCTGCTCTAAGGTCTTCATCTCTAAAACATTTTGCTATTTGGAAGTAACGGTCAAAACCACCGACCATTAAAAGCTGTTTAAAGAGTTGAGGAGACTGAGGCATGGCATAAAACTCACCACCATGTACACGAGAAGGGATAAGATAATCTCTAGCACCCTCTGGAGTAGATTTGGTCATAATAGGTGTCTCAACCTCTAAAAATCCAAGCTCGTCAAGTGCATTACGTGTAGCCACAGTGGCTTTTGAACGAAGTTTAAAGATGTCGTATGACTTTTGAGTTCTAAGCTCTAAATATCTATATTTTAGTCTAATCTCCTCATTTACCTTATCATCACCCAAATCAAAAGGCATAGGGAGTGATTTATTCTCTATAATCAAGTTATCTACAACAATCTCAACTTTACCTGTTTTAAGTTTTGGGTTTTCAAGTCCTTCACCTCTAGCACGTACTTTTCCTGTGGCTATAAGTACAAATTGGTCTCTTACACCCTCAGCTAGTTTATGAACCTCAACGCTATCAGCAGGGTCACAAACAAGTTGCACCACTTGGTCTTTGTCTCTTAAATCTATAAAAATAAGCCCACCATGGTCACGGCGACTCGCTACCCAACCAGATACGGTTACACTTTCTCCAATATCTGATTCATTTACATCAGCACAATAATGTGTTCTCACTATTACTTCCTCTGTTATTTATACATAGAATATATATAATTAAAATTTTTCGCGATTATAGCAAATTGTTGCATAGAAGTAGGAATATTTTTCTAAATCAATAGGTATATATAGAGAGTAAAATTAAAAAAGATTACAATTTGACATATAAATAAATTGATGAAGAGATATTATGTTATGCTATCGACAATAATTAGTAAATAGGAATATATTGTGTCAAAAGAACAGTTAAATAACATAAAAATAGTTGGTTTTGTATTGAGACCTGACTCTTTAGATATATTGTCTCTTTATAGTGAAATTAGTAAAAAGTTTGAAGATAAAGGTATGGAAGTTCTTTTAGATAGTGAGTCAGCGACTATGATTGGTTTGAAAGGCATAAAGTTTGAAGAGATGTGTAATCGAGTAGACCTATTGGTTTCTCTTGGTGGAGATGGAACACTTTTAGGCTTAGTAAGGAAAAGTTATGGCTTTGATAAACCAGTACTTGGGATTAATGCTGGTAATTTAGGATTTTTAGCTGATACCCCTGTAGAGTATGTGGATGAGATGATTGAGATGCTTCTTGTTGGGGACTATAGAGTTGATGAGCGAATGATGATTGAGGGGTATATTGAACATGATGAGGGTAAAAGAGATGAATTTTATGCTTTTAATGATGTTGTAATTACCAGACCAACCATAGCCCATATGATTAAACTGGATGCATTTATAGATAATGACTGGTTTAACACTTATAGAGGAGATGGTCTTATTATTTCAACACCTACAGGTTCTACAGCTTATAATCTCTCTTTGGGTGGACCAATAGTTTATCCTTTGTCTAAGGTATTCATTATGACACCAGTTGCTCCACATTCATTGACCCAGCGTCCCTTAGTTGTACCTATAGATTTTAGTATCAAGCTCTCTTCTCCTGACCAGTTGGTTGTAATGGTTGATGGACAAGATGATTATATACTTGAAAGTAGTGATAAGTTGGTAATTAAAGGAGCTACTATGTCGGCTAAACTTCTTCATAAAAAAGAGCATAGTTATTTTAAAGTGTTAAGAGATAAATTATCGTGGGGTGATGAGTAATGATTAATAGAGTCTATTTAAAAAATCTTATCTCTTTTTCTGAAGTAGAGTTGGAACTGGAAAAAGGCTTGGTGGTTCTTTCTGGACCATCAGGAGCAGGAAAGTCGCTGTTTATGAACAGTATCTTGTCTACTTTTGGTTATGGTACAGCAGAGGCTACACTTTGCGAAGTCTTGGTAACTAAGCCTTCAAAGTTACGGCATGAAGCATTTGATTTTGAAGATGAATTGACGGTTAGAAGTATTAAAAAAGAGAAGACACGCTACTCTATAGATGGACAAAATATCCCTAAAAAATCTCTCAATCAGCTCTTTTCTCCTTTTGTTCAATTCTTATCTGTGAGAGATAAGAGTGGTTTTTCAAGTAGTGATTTATTGGCTCTTATAGATAACAATTTAATAGCCAAAGATAAAACTTTTAAAAAGCTTTTAAAAGAGTATAAGAGTCGTTATGAAAAGTATAAAATAAAGTTAAGCCAATTAGAGAAGATAAAAGCAGATGAAGCAAAGCTTGTAGAACTCATAGAGTTTGCAGAGTTTGAGATAGATAAAATAGAGAGTATTAATCCTCGAATGGGAGAAGATGAGGAGTTACTAAAGGTTAAACATCAACTCTCACGAATCGATAAAGTTAATGATGCACTAGAAAATGCAAATGGGGTTTTTTCTTTTGAAGAGTCAGTTTCTGAAGTATATAGGCTGTTAGATAAAGATGATTCTATATTTTCAGATATGATGAACCAGTTACGTGCAGATTTTGAAGATATAGAGTCTCTTTCTGATGAGTTAGCAGAAGTGGATATTGAATCAGTATTAGATAGATTAGAGAAAATTTCAGCATTAAAAAATAGATATGGAAGCATAGAAGAGGCACTTATTTATGTGGATGAAAAGAAAAAAGAGTTGGCTGGTTATAAAAATATAGAGCAAGATAAAAGTATGCTGGAATCTTTTTTAAGTATGGAGCTAACAGAACTTACTATTTTAGCAAAGAAAATCTCTTTAACTAGAAAGAAAAGTGCTATAGTTTTAGAAAAAGTTTTAAAAGGTTATTTAGCAGAGTTAAAGTTACCAGCACTTAAATTTCTCTTCTCAATAGTAAGTTTAAATGAGAATGGTGAAGATGAAATAGAGGTGAATTTAGATGGTTCCACAGCCAATACACTTAGTGG
>JALVXD010000273.1 GCA_027038295.1 Campylobacteraceae bacterium
ATTTAAATGCATGACGAAGTACATCTATATTGTCAATCAATAAAGGCTTTCGACCCTGTGTAACCAAGGTCAAATAGTAACTATAAGAGTCTAAATAGATACGTCTATATTTCATAAAAACATTTTAACACAAAAATTTAAAATTGTAATATCCTCTCGTCAAAACCAATTTTATAAATCAATAAATTTGGAAACGGCGTAGGTCGGTTTCCCCGATGCCGACGTTAATTGGCATACCAAAATGCCTATAAATAAAATTAAAAACATACACTCAAAACCTCTTCAACCTATAAGCAATCCCTGCTTGTGTAACCTCTATGTTAAACTTCTAACATTGATAGAATGGTTTTCTATGCTGATGGGCAACAGAAACAATCACAATAGTTTCATCTAACAATATATAAAAAATACTATATGGAAATTTATGTACTACTACTCGATGTAATTCGTCTGTTACTTTAGGATAAAGAAGAGGAAATTGAGCTATGCTATCAACACTCTCTTTTATGTGTTCTTTAAATCGTTCACCTAAATCTTCTTGTTGCAAATTATAATAGTCTCTTGCATCTTCTATTTCAAGCTTGGCTAACTCTGAAAATTCTAATTTCATGAAGCAAAAACATCCTCGTAAGAGACTGTTTTAAGTGTACCATCTTTTATGGCTTGAACTCGCTTCATTGACTCTTCAATCCAAAGCTTATCTATTTCAGAATTTGGTTGATTTAAACTTTGTACTAAATTTTCAATAATCAAATAACGCTCTTGAGGCTTCAAGATAAGTGCTTCATTTATAATTTCATTTAAGCTCATAAGTCTATCCTTTATAGGTATTTAAACTATTATAGCATATTTTAGATAGTGCTATTCACTCTATTTGCTTAAATGCCAAAAAATATAATTTTTAAAATGGAATATTACTTAAAAGTGAAAAACCGTAGGGTGTAGTCCCCGACTACACCGACAAAACCAAAACAGCATAAAATGTGAAGTCCTAACCAATAAGTATGGTAAATTTTAAATCGTAGGTTTGACCATGTCAAACGTTTATTCTCGGTTCAAACAATATGGCTGTTTATATCTTTAATTATGCCAATCATATTTTGACGTTTGACATGGTCAAACCTACGTGTCCCCAATTTTTAAAATTAAAAACATACACTCACAACCTCTTCAACCTATAAGCAATCCCTGCTTGTGTAACCTCTATGTTAAACTTCTCTTTTATGTACTGTTGTTTCTCTTTTCCTGTCCATTTTTTGGTTGGGTCTTTTGCCATCTCCTCTTTTAATGCGACATAGACCTCATCGTCTACTTTTAGGTTTCCTTTTCCTGAACCCCTGCCTTTGGTTGGTTTGGCTTTTAAGCCCTCTAATCCATTTTCATTGTATTGGTTTATCCAGTTGTACATGGTGCGTGGAGATATAAAAAATATATCTTGTACTTCTTTAGCTGATATGTTAGAATTTGCTAGTATTTTCTCAATAACTAACATCTTTAGTTTATGCTCGTTATTCCTTATTTTTCGGATTTTGTCGTGCCATTCTTCAAGTGTATCATGAGGTTTCAATTTGATATTTTTTGGCATTATTAACTCTTTTTTAGTATATGTTTTTAATTTTAAATGATAGAATATTTCTATAGCAGTATTTTACTGTATTATTTTATTTTGTTGGAAATTAAAAGGGGGAAATTGGCATGTGTATTGAATCACTAGACACCTATCTTGAATATCATGAAATACAACTTCAAACAAAACTTTTTTTAGAAGAGCATTTAATTATAAATGATATTTTAGAGGAACTTTTAGAAAATGAAGATGAAGTTTATGTGCTATCGTTAAAAGGTGATAAAAAAAATAAGTTTATTTTGAATTTAAAACAACATTTTGAATGGATAAAAGATAAATGTCTTGACAGTACAATAAAATTTAAAGACTATGATTCTAATTTTGAACCATCTTTAAAAAAAGCATATTGTCACTTTTATTATATTGCAAAAAATAAAATTAATCAAGAAAGAATACCAAAGCAAAAACAGATTCGGGAAAACCTAGAAGATTATTTTTGTGCATTTATTAAAAGATATTGCGTAGATGAAACAAAACATTGCGATATAGAAAAATGAGCTTATAAACCTCTATCTTTTATAACTTTTTTTATTCTTTTAGTAATAGTTTCATCAGCTGTATTACTAATATAGGTAATTAAAGCATCTATATCATTTATAGAATTAAATATTTTATTTTGAGATTCTTCTACATTAATTACTTCTTGAAGCAATTTAAATAATTCTTCTGATTTATTTTTTAAATCCTTTGAATTTTCTTCTAGTTCATCAATAAGAGGTTGTTTTGGGTCATATCTTCTATATAAATTATCCATAAAATTAAATCCTTTTAAAAATATTATATTACATCTTCTCTTATAACCCTAAAAGTAACTTCATCATTTTTTTCAGTTGGTATAAATTCTTCATATTTCGTAACATCATAAATATATTTTCTTGATTTTCGATAGGAACTACCTTTAGCTATTCTTGTATCTTCATTTTTATCTAAATACTTATCACGACAAGTCCATTCTAATAATTTTCCATACATATCACATATACCTAATAGACCTATTTTTTCACTATAATCGTTTTTATTTAGATTTTTATTCGCAATATATTCCCATTCTTTTATTGAAGGAAGACGATATTTGCATCCATCTACTTTCTTCTTTGTATTTAGCCACGTGCAATAATCCATAGCATCATTCCAATTTACATTTATTACTGACTTGTTACCTCTTTCCAATCCTTCATCATCAGGAATACTTCTTGCTGTATCCTCACAAAATAATTCATATTCTTTAAAAGTAACAGGATAAATAGAAACATTCAAAATTTTCTTTTTATTTTCACCATTACTATCTACCTCATCTATTTCTACAGGTACTGCTTTTATTACAATAGATTTTTCATTTCCTAAATTAATAAGTGTTTCTTCAATATTATATTTTTTATTGAAATTTTTAGTATCATCTAAATAAACCAACTCATCATTATACTTATAAACAATTTCATCAAAAGCTTTTATAGAAATAAATCTAAGTCTAGTATTATTATCATCTTTTTTTCCAACACTATCCATTCTAAACTCAATACCTACTAAAAAAGACTCCTCATTTATATTTTCAAAAACCCCACCACCTGAACAACCATCAATGTCTGATTGAGAATAATACTTATCATTTTCTACAATAATTTCATGATTAGAAAGTTCATCAACCACTTTCAATTCAAAATTACGAATTTGTTCTTCTTTTGAGTACTTGTCATCTCTTCTATGTTTAGGAAAACCATAAAGAAAATATTTTTGACCATTCTTAGGCTCATCAAGCTTTATTTTAGAAACACAAGTATTAACTTTTTTAATTTTTAAAATAGCTATATCTATATCACATTCATCTAACTCATATATCTTTAATAGAGATAGTTTAATACTCTCATCATAAGCAACCAATTTTATACTATCTAACAACTTAGGTTCTGTACACTTTTTATTTTCATAATCATGATACAAATTATGCTTTGCCGTTAGGATATATGAGTATTCTTCGGTGTTAGGCGACACAAGTACACCTGTTCCATTATCAACCTTGACAGAACATCGTCTACAATTTTCTGAAAAACTCATAATCTTAAATCCAAAATTGATTTAGCATCAAATCGACTATCATCTATTTCCTTACCAAAAATATCTTTAATCAATTCAGAGTAGTTAAAATAAAAATTACAACCATTCTTTTTCTTCATAATCCTTACTAATGTCTCTTTATGAGGTAGCCCCTTGTGCGTTCCATCAGCCAATAATACAAAATTATTACAATCTATCATATCAAGTAACTCATCAGATGTATTTCCCCTACTTCCATGATGAGAAACTTTTACAAAATCTACCTTTAGAGGTAAGGGTTCTCCTAAATTTATTAAACTCTCACAAATAACACTAGGATGTGAATCTCCTAAAAAAAGCATCTTCTTTTTATCAATTTCTAAAATAAAAGCTATTGAACTTCCATTGTGTATTGTTGAATCTTCTTTAAACTTACTTTCATCAATATATGCCATTAGCTCATCAATAGTCTTATCATAATCATTTTCGCTACTTGTATATGGATTATTTGGACTTTTTTCCCACTCTTTTAATAACTTTTCTAATTTCACATCAGTAGGTGATAAAATTGTAAACTTAATATCTTCATCTTCTGCTATTTGTCCAACTTTAACTAACTGTTCATTCCATAATCCATATTCAGCAATAATATCCTCAAAATAAATACCTTGTGCCGAACTAGTAAAAGGAAAATCTGAAATATCAAGTTCACACTTATTAGAATTTTCATGATTTGTATCAAAATACTCATTTATAAGCAATCCCCCATTAAACCATATTTTCCCAATTTTATCTTTTGCTGTTTCATCTTCTTCAAACCATTTAATTATTCCACCTATATGGTCATCATCCCAATGAGTTATAATCAATAAATTTATCTTTTCATCATTACCTAAATTATCAATTACTTCTGTTTTAAGCTCTCCGTAGGCTGGTCTTCCATGTGGATTATTCATATAAGTTCTAGGTACGCCACCATCTATTAATATATTTTTTTTTAAACCATTTTTAGTGTTATATGATATATGTATAGCATCACCGTTGAATGCTTTTAAAAAATTGATTTTTATACTCACTATTCTAAACCCTCCCCACAATAAAACTCTTCTAAATAAGAAAAATAATCTTCTAAATTTTCTTTTACTTCTTTACGAGCATCTACAGTTTTAATATAATCTTTTACACTTTTATAAAAGTTACAATATTCAAAGTAAAAAGTAGGTAAGTCATTTGATGTATAATCATCAAAATTTATACTTGAATCATTTGTATAGTCAATTATCCATTTAAAATGAGTTTGAATACTTTGCTTATATTGTTGTAAATTATTTTCTATTTTTAACTCTGCTCCTACAAGACCATTAAGCATCATATTTATTATTGAATTTATAATATAATCATTATTCTGTATAAGATAATTCATTGTTTCAATTTTAATATTATGTAGTCTTAAATATTCAAGTAATACTTTATCAACTTTACCCTCTAAATACTTTTCAGCATTAAGTACAAAAGATTCAAAATTATACATCCATAACTCAACACCTGAAAAATCATACAGTTCTTTTATCAACTCTTCTCTTGGCTTCTTGATTCTTCCTCTACTATCAACGGTACACCAATCATCATCTTTTCTAGTATCATTTGTAAGAAAAATTATAGGTAACTTTTTAACTTTAGCATATTCTAATATTTGTTTCCAAATAATCAAATCACCAAAAATTTGCGTTCCTTTTTTTTCTTTCTTATAGAAATCTCCATATCCTGGAGGAATTTTAAATTCATACCTATGTTTACCCTCTTTAGTTATCTCAATAACCTCATCAAAAGTAAACTCTCTACCAACTTCAAAATATTTTTCAATAAATGCTAAAACATCATCATTTAATTCTACATTTTTAATATTTTCTTTTGTTTCATTAAGCTCTAACAATATCTCTTTTTCAATTTCTTCAGCTTCTTCAAGTGACTTAAGATTATTTACCATTAAAGCATCAATGACATTTTTATAATCATCAAAATATTCCGATTTAAGATAAGTATGCTTATTATCTTTTTTAGTTCGTTCTTGTAAAGACTCTATTTTTTTAATAATATTTTTTTCTATTGAAGAATTTAAATCAACAATAGATTTTTTCAATACTTTAATATCTTTTTCTAAAGGTTCTAATTGATTCGTAATAGGTTTACTTATAACAGCTTCTCTATTTTTTAAATACTCATACTGAACATGAGCAGGAATCCAAAGCCTATCTTTTATTTTCTCAAAAATATTTTCATAAATATCTTTTCGTTGTGTCTTAGAAAACTCATATAGGTTAAGTAAAAATGATGTATCAAAAACAAAAATCGCATCTTTCCATAATTTGTCTTCTCTATCTTCTGTTAAACTATATAAATAAAATATTTTACTCATTTAAACCTTTCTCAATAAACTTTTTTATATTACTAAATTCGTCACCAAAAAACAAAACCACCCTCTCAACAACCCGAAACAACCCATGATGGTCACTCAAAGAAATCTCACAAGCAATAAACGAAACAAACTCATCACTATCATCCACATACCGTGTAAAATCTTCACTCTCTTTTAGTTTCTCTAACATATACTTTTCAGGGGCATTGTCTCCTGCGAATTTAGAAAACAAAACTTTAGACTCTTGTTGAAACTTCTCTTCATTAAACGCTTCACCCTTATAAGCTCTAAGCATATGAGTTTTATACCAACCCCTTAACTCTTTTTCTGTTAAATCACCATCGGCTATGGCAATAGCTTTGCCTAGTGAATCGTTTCGGTAATGGCTTCCTATCATGCGTACTAAGTTCTCTTTGCTTCCTACATCTATAATATAAATGCGTTTACGCGTGGCACTCTCTAACAGCGTCTCCAACATAAGTTTGGCTACTTTGTCTTCGACATATACCGTTAGCTCTTT
>JALVXD010000274.1 GCA_027038295.1 Campylobacteraceae bacterium
GTATTGTTAAAAGAACAAACCTAAAAGAGTATTCAAATATTAGAACCAATGGTGTAAGAGCGATTAACCTTGATGAAAATGATGCTATTGTTACAGCGAAAATTGTGATGCCTGAGACCAAATGGCTCTTCTTGACCACTAAAAAAGGTCAATGTATTCGATTTAAAGTAGAAGATGCAAGAGAGATAGGTCGAGTTTCACGTGGTGTAACAGCTATTAAATTTAAAATAGAAGATGATTTTGTTTGTGGTGCAACAACCATAGCAGATGAAGAGTCAGAACTTCTAATGTTAAGTGAAAAAGGTATAGGTAAGCGAACAACAGCTTCAGAGTACAGAGAGCAGAGCCGTGCAGGAAAAGGGGTTATCTCTATGAAGCTCTCTGCTAAGACAGGTGATGTGGTTGGTGTGGTTCTAGTAGAATCAGACAAAGATATGATGTGTCTTACAAGTATAGGTAAAATGATACGTGTAGACATGGAGACCATTAGAAAAGCAGGGCGTAATACCTCGGGTGTAAAAGTGGTTAACGTTGAGAAAAAAGATATTGTAGTCAGTATGGCAAAATGTCCTAAAGAGGAAGCAGAAGAGCCAGATGTGATTGGTGAAGATGGTAGTGATACGACTACTGATGAGAGTCAAGAGTAGAGTACTTCCTCTTCATATATATGGGTATCTCTCTATCCATATATGAACCTTTAGAATCTCTTAAATAGTCAAAAAATAGTCATTTTTTAACTTTACTATTAATTATAAATAACAATAAAAAATAGTTAAAATAATAAAAAAATCAATAATATTCTTCTTTATTATTTTATATTTGGATAAAATCCAAAAGTGAAAATAAATCAAACATTTTTATAAAAATTAAAGATTTATTTTAATATTTGTTGTTTTTTTTACTAAATTTCGTCATAATTATTCTATCAAGGATTTTATCTTAAGGAGTATTTTATGAAAAACAACATGATGGTCTCAACTTTATTATCGTTAGCACTGCTTACAGTCAATGTTACTGCTTCATCTTCTATGACATGTAAAGATGGTAAATGTTTTATTGACTTAAGTAGATTTGCTAAAATAGATAAAGTTTCACATTTTAAGAATAGTATTAAAAAACCAACTATTTCTGAAGCTAATATTGTTAATGATATTGAATTAGAAATAGATAAAGATACTATTCGTCTTCCTCATGAAAAATATGTAATGAATGCATTAGAAAAAGAAAAGTATGAAGAATCGACTTCTGAGATAGAAGATATAGAGATAAATGCAATGGATGAAGAAGATTCTACGCTTCCCGTATCTGATAAATATTGTGACCTTAAAAATGCTAAATATGATAGTGTATCTGATACCTATGAGTGTAGTTAGTTAAAAATTGTGTGAGTAAAAATACTCACACAATGATACATCTTCTCTTTGTAATATTTAAAAACCTTAGCAAAAAGCCAATCCTCACACCTCTTTAGTTAAAATAACACCAAATAATAAAAGTTGAAAAGATTCAACAGTAAAGGATAGATGTGAAACAGTATAACGTTGCTGTCGTTGGTGCGAGTGGAGCTGTTGGTGAAGAGCTTTTTAGAGTTTTAGAAGAACAAAACTTTCCTATTGGAAAGTTATTGCCTTTGGCATCTGCAAACTCTGCAGGTAATTATATAGAGTTTGCTGGTAAAAAGCATAGAATCGAAGAGTTAACTGAAACAGTATTTGAAAATCGTGGTATAGATATTGCTTTCTTTTCTGCTGGTGGTAGTATCTCGGAAAAATATGCAAAGTATGCAGTAGAATCAGGTGCAGTGGTGATTGATAACACGTCACACTTTAGAATGATGGATGAAGTACCCTTGGTAGTACCAGAAGTTAACCCTGAAGATATTGAGCTTTGGGAAGAGACAGGGATTATCGCTAACCCTAACTGTTCTACCATTCAGATGGTACAACTGCTTAAACCGTTACATGATTTGTATGGTATAAAAAGAGTCGATGTCTCAACGTATCAAGCAACATCAGGAGCAGGGAAAGCAGGAATGGAAGAGTTGGTGCGTCAAATGCAAGACTTCTTTGCCTTTAGGTTAGATGAAACTAAAGTTGAAGCGTTCACTCATCAGATTGCGTTGAATGTAATTCCTCATATTGACACACCTCAAGAGAATGGTTATACTAAAGAAGAGATGAAGATGGTACTAGAGACCAATAAGATTATGCATTCAGATTTTGCAGTGAGTGCAACCTGTGTGCGTGTTCCTGTTCTTCGTTCTCACTCTGAGTCCATTACCATTACTTTTGAAGAGGGTGTAGATGTTTCTGTAGAAGAGGCTAGAAAAGTTTTAGCTGAGTTTGAAAATGTTACTCTAGTAGATGACCTAGAAAACAATGAATACCCAATGCCTATGACCTCAACCGATACCGATGAGACCTATGTAGGACGAATTAGAAAAGATTTATATGCGTCAAACATACTTCATCTTTGGGGTGTGGCTGACCAAGTGAGAGTAGGGGCAGCAACAAATTCTGTGCGTATTGCTCAAAAGTGGATAAAGTTAGAGGATTAATATGAAGTTTATTGAACATTTTTTTGAGAGTCTGTTGTGGAATACAAGATTTTTTGTACTTCTTGCAGTTATCTTCTCTATGTTGGGTGGCATTGCACTATTTATTGTGGCATCTGTTGATATTTGGGGCGTTGTTTCTAATGTGATAACAACCTATTTAAATCATCTTCATCCAGAGAAATTTCATGAGGTGATTGTTGGGGGACTGATAGGAGCTGTCGATTTATACTTAATGGCTGTCGTGATGTTTATCTTTGGTTTTGGACTTTATGAGCTTTTCATTTCAGAGATAGATGTGGCTAAAAAGCAAGGTGCATCAAAAATCTTAGAGATTCATTCACTTGATGAACTCAAAGATAAACTAGGTAAAGTAATCGTTATGGTATTGGTGGTAAACTTTTTCCAACGGGTACTTTTCACAACATACAACGGAGCATTAGACTTAGTATATTTTGCTATCTCTATTTTGGCTCTGGCTGTAGCATTATATTTTTTACATAAAGGTGGTGACCATTAATGAGTAATAGTAAAATTTTTGTAGACGCATGTCTAGGTAAAGAGACTCCATACACTCCAGTATGGATGATGAGACAAGCAGGACGATACCTTCCTGAGTACAAAGCAGTACGTGCAGAGGCAGGTAACTTTTTAAACCTTTGTCATGACCCTAAAAAAGCAGCTGAAGTAACTATTCAACCACTTGACATAGTCGGTGTTGATGCAGCGATTCTCTTTTCAGATATTTTGGTAATTCCAGATGAGATGGGAATGGATTTAGAGTTTATAAAAGGTTTTGGACCAAAGTTCAATGACCCCTTAGAGAGTCAAGAAGATTTGGATAGACTCATAGGTGGAAAAGAGGCAGCCGATAAGTTGACATATGTTTACGACACCATTAAGCTTCTTAGAACACAACTCGATGAGCGTGATGACAACATTGCCCTTATTGGTTTCTGTGGAGCTCCTTGGACACTGGCTACCTACATGATAGAGGGTCAAGGAACAAAGACCTATAATATCTGTAAAAAGATGATGTACTCAAATCCTGAACTGTTGCATAATATCTTACATGAAGTAACCCAAGTAGTAAAATACTACATGGAACAGCAGATAGAGTCAGGGATTGATGTGGTACAGATTTTTGACAGTTGGGCAGCAGCGATAGAGCCTGGTCTGTACGATGAGTTCTCATGGAAATATATGGTTGAGATAGCAGATTACTTAAAATCTAAGTATCCTGATACGCCGATTATTATGTTCCCTAAGGGTGTTGCTTCGTTTATAGAGCGTGGCTTAGTCTATGGAAACTTTGATGTATTTGGTGTAGATTGGGGAACCCCAATGGCACTTGCAAAAGAGAAGCTAGGAGACAAATATGTACTCCAAGGAAACATGGAACCATGCAGACTGTACAGCAAAGAAGCAACCACTGAGTGCGTAGAGTCATTAGCCAAAACCATGAAAGATGGAAGACATATCTTTAACTTAGGTCATGGAATACTTCCAGATGTGCCTGTGGAGAATGCTATTCATTTTGTAAGTGAATGTAAACGAGCTTCTAAGCGTTCATAACTGTTTATATGTGGGTATGTTAATACCCACGAATATTACGAATAAATCTCTTTAACCCGACCAACATCACCACCTATAAGACGTACTTTGATTCCGTGTGGGTGTTTTGGTGATTTGGTTAAAATATCCCTAACGGTTCCTGTTGTAATGTAACCAGAGCTTTGGTCTTCTTTTAGAACAATGCCTACTGCTAAACCACTTTTAATATTTTTTCTAAGTGTTCCATCCATGGAGTTTTCCTTCTATTTTGAAAATTGTTGTATGAGTGGTTGAAAGTTTAACATAAAAATAAATTTTTTAGGAGTGGGAGGGAGCTTTAAGTAAGAGGTACAACTTACTGTACCTCTTGGTGGTTATTCGTCTATTTCTCTATCATTAGTTGCTTGAACAGGTCTGTTGTTAGGGAAACTAAAAGTACTAAAGAAAGTATTAATTTGCTCTTTTGAAGCAGTCATAGTATTTTTATAAACGTACCATTTTACATTTTCACTACATGGAGGAGTGGTTAAAGAACCCATGAACTTGTAGTAGTCTTTGTTTTCAGGCATAAGAGCTTTTACTTCATCAGCACTGAGACCACATTTTGCCTCTTCTCCAACTTTTAAAGATGGAACTTTTTTCCAAGCTTTTGCAAGAACAGGATTTTCTGCACCCTCTTCAAACATAACAGCTACTACAGCTAATTTACCATCGTCAGTAGCGTGTACAAAGTGAGCTTCTAATGGGTATGCTTTACCATTAATATTGTTTTCACTTGGTACATGGAAGTGGAATTGCTTAAGTTTATAGTCAGCACCATCAATCTTTAAAACATTACCTTCAGCAACATTTACTTGGATAGTGTGTCCATTATTAATAATAGATGATGAACCAGCTGTATAGTTAAGGTCAAGAGGTTTTAAGTCTACATCTTTAGTTGCAACAACATTAATTGGTGTCTGTTGTTTACCCTCTGAACACATGTGAAACTCTTTTTTTACTTCACTCCAGTGTTTTGGTCCTACATTCCCCATATATGCCCAGTGTTTTTGATGATGAGTTTCATGTTTAGCTTCAGTGGCATTAGTGTCATGTTTAGCCTGAGCCTCTTCATTTGCTTGAGCAGTAGTTGTTAAAAGTAGTGTCGATAAGGCTATAGCCGAGAGTGTGATTAGTTTTTTCATTCTGTTCCTTTTAGTTAATGTTGAATTCTATTGTATCAAAAGTATTGATGATATATTAATTAAAATAAATATTTAACTTGTTAATTTGAGTTGTATGTGTAAATTTGTAATTCATAATTATGAAAATGATATAATGCATAAAAAAAATTTAGAAAGTAGATAAATGAATATTATATTTGGACCTGTAAACTCCAGACGTTTTGGAAAGTCTTTAGGTATTGACTTAAGTCCTTCTAAAAAACAGTGTAACTTTGATTGTCTCTATTGTGAACTCGACCCTGCTAAAACCATGGGTGCGTATGAAGATGTAATTTCGGTAGAGGAGATTATGAAAGCTTTAAATAGCTCATTGCAAAATCATCAAGACATTGATGCTTTAACTGTTACAGCCAATGGTGAGCCGACACTTTACCCCTACTTGTCAGAATTAATGGATGAAATAAATAAGGTAAAAGGTTCGATAAAAACACTAATACTTTCTAATGCAGCGAAAATAGATGATGAGAAGACTCAAGAAGCCTTGATGAAGTTTGATACTGTAAAACTTTCTCTTGATTGTGCCACAGGGCGTTGTTTAAAACGTTTAGATAGGTCACATGAGGGAATAGATGTAGAGAAGATAAAAGAGGGTATGTTAACGTTCAAAGAGAAATTTAGAAATCCACTTATTATAGAAATTCTTATGGTTAAAACCATTAATGATAGTGATGAAGAGATAGAGGCATTAAATAAGTTCTTGTTAAAGTTAAAACCAACACGTATAGACATAGGAACCATAGATAGACCACCTGCTTATAAAGTAGAAGCTTTAACTTATGAAGCGTTACGAGAAATTTCTTTGAAGTTTGATAGTTCTTTACCTGTTTATATAGCATCACGTAAAAAAGTAGAGAAAAAACCGTCAACCTATACTTCTGAAGATATTTTAGAGACTTTAAAAAAGAGACCATTGACACAAGAAGATATTGATGTGCTGTTTGATAGTAAAAGTAAAGAAAAATTTCAAGTTTTGGTGAATGATAGAAAAATAGATAAACTTGATTGTGGGGGGTATAATTTTTATATATCACGAAAAGATATAGAGTCATCGGGTTAATATATACTTTTTATTTGACAAAAAGATAAAAACTCTTGACATCAAAGGGTTTTTTGTCTATAATCGCACTCCAATTTAATTGGTATATGTTCCGAATTAGCTCAGCGGTAGAGTAGGTGACTGTTAATCACTTGGTCGCTGGTTCGAATCCAGCATTCGGAGCCATAATTAAAGTTGACTTCAGCAGT
>JALVXD010000275.1 GCA_027038295.1 Campylobacteraceae bacterium
AAGTTCATCAGCAGTCGACGCAAAAAAGCTCTTAGCCCCTGACTCTTTAGCAATGGTAGAGAGCAACGCCTCATCGTAGTCACCCTTTTTCCCTATGCCTATAGTATAGACCTTGACCCCTCGTTGTTTTGCCAAGGTCACGGCTTGGTGTGGTGAGTTTTTCCCTGCATTGTGCTGACCATCGGTTAAGAGTATCAACACCTTTGACTTCGCCTCCCCTGCTTCTAAGGTGTACAAACCTTGCATAAGAGCATCCCCTATGGCTGTGCTGGTTCCTGCTATACCCACATCGCTCATGAGGTCAAACATTTCACTTAAGCCTTTTAGGTCGTAAGTCAAAGGAGAAGCAGAAAATGCATAGCTTCCAAAGACCACCAACCCTATGTTGTCGTCATATCTGTTTTTTATAAACGCCTTAGCCAGGCTTACAGAGATGTCGTATTTGTTTTGATTTTTATCCTTTTTATTAAACCCACGCTCTGCCATAGACCCACTGGTGTCCAACACCAACACCAAGTCACGCCCCTTTTTCTCCGAAGCCAAAGAAGAGCTGTAAGAAAATGGAGAAGCCAAAGCCAAAACCAAAAGCGTGTAAATAAGCATGGTCAAAAGTAGTAAACTGTTCCAAGAAAAGCTCTGTTTAGGCAACCACTCGGGCTTAGAGAAGTAGAGTGTTTTAGCCTTTATTTTACAAAGTATAAAACAGGGTAAAAGTAACAGTAGCACCAATGCTTGTGGGTATAAAAATGAAAATTGGGTCATGATGAAAGATTATACTCTATTATGGGTAAAGGTTGGTTTTTGAAAATATAGCATAAAATCATGTTTTCGTTTTGATGAGCTTTCATTTTAGGATATTGAAGGTGCGTTCGAAAACGGCACCCTATAGATTTTAAATTTCTGATAAAAAACTCTTACCCCTACCCCAAAATATGAGTAACAATCCTATACCCATGATTTAAGGCGATAGCGATACTCCCACCACTTGCAAAAGCGATATCTCCTGCGACGTAAAGTCCTTTGGTTTCACTTTCATAGTTTTCGTCAAAAATTGGTTCACCCTTTTCATCAAGAGTAAATCCACAAGCCTTTAAAAAGTCTTTTGGTGTCGTCCCACCAATGGCAAAGACAGCTCTGTCATAGAGTTCATGTGTTCCATCATTATAATTAACACATAATTTTCCATGTTCACTCTCTACACCCTCTATGTCGATGCCCAGTTTTAAAGCGACTTTTCCCTCACTAGCATACTTGGATATCATCTCTTGGTTGGTTGGGTTTGGTCGTCCTAAGGTCTCTCTTCGGTAGGTTAAAGTTACCTCGTTGGTCTCACTCAAGTCACAAGCGTACTCTACAGCAGAGTCACCACCACCTACAACTAAAACCTTTTCATCGTTTCCACATTTATCTAGGTTATAACCAACTTTTGAACGTAAAGATGCAGGGATTTTATAGCTTGGTTTGTTTGGTTTACCCATACGCCCTATGGCAACGATGATGTTTTTAGCCTGAAAGTTTCCATCGCTGGTCTCAACGGTAAAAACATCATCTACTTTAGTCACCTTTTGAACTTCACAATTAAACTTACTGTCTATAAGTTCATCATCTAAAAGTTTGTCAAAATAGTCTAAAGTACTCTCTTTTGTACCATCTACAAAGTCAACATTACCTTCAAGCTCTACAGCCTGACCTTGCCAATCTTTATCGACACGTTTTTTGTCTTTGTAAAACTTACGAATGGTATGAGAGTGATTCTCTGTTTTCTCTATGAGCAATACTTTAGCAAGTCCCAACTCTTTTGCCTCAACTATGGCACCTATTCCCCCAGGGCCACCACCAATAATTACCAAATCATAAACAGTATTCATAATCTCCCCTTTTTTTAATTATAATGCTATTGTATCTATATACTTCTTTTATTAAATAAATTAGTACTAATTAAATTGAAGAAAATAAAGATGTGTTTCTTAACACTCATTTAACACTACAAAGCTATAATTGATTATAATTTAAAATATAAGGATTCTTAATGTTTAGTAAAAAAATAGTTTTAGCCTTTATGCTTCTAGTTGGATTATATTCTGCCTCTTACGCAGAGAATACATTTAGCAAAATGGCTTCGGGTAAACCAACACTTATCCAAGAGGGGCAAAAGAAAAAGTGGTGTTCTGTTTGTGGAATGAACCTTAAAATGTTCTACAAAACATCACACACAGCAAAACTAAAAGATGGTAAAAAGCGACAATACTGCTCTATGCGTTGTTTGGCTGTTGACAGTCATGAACACAACATCTCTTTAGATGGTGTTCAAGTGGTAGACGTAAACTCTGAAAAACTTATAGATGCCAACAAAGCCTTTTATGTTCTAAACTCTAAAATAAAAGGAACCATGAGCAAGGTTTCTAAACTTGCCTTTGCTAGTGAAGATGAGGCTAAAGCCTTTGCAAAAGAGTATGGTGGTGAAGTTACTGATTTTAAAACTGCCTTTGCAAAAGCCAATGCCTCTTTAGAAAAAGATATTGCCATGGTTCAGATGAAAAAAGAGAAAAAAATGTACCCTATGGGGAAAAAGCTTTTTGAAAAGAAGTGTCAAGAGAGCATTAACCCTATGGATTATGTTGAGATAAACCAACTTAAGTCAGCCATCGTTTCTAATAAACTATGTCAACCACTAAAAGAGAAACAACTTCAAGCTGTAACACTCTACCTTTGGGAAGTAAAACGGGTTAAAGGTGCTGATGAACATCTAAAAAAAATCGTTGTCAACAAAGATGAGAAGTGTCCTGTATGTGGTATGTTTGCATACAAATTCCCAAAATGGGTGGCACAGATATTTTACAAAAATGGTCAAACAGAACAACACTACTCATTTGATGGAGTCAAAGACCTTATGAAATTCTACTTTGATGCAAAAAAAGAAAATATTACAGAGATTTTAGTAAGCGATTACTACAGTCAAAAGGCTATTGATGGACAAAAAGCTTTTTATGTCATCGGTTCAGATGTATCAGGACCCATGGGAAATGAACTGATACCATTTGAAAAAGAGGCTGATGCCAAAACATTTTTACATGACCATAATGGTAAATCTGTAGTTACTTTTGATAAAATAACAAAAGACGAAGTGTCTAAGTTAGACAAATAAACCGTAGGTGTGACCATGTCACACGTCAAATTTGAATCGGCATCAATAATTAATTGAAATAACCATAACCTATTGAACTGAAATTTGACGTTTGGCATGGCACAAACCTACGAGTATATAAATCAAAAAACGAAGAGGATAGAATGCATAAAAAAAGTTATATTTTCTTCTACCTACTCATTGGACTAACTACCCTATTGACAATGGAACTCTTCTATATACAACGTAGCAAATCTATAAATAAAACCCAAAAAGAGAAAAAAGAGCAGTTTGTTCAAATAGCTGGTCTTCCTGACCTTGCCATAGTAACTGAAACCACAGCTGTTCGACACAGAAGTCTGGCTGACCTCTTCTCTATTTACAGAGATGACCCAGACCTTAGAGAGTATTTCCCCTCTACTTTTACCTACTCTCACTCACATATTATCAACAAGGAATCAACCATTGAGCCGTAAAATAAACCTCTATCTTGTCGAATATGCCATTAATGCTCTCTTTAGAAACAGGAGTAAAAATATTTTTATCTTGGTGGTTTTTACCCTCTTAACTGCCCTACTTAGCTCGGTATTTTTTATAACTGGCTCCATTAAACATGAACTACAAACTACCGTAGATGCTCTGCCTCAAATAATTGTACAGAAAATCAAAGCAGGACGACACTATGACATAGATACCTCTGTTGCCGATGAGATACTAAACATAACAGGAGTTAGTGAGGCTCTCCCTAGAGTATGGGGTTACTACTACTTTGAAAATGCAGGTGTCAACTTCTCGGTTATGGGCATAGAGCAGTATGCACAACAATACAAGAAGAGTTTTGATACCGTAGTTAACAAGTTTGATTTTGATGAACTTGACAGCAGTAAGCAGATGGTTGTAGGAGAGGGAGTAAAAAAAGTAATGGAGAAAAACTACTACAAAAAATACTTCAACTTCATAAAGCCTGATGGTACATTTAAACAACTAAGCATAGCAGGTACATTTAAAAGTGATACCAAACTAGAGTCAAACGATATGATACTCATGTCAACAGAAAATGTAAGAGAGATTTTTGACATAGCCCAAGATAAAGCCACTGACATAGTGGTAAAAGTCCCAAATCCTGAAGAAATTACAACCATTGCCTCTAAAATAAAACTACTCTACCCAGATAGCAGGGTCATCACCTCAAACGATTTACAAGTGAGTTACCAAAATATTTTTGACTACAAGTCTGGTCTTTTTTTAGCCCTTTTTACAGTAGCTCTCTTTACATTTTTTATGATTATTTATGACAAAGCATCAGGACTAAGCTCAGAAGAGAAACGAGAAATAGGAATACTTAAAGCCATAGGTTGGAGGGTTGACGATGTTCTAAAAGAGAAATTTTATGAATCATTTATCATCTCATTTTTGGCTTTTTTACTAGGCACACTTTTAGCTTTTGCTTTTGTCTACCTTTTCCAAGCTCCACTACTACGTGAAATTTTTGTAGGGTATTCTCAACTAAAAACATCATTTGAGTTGCCATTTGTTTTTGACATTCAAACGCTGTTTTTAGTCTTTTTTCTATCGGTTCCTATCTATATAGCTGCAACCATTATACCATCATGGAGAGCTGCAACTTTAGAGGTTGATGAGGTTATTCGCTAACATTTTTTTCTTTTTCAAGCTTCTCTCTATCTGCTCCTAAGAGAGGCGTTTCCTTTTGATGTCTACCATCATCTCCTAATATTTCATCGAGCAGTTCTTCTTGTTTATTTATAACTTCTGCATAACTCTCCTCATCAAGAACCTCTTCAGTTGAATTGTCTTCTTCTGCAACCACTTCTTCTGGCTCTTCTTCTTGTAAAGCTTTCTCTTCAGGAACTTCTTCTATTGATGCTTTTTCTATCACCTTTACAGATGTTTCCTCTTTTGGCAATGAATTAATAGCCATATTCTTCTCTACTTTATTAAAACTATTTAAATATTTTTTTTCTTCTTGAGCTACTTTTTCTACTAAAAAACTACTATAATAGGCTATCAACCCTATTAATAATACTATTATAGAAACTACTATTTTATTCATCTTATTCCTTATACGTTAATTTTTCATTATTAATGTTGTTTTTATTCGCTAATATTATCTTCATTTATCGCTGCTTGATTCATCGCCTCTTCTTCTCTTATAATCTTCTCTTCCTCTGTCTCGGTCTCTAAAGAAGGTAAATCTTGCTCTACTTTCATCTCATCTTTTTTAGTTGAAGAGAAAGATTTTATATGTTTATTTTTTTCAAACTCCTCTTTATCTTTTATTTTCTCAAAACCATGTTCATCTTCTACTACTTCATCCATTAAAGCCTCTTGTTCTGCTACAATTTCATCTATATTTTCAGGAAGAGCAGCATCTTTGTTGTCTTCATCTTCGATAATATCTTCTTCCCCCTCAGGAGCTTGGTCTGCTTCTGCAAGTTCTTCATCTACAACATCTTCCATCTCTTCAGAGGGAATCTCCTCTACTATAGAGGATTTAACAGCGATGTCTGTTTCTATTTTTTCCTCATTAGGCTCTTCTACTACTTCAGTCTGTACACTTTTTATTTTTTGTACTACCACATCATTATCCTTTTTCATGGATACCTCAGTACTTTTTTGTGTGCCATAACTGTAACCAAAATATGCCATAGCTCCTAAAAGTAATAGTCCCAAAATCATTACTACTGTTTTCATTTTATTCCTTTTTAAATTCAAAGATGTAACATTATATATTATTATTTTTTGTTCTTAATTAATTATTTGACTAGTTTGTTATTTTTATACTTCCACTCTCATAAAACCACCTGCCATTTACCTTTAAAAATCGGCTCTTTTCCTCCATATCACCAGAAGATAATTTTGCTTTAAAAGTTACAAATGCCTCCTCATCTGCTTCTATAAACTCAACTATCTCTAAGCCTAAAAACTCTGTCTCTTTAGAAAAAAGCTCTATACTTTCTTTCCAAGCTTTTCTATCTTCACTATAGTCAGGGTTATTGGGATGAGTAGTTTTTATAATATATGAAGCATCACCCACTGCATATGCCACATAACGTGATTTCATTAGCTCTAAAGCCGTTTTGGGCAAAGCACCTTTATGGTATATGGCACAACATTTTTTATATTTTACACGGCTACCACAAGGACATGGAGTGTTTGGAGTTGTTTTTTTCATGGGAAATTATACCTCTATTTGGATATAATTAAACATGATAACTCTTGAAAATGTAAG
>JALVXD010000276.1:0-15364 GCA_027038295.1 Campylobacteraceae bacterium
TTACACTATAATCACAATTATTTTTACAACTACAAAGGATACAAATTGGCTTCTGGTTTTTTTGCACTACTCGATGATATTGCTGTACTCATGGATGATGTTGCTGTTACAAGTAAAGTTGCTGCTGAGAAGACAGCTGGAATACTGGGTGATGACCTTGCAGTGGTTGCAGACCAAGCATCTGGCTTTAAAGCATCACGTGAACTTCCTGTATTATGGGCTATTACAAAAGGTTCATTTCTTAATAAATTTATTATTTTACCTATTGCTTTTCTTTTGACTGCTTTTTTACCTCAAATCATTATTCCTATTTTAATGTTTGGGGGTGTCTACTTAGCCTATGAAGGTGTAGAGAAAGTCTATGAATACTTTTTTCACAAATCTGACCCACAAAGAGCAGAAACTTTAAAAGCCATGAGTCAAGAAGAGATACTAGCAGAAGAACAAGTAAAAGTTAAATCAGCCATTATTACAGACTTTATTCTCTCTATCGAAATTATCATATTGGCACTTAGCACTGTAGCTTCTCACACGCTTCTTGTTCAAATTGTTGTTGTAACGTTCATTGCCATCTTAGCAACCATCGGTGTTTATGGGATTGTTGCACTTATAGTTCGCATGGATGACTTTGGATACAAACTCATAGCAAGAGGAGATGCAAAAAAACATAACCCCACCATTAAAATAGGTGAAATGCTCGTTGCTGCACTTCCAAAAGTTATCCGTTCCCTCGCTGTCATTGGAACGATTGCTATGGTACTTGTTGCAGGTGGAATTTTTCTTCATAACATTCATGAACTTCATGACCTGCTCCACTCTTTACCCTCTATCGTTGCTGAACTGCTTGTCGGTTTTTGGGTTGGGATTATAGCCGTTATTGTTATGAAAATATTTTCTGAGATTAAATCTCTTATTCAAAATAATCAATAGGTATATTGTATACCTATTTAATAAGATTTTTTTAGTTTATCTACCAATAAAGCCAGTTCTTTAACAATAGTATTGAGCTCGGCTACTTGATTTCTATCAGGTTTCTTTATGCTTTGGTTACTTTTTTGACTTTTAGTGGCATTAGAAACATATCTCACTTTACTCAAATATTCGGAGTTTATCACTTCCACATGAGAAAACTCTCCTACCAAAATTTTTGACCGAATGGCTGTTGCAAGTTCTGAGACCGTTATTTTCTTATTGGTTTGAATTAACATAGCAGGATAATTTTCAACTATACGTTTAGTCCACTCCATTATAGTTACAGGTTGTTCAAAAGTTTTAAGTACTTTTATATATTTATCTATTTTGGACATAAAATCTCCTTTATATTTGGTTTAAAAATAATAAAATATAACTAATTATAACAAATAATGTTAAAATTAAACTTATTAACTTGTAAATTAAATTAAGATATAATACATAATGTTACAATTTTTATATACCCCAAGCTATCAACTTATCATCAATCCAAAACTAAAATATATTCACCTAACTATAAACAATATAGGTGAACTTATAGTTAAATCTCCTACTAATAACAGATATCAAATAGAAAAACTACTTCAAAAAAAAAGAGCATGGATAGAAAAGGCACAAAAAAGGTTTATGCAAAAAAAAGGAAAACTACCCAGCTTTGAAAGTACTAAAAATGAACTCTACTATTTGGGTAAAAGTTACCCTATAGAGATGATTCATATACCATCAAACAATTCTAACAACCTAGTCTCTTTTGAATATCTACCCAAAGAGGGTTTTAGCATAAAATATAATGAACTCAACGCAACAGAGTTTTTAAACCAAATAGAGAAGTTTTATAAACATAAAGCAAAAGAGATAATCACCCCTTTGGTACATGAACAAGCTAAAGTTATGTCACTCTACCCAACTGCTATTAGTTTTAGAAAGACAAAACGGCAATGGGGTAGCTGTAGTGCAAAAAATCGTCTCTCTTTTAACACTGGACTTATAAAACTCCCTTTAGATGTGATACAATACGTGATTATCCATGAGCTTACACACATAAAACATAAGCATCATCAAAAAGCTTTTTGGGAAGAGGTAGAACATTATTCACCTAACTATAAAAAACTTGAACAACAACTAAAGGATTACTTGACATGAATTTTTATCTACTCTTTTTTCTACTTATTATTATAGTCGGTCTAGTGGTTAGCTACATCTACTTTATGCGTGAGAAAAAATCAAACTTACAAGCCATAGAACAAGGCATCTGCCCCAAATGCCATAAAGCCTCAATGGAACTCATAGACCAAAGAAGCACAGGCTGTTCAGGTCCTAAAATGCTTACTTTTGAGTGTCAATCTTGTGACTACATTAACACCTTTCATGTTCAAGGTGGAGGTTGTAGCTCGGGGAGCTGTTCGTAATAAAATCGTAGGTTTGACCATGTCAAACGTCTTCTTTATTCATACCTTATGGTCATTATAAATAACCATTAATGCCTATTGAGATTTAACGTTTGACATGGTCAAACCTACGGGTATTAGACATATAAATTTATAAAAACAAGAGAGAAAGAATGACCCAAAAACTTTACCTAGAAAAAACAGAACTTTTAAAAAAGTGGGCTTATGCCTACTATGTTGATGACAACCCCATAGCTACCGATGAAGAGTATGACAAACTCTATCATGAAGTTTTAGACCATGAGACAGTACACCCAGATGAGATAACAGAGGACTCCCCTACCAAAAGAGTGGGTGGTGTGGTTCGTGATGAGTTTACAAAAGCGAAACATATAAAACGTATGTGGAGTATGGAGGATGTTTTTACTACCCAAGAGGTGCAAGAGTGGTTAGATAGAACCGTTAAAAATGTAGGTGTCACACCCTATTTCTGTGAACCAAAGTTTGATGGGGCAAGTATGAACCTGCTCTATGAAAATGGAAAACTGGTTCGTGCTATTACTCGTGGTGATGGAGTCATAGGTGAAGAGGTTACAGACAATGTACGCACCATTCGTTCTGTGCCACTTACCATCGACTACCAAGGTCAAATAGAGATACGTGGTGAGGTGGTCATAAGAAAAGATGATTTTGAAATCATTAACAAAGAGCGTCTAGCTGATGGCGAAAACCCCTTTGCAAACCCAAGAAATGCAGCAGCAGGAAGTCTAAGACAACTTGACTCCTCGGTCACTGCCAAACGCCGTTTGGTCTTCTACCCTTGGGGATTGGGTGAGGACTCTTTAGAACAGAGTAAGTTGTCTGAAAAAATGGATTTTATATACAACTTAGGCTTTCTAAAACCTCCTTACACTAAAGCATGTGAGTCCATAGAAGAGATAGAAGAATTTTACCACTTTCTCATAAGTAAACGTGATGAAATTCCCATGATGATGGATGGTATGGTTATAAAAGTAGATGACAGCACAAAACAAGAACAACTGGGCTATACCGTCAAAGTGCCTAAATGGATGTGTGCCTACAAATTCCCTGCTGTTGAGAAAGTTACCACAGTAAATAGTATAACCATACAAGTAGGAAGAACTGGTGTACTAACCCCTGTAGCAGAAGTTGAACCTGTCAATTTAGATGGAGCTATAATTGCTCGTGCAACCCTACATAATTATGATGAGATAGAACGTAAAGGTTTAAAAATAGGTGACTCGGTCATCATTATTCGTTCGGGTGATGTGATTCCTAAAATTACCAAAGTTTTGACTGACAGACGAAATGGAACAGAGCAAGAGATAGTAAGACCAACCACCTGCCCTACTTGTCAAAGTGAGGTTTTAGATGAAGGTACACTTATTAAGTGTCAAAATATGGATTGTCCAGACCGTGTGGTAAACTCTATTATTCACTTTGCCAAAAAAGGCTCTATGAACATAGATGGGCTAGGTTCAAGAATAGTTCAAATACTTGTTAAAGAGGGAAAAATAGAAGACATTTTAGGACTCTACTCTCTAAAGTTTGAAGACTTAGAGGGCTTAGAGGGCTTTAAAGAAAAACGTATAAACAAACTTCTTGATGCCATAGCTGACACAAAAGGAACCCCTTTAGCAAAACTCATCTCTGCTATGGGCATAGAACACATTGGAGCTGTTGCTAGTAAGGCAATCGCTTTAGAATTTGGCTTAGGTTTGGTAGATGTCACACAAGAGCAACTAGAAGCCATAGATGGCATAGGTGGGGAAATGGCAGCTTCATTTGTAGAGTTTATGCGAGTGAACCGTGAGTTTGTTTTGAAGTTATTCGAGAAAATAGAACCTACTGTAGAAGAGAAAATAGAAGCCAAAGAGAACCCATTTAAAGACAAAACCGTAGTCTTAACAGGAAGCATGTCGGTAGGTCGTGCTGTGGTCAAAGAGATGATGGAAAACCTTGGTGCAAAAGTAAGTGGCTCCGTTTCTAAAAAGACAGACTTTTTAATTTATGGTGAAGATGCAGGGTCTAAGTATGATAAGGCTGTGAAGTTGGGGGTTGAGACTTTGACAGAAGATGAGATGCGAGGGATGATATAATAATTAAAATCGTAGGGTGTTGTCCCTGACAACACCGAACAAAAAAACAATAATAAAAAAGATTAAATTTAAGAAGAGTTAAAAAAGAAGCTTCCACCTCAAAAGAGGTGGAAAGAGGTAGAGTAACTTTTAGAGATTAAAAGTTGTATCTTGTCCATACACGGATAATATTATTAGTATCTTCTGTATTTGCAGCAAAGATTTTATTATCTGAATTTTGCATAACATAAGCAGCTAACATATTTGTACCAAGTGCTTTGAACTTATAGATAACATCAAGTTCAGTATAATCATTACTAGCAGCTGAATTATCAGTTGTCATATCATACTTAGCAATAAGTTTACCAGGGCCTACAGGCATATTGGCTCCAAGTACAAAAGTATCATTATCATGTGCAATAAAGTTTTGATTTCCAATCATTTGTGTATAAAGTGGTGTTTTTACACCTGTTCCTACATTTTGAACAGATAATGTACCAGCACCTACTTTTGAATAAGCTAATGAAAGGTTAACACCATTTGTTTTAGCACTTGCTTTAACACCTAAAGCATTTGTATCATCCAATCCATCAGGTTTTAACTGTCCACCTTGAACTGCTAAGTTTACAGGTACTTGAGCTAAAGTATTTAAATCAGCTTTAGTATCTAGCCAAAATGCATCAGTATGAGGTGCTGCACCTACAGGAAGACCATAATAACTACCTGTCAATGTTAAACCATTCAAACTCTTATTTTGAGCAGTTAACATATAAGCACCTTTATCAGGTCTTACTGCTACACCTGCAGGACCTGTTTGGAAGTCATCAAATTTAGAAAAATCACCATGATTGTTGCTTCTGTCAACATACGCACCAACCAAAGTTGTATCTGGGATATCACTATTGATAGCAACGATAGCATCAAATGTATTTTTATATACATTCCAGCTTTCTGAGAATGCTAATGGAGAAAGAGACTTAGGAAGTTCTTGACGACCCATTTTTAATGTTGTGTTTCCAACTTGTTTGGTTAAATAAGCTTTTGTCATTGAAAAATAATTACCTGCATTTGCAGTATCACCATTATTACCCAAACCTGATTGACGTACACCACTTACAAGGTTGTCTTCTAAACCAAGAGTACTTAAACCTGTACCTTGTAGACCAAGTCCAAAACCATTACCTAGATCAGCATTAGCATTTAATTGTAAACCAAAGTTAGCACTTGACGCATCTTTGTTAAACATGTCTGTATTTGGAGCCACTGCATCTGCTGTTTGATAATAAACAACTGCTTGTCCACCAATTTTAAAGTCGATTCCTTTGTCAGTATCAGCCATTGCACCTGTTGTCATAGCTACTGCAGCAATTGCAGCTAAGCTTAAATTTGTAATTTTCACATTTTCTCCTTTAAGTTTGTATTTATAAGAGTGCTAGTTTTAAGAAATAAAACTCATCAATCTAATAATTGTACATCATCATGATAACAGTAGAAACCTTATCTTTTCTTGATATTAATCATATTTATTATATTTTCATTAACTTTTAATGCTTTTATAACTTTTTTAAATAATTAAATATTTGTTTTTCTAAGTAAGAAAAATATAAAATCCCACAATATAGTCATTTAGAAGAGTAAATATTAAAAATTGTTATATCATAATCAATAAGAAAATCTTGATAAATAAATGAATAATAAATGAAATGTTAATAGATTAGGTTAAAATAATTAGATAAGTATGGCCGGGAGAGGGAGATTCGAACTCCCGGAGGTATAACCCTCACCGGTTTTCAAGACCGGCACATTCGACCACTCTGACATCTCCCGACATTAACTTAAACAAGTGCTTAAGTTGAAAAAAGATTTTATCTAAAAAAGATAAAAATAAATTTAAATTTTATATAAATTGGAGGAGCCAACCAGACTCGAACTGGTGAATAGCAGATTTGCAATCTACGGCCTTACCAACTTGGCGATGGCTCCAGTTTTACTTTAACCAATATACTAAAAATTGAGCCGTCTGCTGAAGACAGTTTCAATAAGTGGTGCCCGGGGCCGGACTTGAACCGGCACGGTCGCAATGACCGGGGGATTTTAAGTCCCCTGTGTCTACCAATTCCACCACCCGGGCATAATTGGACACCAAAACTATAAATAAAATTAAAATATCACAATTTAAATGTGGAGCGAGAAAGGAGGTTCGAACTCCCGACCCCAACCTTGGCAAGGTTATGCTCTACCACTGAGCTATTCTCGCAACACTTAAACAAGTAATTCCCATTACTTTTAAATTGGAGTGCGATTATAGCCAATTTTTTTTTAGTTGTAAAGGTATTTGGGTATAATTTTTAAAATTTATAAATATTCCCTTTATTCTTACGCTAAACACAATGATAATGAATTAAAACGAGGCTAAAGCCATCGGTTCCTTATATGCCATCTGCATTTTCGGAATCGACGTGTTTACACCCGAACTATTTCATTCGCATTAACACTGAACGTGGGAATATGAGGGTATTAAAGGAAAAATATGCGAAGTGATATAGTAAAAAAAGGACACAATAGAGCCCCTCACCGTTCTCTATTTAGAGCGACAGGATTAAAAGACGAAGATTTTGACAAACCATTTATTGGAGTAGCTAATTCTTTTATCGAAATAATCCCTGGGCATTTCTTTTTGGACAAGGTCTCTGCCATTGTAAAAGATGAAATTAGAAAAGCAGGATGTGTACCATTTGAGTTTAATACCATTGGTGTAGATGATGGGATTGCCATGGGACATGATGGGATGCTATTTTCACTTCCAAGTCGTGAAATTATTGCCAATTCTATTGAAACCGTTATGAATGCCCACAAACTAGATGCTATGATAGCCATTCCTAACTGTGATAAGATTGTACCAGGAATGATTATGGGTGCTTTACGGGTAAATGTACCTACAGTATTTGTATCTGGTGGTCCAATGGCTAAAGGGTATACCAAAGATGGTGAGCCTATTGACCTTGCAACGGCATTTGAAGCTGTGGGTAAATTTGAAGCTGGTGAAATTACAGAAGCTGAACTAACAGACATTGAGTGTAATGCCTGTCCAAGTGGAGGAAGTTGTTCGGGAATGTTTACGGCAAACTCAATGAACACACTTATGGAAGCCATGGGAATAGCCCTTCCTGGAAATGGAACCATTTTAGCCCTAACCAAAGAGCGTGAGGAGCTTTACAGAAAAGCTGCCCGACGTATTTGTGAAATTGCACTTATGAAGCAAGAAGAATCTACCCTATATAATGTAAGAAACATTTTAAATGAGAATGCTGTACGAAATGCTTTTGCAGTTGATATGGCAATGGGTGGAAGTTCTAACACGGTATTGCATATGTTGGCTATTGCCAAAGAAGCAGAAGTTAACTTTAACCTAGAGGACATCAATAAAATTTCTAAACGTGTTTCTCATATTGCTAAAATATCTCCTAGTTTAACCACGGTGCATATGCAAGATATTGACAAGGCTGGTGGAGTAAGTGCAGTGATGCACGAAATGAACAAACGTGGTGATGACATTTTATTAGACAATTTAACAGTAACAGGTGAGACTTTAAAAGAGCGTATTGCCAATGCTGAGATAGTAGATACCAGTATTATTCATACCATTGACAACCCTTACTCAGAAGTGGGAGGATTGGCGATTCTCTATGGTAACTTGGCAAAACAAGGTGCTGTTATAAAAACTGCAGGGATTACTGGTGAGCGTGTATTTACAGGAAAAGCTGTCTGTTTTAACTCACAAGATGAATCTATAAAAGGAATTATTAACGGCAAGGTAAAAGCTGGAGATGTTGTGGTTATTCGTTATGAAGGACCTCGTGGAGGGCCTGGAATGCAAGAGATGTTGGCTCCGACTTCACTGATTATGGGTATGGGTCTTGGTGACAGTGTTGCACTTATTACCGATGGTCGTTTCTCGGGTGCTACACGTGGGGCAAGTATAGGTCATGTAAGTCCTGAAGCTGCAGAGGGGGGAATGATAGGTCTACTTGAAGATGGTGATGAGATTCATATAGATGTTGATAAGTATATTTTAAGTGTCAATATTTCAGATGAAGAACTTGCTAAAAGAAAAGAGAACTTTAAACCTTTGGTTAAACCTTTAGAGAGTAAATGGTTAAGACAGTACCGAGCATTGGTTACCAATGCAAGTTCAGGAGCTGTTTTAGAGGCTGAATAGATTTTATACTTTTGAAAGCTGAAAAAACAGCTTTCATTTATTTCTTCTAAAAATATAAATTCCTACTATTCTATTGTTATTCACAGATAAATATAGTAAACTTCCAAAGCTATGCTAATAAAATTAAATAATAAAAAACAATTTACAATATATTTTTATACATAGTAATTAAAAATTCAACAAGGAACTTAATTTATGTACAACAGAAGTTTAAAAAAAGGAATATTGCTTTATACAATACTCACTTCAATCTCACTAACTGCTCTATCGGCTAAATCATTTGTAATAGACCATATATATGAAGCAGATAGTTCAATACGCCAAAATCAGATTAATCATGGGGTTATTTTAGATGCAGACTTAAATGTATGTCATGGTAAAATGTATATTTTTCATGGAGGAAGAGATAATAAATCTTGTTCTACTCCAGGAATACCAACGTTATCAAGTTTTCTAAAAACATTAACAAAAAATAATGCTACCGTCTCTTTAGATGTAAAAAGTGCTACAGATTCAAACTATAGGAATACTATCAATGAAATTAAAAGTTTGGGACTAGAGGAATCAAGATTTATATTTTGGGTACGTTCTTTTCGCCAAGCAAGAAATCTTAGAAACTATTCACAAAATATCAAAATTGCATATTCAGTTGACAGTAAATATTCAAATCTATCAAAGCTCTCAAATTTATTGAGAAACTTAGAAAAAAACAACAATTATAATATTTTCATGATAGGGGTATATGGACATTATGATACGTATAATGATTATGCAAACTATATACATAATAAACTTGGTTTAAAAGTAGCATTTCAAATTCAAGGACCAAATCAATACACTCAAACCTATTTAAATATATCCCAAAAAGCAGATTTTATTATTTCTGATAATCCAATTGATTATATGGATAGTTATCCTAACTATTTTAACCCATCCTATTCTAATTCAATAGCAAAACAAGAAGCAATAATAAAACCCATAGAAGTAGCAAAAATACCTACAGTAAATCCAAGTAAAACATTTAAAGTAGAAGCAGAAGATGCATTCTATGAAAAAATAGATGATATAGGAAACTACACAATAACCAAGCAGTTTATTGCTACTGCCAATGAAGGAAAATTTATAGGCTTATATGATGTGGGAGATAGTGCTAGGTTTAAACTTCATGTCCAAAATGAGGGACTCTATAGTATTGGAATTAGACTACGTAGTGGTTCACCTCAACATAAAGGAGTAGATACTCCATCACAAAACAATACTTATCTGCATAATGGAGCGTATACTATAAAAGTAAACAGTGAAATAGAAGATTTTAATGGTGATGACAACTCTATCTCTGCTCTTAAAGATTGGATATATTGGGGTACGCTAAACAGTACTTATCAAATTTATTTAAATGCTGGGGATAACTTTATTGATATAAAAGCAAATCAGAGATGGTTGGCAGTTGACTCATTTACATTAGAAAAATAAATTCTCTATTTTTTATGGAATAAAGGGTAGAGACATTGCTCTACCCCTACCCTACAACAATATTATTTACCGTAACTATATCCACTACTGTTATAGTTTCCACCATGATAAGAGCTTCCTCCTCCATAATGGTGAGAGTTAGAGCGAACTGTTTCTTCTTTTTTCAGAGTCTCTATCTTCTCTTGACCTGTACCAGAATAGGTAAAATAAGATATCCCTGAACCTGTAATAAGAAAAAATAGTATTATTAGCTTTGCCATCTCTTTTAATCTCCATCTACAAAAAATATAAAGATAACAAGCAAAACCCAAAATATAACCTGTCCCCAATTAGCTATACCATCAAAGATTGACTCGTTATCACTATCAATCTCTTTTTCACTTGCTAGTTTTTGTTTGTATCTCCATACAAAAAAGTAATACAAAAGATAAAAAATAAGAAGTAAAAAACCAAACATAAATAGATAATTCACACGTGAACACTTCTCTTTAACGGTAATATTTAACTTAGAACTTATAGCTGAATCAATAGGTGAAACTAAGAGCTGGTAAACGCCTAATTTATCTAAATTCAAATAGACCATAATCTCTTTTGCTCGTCTCTCCCATGTATTTAAACGTTTAGAGACTTTATTGGTCATAGGGTCAAAAATATAGGCATTTTTTTGAGTTAATGAAAAAATAAGCTTCTCATCTTTAAAAAGCTTCATATTAAAGTTATTCAGTGCTTTTGCAGAGTTTGCTTTAATATGTATGGTGGTTAAATATTTTGTTGAACTCAAGCTAAAAGGCTCTTTTATAGAAGTATTATTATCTACTCTAAAGTGAGCAACACTCTTCCCTGAACCATCAAACATAACAGCCATCATAAGCAGAGCAACAATAACCATAAACCATAATGAAATGGTAGAGAGTGCTTTAAGGAGTGGTCTTTTAAAAGGTTTTAGAGGGTGAAAATCCTCTGCTCCATCCCTTTTTTCTTCTGCTATAGAAAAAGCTTCATAAACCTCATTGCTATCCATATATTCATCATTATAAAACTCAATCTCTTTGCCGTTATTTTCAGCCGTAATTCCATGGGGAGGAGCAATAAGGTCAATATAGTTGATTTTGTCTCCATATTTTGCTACCCATGTAAGTTCACCCTCCACATAAGTAATCTTTGCAGTATAGGCATCATAAGGTTTGTAAGATTTTCCATCTACCATCACCAACGATTGATTCCCTATCTCATCCCATGTTAGGTTGGGAAAGGTTCTGTTTCGTTTAGAATAGATAAGATGACCCTGCTCATAGGTAAGCCAAGCATAACCATAAAGAGGAGAGAAGAGTAAAAAGTCACTCCAAGTACTTTCCACATAAAGTGTATCTTTATAACTTACTCTACCAATTATGGTGTAATCAATACCTTTGAGCTTCCCTCTCATACCCACTTCAAAAGGTAAGCTATAACTCATTTTTACATTTTTGAAGTTTGAAAGTACTTTATAGTTGTCGTTAAGGTCAAGAACAGACTTACAGTAGGAGCAAGTTATGCTCTCTACGCGTCCCCCACCAAATAACGTTAATGGTGCTGCACAGTTGGTACATTTTATACTTTGTATTTTACTCATGAGTAGACACTTTTAATGGTTAATGGGTCTATCCACTTCCCTTGAAATATCTTATCTACTCCATCTGTAAACTCTACAGTGACAAGATTACCTCCACCTTTACTAAGATGAATATAGCCATGCGTTTTACCAATATTGATAGGAAAGGGTAACTCTCCCTCAAAGCCCACACAACGCCCCTTTCCAACCTCGGTAGCAAGATAGGAACCATAACGCCTACCTGCTCTAACAGCACGAGGACTTTTAAAGGGTAAATTTATTTCGGCTCTCTTCTCTAAAACAAAGTCACCTTCATCAATACTCAACCAAAACTCTTGATTACTCTCCCCTTTTAAAAACCACTCTTCCCAAAATCCACGCCCATACGCATAACGAATTTTTCCCAATGGCAAATAGTTTTTATTATCTATAATAATCGCTTCATGCAGTTTAATTAAAGAGGGTTCAGGACTAAGAGTTGAAGCTTTTCCAATAAGCTTGGCACCCTCATCGCTAAGAAATATAGATGACTTACAAGAGCGACACTCAACGAGCTTTGTCCATTTAAAATAGATATCCAACGCATCTCCACACTGTGGACAGTTTATAGTTTTTTCGATAACTTTTTCGTAGAGAGGCTTGATGAGTACTCCTTTTAAAATTTTAAATTTATTTTACAGTCTCATCACATAATCTAGGTTTAATTTTTTTATCTACAATCAAAATATAATACTATTTACTGTATATTTATCTTAATAAATTACAAAGGATTTACGTTATGATTAAATATACTACTCTATTTGTGGTAGCATTTTTAATGCTAGGATGTGGAGCAAAGGCGACATCAGCAAAAGTTAAGAGCGAGACTAAGAAAATAGTAACTCAAGAGTCTGAGAGTGTTGTTAAAACAACAAAAAAAATTAAAAGAATGACTTTACCAGAAGGATTTAAAGAGACTAAGAAATTAAGACCTATGGATACAAATGTTCCTAAAACTTGTCGAGAGTGGTCCGATGGATGTAACACCTGTAACCGTGCAAAAAACAACCAAGCCAGTTGTACTGTGTACACCTGTGAAACCAAAGCTACTTTTTCTTGTTTGAAGTGGCAGTAGAGTTACTTAGGTTACAGCGATGTAGCTGTAACCAATAAATTAAAAATCGAAAGATACCCCAAGAGAAAGTGCTTCTAAATCAGGAAGATTACTTTTATCAATCAAACGCTCATAATCAACGAACATATTCATATCTTCACTTAAAGCATACTCAAGCCCTGCTCCATAAGCAAAACCTGTCTCATCAATATTTTGAACATGAGACGTAGTTGTTTTTCCATACCCTGCTAGTCCATACAAATTAATATCTTCACCTAGAGGATATTGTGGTTTTACAAATGCCCCTACATGTTTAATCTTTGAACCTTCATACTCCCAGTTGGTTATAAGTCCACGAGCTTCTACACCAATATATTTGTTAAAGTCATAACCTGCTTTTGCCATAGCTCCATAGGTGATATCTTCACAATTTATATTTTTAGTACGTCCAGCTACCAAACCTACTCCTACATACCACTCAGAATCATCTACCAAGGCTACGGGTAAAGGAGTAACTGGCTCTTCTTTGATAGGTGCTTTTACCTCTTTTACAACAGGCTCTACTACTGTAACAGCTGGTTCAATCTCTACTACTATATTCTCTGCTTCATACTCTTCTACAGGGAGAATATCTCCCCCTGCATAACTTTGGCTACTTAAAGCGATGAGTGCTACTAATGAAAGTGTTGTTTTTTTCATTTTCTATCCTTTATATTTTATTTTTTTCTTTTCTAAATAAGAACAATCCAAAGATTGAACCTATCATAGCTAACAGTCCTAGACCTATTTTTGTAAATACTGGTACAGAGTCTGATGTTTGACACTCTGAAAGGTCATCCACTCCTGCAACAACTGTTTTACGTAATGTAATCAGTGTTGAAGTAGATAACTCATTACCGTTCGTATCTTTTACACTATAAGATATAGGAGTAGGATTCACATAACGAGAATCTTTCTCAACAATATAGGTTATTGTACCGTCTGGATTTACTGTCCATGTACCTTGCGTTGGGACTTTTAATAGCTTCCCATCTGCAGAGAGTTCTGCATCTGGATGTTTATCCATAAAGCCTTCAGGTAGCACAATTTTTACAGTAGAAACATCCAAGTCACCATTATCATTTTCCAATACATTCACCGTTACTGGTTTAGTCAAATTACCAACCTTTACATCTTCACGTACATTTGCAATATAGTTAACAGTGACAGTAACATCTGGTCGTCGAACACCATATTTGTCTTCTACAGAGTAAGCAATGTCTGCTGGGTCATTAACAAAGTCTGCTTCTGGTGTAAAGCTGATAGAACCATCACTTTCGATGCTCCATACACCTTCACCCTCAACCACTAAACTTTCTCCAGGGTTCTTAGTACCTGTAATCTGTAGGGTTGAAATATCAATAGCATCTACTTGGTCATTCGCTAATACGGGTACTGTTCCTGTTGTATTTAACTCTACATTAGAGAGAACATCAGGGAAAATCACCACATCAAACTCTTGATAATCTGGAGTATCATCTCCATCTTCATCAGGTAAAATTGTTGGGTCAAGCAATGTATCTACATCATCTATCATTCCATCTTTATCTTCATCAACTCCTTCGACTTCTACTACATCAAAAAGACCATCATTATCTGAGTCACTATCTTGGAAATCAGGAGTTCCATCTCTATCGGTATCGGTTGGAGAAGCTACAGCAACTATCGTTGTTGTTAGACCATTTTCATCTACATCACCATCTACCATTCCATCATTATCCGTATCATTGTCTGCTGATGTTCCCGACTCACTTAAGTCTGAAAGTCCATCATTATCAGCATCAATATCTTGAAAATCAGCTCTTCCATCTCTGTCTGTATCTGGTACAGCCAGAGTTGTAATGGTACGTGCCTCTTCTGCATCTGTTGGGGCATCAGCACTTTCAGGATTGGCATCAACCACATCAGCTAAACCATCATTATCTACATCCACAGCACTGTCTACTCGACCATTGTTATCTAAGTCTACACCACCTGCTTCACGTACATCTAAGATTCCATCATTATCTGAGTCTAAATCTTTAGTATCAACAATTCCATCACCATCGGTATCTCTACCCTCTTCACCATTCTCTTCTACTAAATCAGGTATTCCATCATTATCATCATCTAGGTCATACACATCAGGTATTCCATCAGCATCTGTATCTTCTAGTGCTTCTGTAGCGAAGGACTCTTTTGTACCATCAAGCATATCAGGTACACCATCACCATCGCTGTCTGTTGCATCATCAATCACCCCATCACCATCGGCATCAAGCGCTGCTGGTAATCTTGAGTTATTTGGTTCATTTACATCAGGGGTTCCATTTCCATCACTATCTGGTAGTGTTGGTAAAAGAGTTCCCTCTTCATCAATAACTCCATCACCATTAGCATCGGTTCCACCTGCTTCTGTTACATCTAAGATTCCATCATTATCAGCATCAAGGTCTCTATAGTCTGGAACAGTGTCTCCATCAGTATCTTTTGGAATTGCCACAGCTGTTA
>JALVXD010000276.1:15464-24559 GCA_027038295.1 Campylobacteraceae bacterium
CATTTGCTTCTACGATATCAAGAATCCCATCGTTATCTGCATCTAAGTCAAGTGAATCAATAATTCCATCACCATCGGTATCACGTGTTGGGTTATCTCCTAGCTCTACTAAGTCTGTGATTCCATCGTTATCATCATCTATATCATAAATATCGGCAATATTATCACCATCACTATCGACCATAGGCTCTGTTGAAAAACTATTGTCAGACTCATCTGTTATATCAGGAATACCATCACCATCTGTATCTGTTGTATTATCTATTACACCGTCACCATCAGCATCTATCTGAACTGGTAAATCTGGATTAGAAGGAACTACCACATTAACAGTTCCATTTGCATCAACAGGCAGAGTAGAAGGGTCTACTAAAGTACCATCTCTATCTACCAAAGCATTACCATCACTGTCAACACCACCTGCTTCAACAATATCATTTAAACCATCATTATCTGAATCCAAATCTCTATAGTCATCTACTCCATCACTATCTGAATCAAGAGGGGTAGTGATAGAAGTAACAGCTGTTGGCATACCAATATCATTAACCTCACCGTCAATCATTCCGTCATTATTGGTATCATTTGAAGCTAAAACACCTGCTTCAATCATATCTGCAACGCTATCGTTATCTGAGTCTACATCTCTATAGTCTGGTGTTGTATCTCCATCTGTATCAAGAGGTGATTTAACCGATGACACAAGAGTTGGAATACCATGAGCATCAACATCACCATCAATCATTCCATCTCTATTGCTATCATTTGAAGATGATATTTTTGCTTCAATCATATCGAACAATCCATCATTGTCAGAGTCTACATCTTGAAAATCTCTTTTTGTATCACCATCACTATCAATTGGAGTTACAGTTCCTAAAGAGTTTGCGTCACTATCATCTGCATCAGCACTATCCATAAGACCATCACCATCTCCATCAGTTGTAGAGTCCAACACCCCATCTCCATTACTATCAACAGTTGCTACATCTTGTCCACTCTCTAAGAGGTCTAAGAGTCCATCATTGTCAGAATCAAGGTCAAGAGAGTCAATAACACCATCACTATCTGTATCTTGACAAATAGAAGTTACTGGTTCTATCGTTATATCATCAATAGCAAAATCATTCCCAGCATTACCTGTTGATATATTCCAAATATATAACTTAGCTGCTGTATTGGTTCCTGAGTTAAAGATGCCTCCTGCTTTAACCCATTCGTGTGATACTGTCAAAGAGCCTGTTGTATAAGTAGCAATTACATTTCCTTGTGCATCTTCTACTCTAATACCTATCTCTGCAGGATAAGCTGAAGCATCACCTGTAACTGCATTCGCAGCCCATACGGATAAATCATAGTCTGTATTTGCAACTAAATCTACATTTTGGGTGTAAAAGTCTCCTTGAACAGGACTTCCGTTAACAGCTAAGAATGCATCATCTTGAGTACCCGTTGTATGTCCAACTAAAGTATCAAAGAAAACATGCCAACCATCTTTATATCCATTAATAACAGCATATTGTGACTCTCCCGTATTCGTTGGTGATGCATAGGTATACCCTGCTACAGGTGCCTCTAAATCTCTTATTAAACTCGATGAAGACTCTCCAAATGTACCTGCATCCTCTCTTGAAATAAGTTCGGATGAACACTCTACATTATCTAAAATCCCATCATTATCATCATCTAAATCAAAAGTATCACCTATACCATCAGCATCACTATCAACATAAACATTAACAGTTGCTTTATCCGATTTTTCACCCTCTGTATCAGAGACTACATACTCTATGGTTGTGGCATCAGATTTAAATGAAGCAAGAGGTGTAAATGTTATGCTACCGTTATCTTCTACTCTCCATGTTCCTTCATTTGCTACAACAAGCTCTTTAAGTTCAGTTCCATTTGCATCAACAATAACCACCGATGTTGTATCAATAGCATTTTCATTGGCTGTATCATTAGCAAGAACATCAATAGTAACAGCATTACCAACTGTAAATACATCAGCATCAGCAACACTACTTGGAGGATTAGCAGAAGAGACTTCTACTGCACTATCTTCACTCTCTCCATCATCTGCATCATTCGCTGGTTCTGGCGAGTGGTTACTCTTAAATACTGGGTCAGTCGTAAATCTTACACGCACAAAGGAACTAAATGGTTCATCTATAGCTGGACGTGTATGCCCTGTCCATGCTAGGACTACGTCTTGATTAACTGTACCTGCTGGTACGTTTCCTTGCGTATCATCATTTGAAGTATCTGCATCTACATCAACAACACTTCTCTCTTCTGTTTTCTGAAACTCTCCATCTTTATCAAAGTCCAACCAAGCAACAAGCTGACCAGTGATAGCTGAGTTGTTAGTAACTTTTACAGTAGTACAGTAGGTGTCTTCTGTCATAGTTACAGTACCTACTTCACCATTGGCAAGTAGTCCTGTACACTCTTTACCTATAACCCACTTGTTCCAATTAATCCCATCATCACTATCTCCATCATTATTAATGGTATCTAAATCAGAACTATTTAGTTCATCTTCACTATTTTGATTGGCTCCTCCAAAAGGGAAAAAACTACTCCAACCACTTGTCCACTTATCGGCAAAACTACTCTTAAAGGTAGCACTCCACTCATCTACTTTCTCTTTTGGTTCAAAACTTGGAGGAGTTGATCCAATAAAGAGTTTACTATGCGAACCAATTCTATGTTGAGCTGTCCCATAATTAAACCCATCCATTCCTGTTGGTGCATCAGAGTAGTCAAAAAGGTCTGGATAGTTTACGGTAACCGTTGCAGGTTCTACCTTTGCCCCTGTCTCATCAATCCCCACATACTGAACAGGAGTTGGATCTTCTGTAAATCCAGCAACAGGTGTAAAGTGTAACTCACCAGTGACAGGGTCAACACGCCAAGTTCCCTCATTTGGAACCTCTAAGGTCGTTACCTCTTCTCCATTAGGATTAATTAGCTTAATTGTTTCTGGCTTAATCCCAGCATCATTACTTAAAACATTAATGGTTAACTCTTCACCAATAGTAGCATTATAGTCATCGTTTGAAGTTCCAAAGTCTACATCAATATCTCTATAATCCACATCAGCTTCATCATCAGAAGCACCTTTATCAGCATCAGATAAATCTATAGCAGGGGCATTTACTTTTCCATTAACATCACTATAATCATCTATGCTATCAACACTATTATCAAGACCATTAACACCAACATTACCTGAAAGTGTTAATCCACTTTCATCTGTATCGGTTATGTTGTCATCATCTGAATCTAGGTCTAAGTAATCTGCTGTGTCAGTTCCATCTGTATTTACAGGAGTTAATCCACCTGTACCATAAGCCATGTCTGTACCCGTTGCATCTACTGTTCCACTTGGTGCAACGTACCCTGCTGTGGTTTGTGCTTCAACATTATCTGGAATTCCATCGTTGTCGCTGTCGAGGTCTAGGCTATTGTAAATACCATCATTATCACTGTCCATAGCTACACACACCGATAAGTTAAGACCTGATGTATTATTAGTATTGTTAGGATTAAGATAGTTTAACGTCATGGTACTTGTCTTCTCACTCAAGACTGTCCATGCTTCATTATATGGATTCGATTGTGTTGCTGCACTAGGTTTAATGGTTACAGAATTCATCTTAATTCTTGAATCTCCATATAACTCATCATTTGGATCATCAACCGTAATCCTTTGACCTGTAGTCAATGTCCATTCTTCGGGTGAACTAAAGTAGCCCCATTTACTAACTGTTTTAGAGCTAAATAATGGATAAACAGGTGAACTAAAGTTTAAATCAATGACTATTCCTTCTGTAGCTGATGTATTGGTTAAACTCAAGTTACCAAGTTCATCCCCACCAGTATAGCTACCTTCACCACTTATTGTTGCTGTAACTGTTACAGGTTGATTATTAATCATTATATCTGGGATATTGTTTAAATCAGAAAAGTCAAGAGGAATATTATTGACCAAGCATGAAGGTGTTTCAATTGAATCTAAAATCCCATCATTATCATCATCTAAGTCAGATAAATTTCCAATACCATCACCATCGGTATCAATACAAGCATTATTTGTACTATCATAAGCATAATCAGTAGCTTCGTAATTAATAATCCCACTATCTACAAATGTCTCTAAATTATTAGAAAATCCATTACTACCTACAGCACCTGTAGTTGTAGAAGCTGTCAACAATCCAGAAGCCGACTCTGCCATATCTGAACAAGTATCTCCATCTGAATCTAAATCTAAATGGTTATAGATTCCATCTCCATCTGTATCTTCTATACATGTCTCTTTAGGGTAAAGACTTGTTAGCACATCACCCAAGGTAACCGAAGACTCATTAATCCGAGCATAGTAAAGCGTTCCACTTACTCCATAGAGACGAAGTTTAGAAAATAAACCATTAACATCTAAAGTATTCACAAACTTCTCTGTTGCATTCACGACAGAAGAGGTTCGTGTCTCAGATAAATCTTTCCAAGTTGTTCCATTCCAACCTTGTAGTTTCATCTCTCCTGTAGAAGCATTGGTTGAAAGAGCATACCCCCCCATCTCAAGATTAAGACTCTCAACTTTTAATGATTTTGCTAAGTTGTACTCTACAATCACTTTATCTGTTATGGCTTGATTAGGAGGATTTGTCTGAGTAAATGTTGCGACATTGTCATCTTTAGCATTAGCTATTGGGTAAGAGGTATGCCAAATCATATCAGAACCTGCAAGGCTTATCGTTGTAAGCTCATCTTTTTCGAAGAAACAAGATGGACTCTCAACAGCATCAAGAACCCCATCATTATCATCATCAAGGTCAAGAGAATCAATAATACCATCACTATCACTATCTTTAGTAACTGTAATATTTACATTAGCAGTAACTGTAGTAGTTCCATCACTCGCATCAAATGAAAAAGAAATTGTTCCTGTATTGTTAGGAACAAAAGTTACATTGCCATCAGCAGCTAATTGTGCTACTCCTCCTGTAACTGAAATGTTTTGTTCTACTCCTAAAGTAATACTTTCACCATTAATAGCTACTACTGTTAACATATCTCTATCAGCGTCTGTTGTACCATCTAAAAGGTCAAAGGTTGAGGTGTCATCAATATCAATAGTTCGATTAGTATCTACAATAACAGGATGGTACAAAGTTAAAAAACCTGCACTAGCACTTCCTTCCTCTCCAAGTTCATTTGTAACACGAAAGTCAAAAGAACGATCACGTGTATCTGTACTGGTACTAGAAAAAGACAATGTCTGTAAAGCCAATGCAAAAACTTCTTCTCGTTGTGCCAAATTAACTGGTGCGGCAAGTACTATTTCAGCATCTGTTTGAGAAGAAACTGTAATATTCGCTGGAAGATTCGCTGTATCAATATTTAATACATCTCCAGTTACATAGGTTGAGTTTGTAATTCTAACTTGCTGAATATCCCCAATAACATTTGAAATTTGTGCATCTATATCTAAAATACGGGCACTGGCTCCTCCCAAGAAATAAGTTGATTTATAACCACCAGAAATGGTTGACCCTGATGAATTATCAGGATCTAAGTTAATCGTAGCCTCACCAGAAAAAGCGATATAGTATTCAAAAGTAGTTTCACTATTAATAGCCCCTAAATCAAACTGAACAGCAATACCATTATCATTAGTAGAATCAGTAACCCAAGTATTAACCATATCCCCACCTGTAGGAATATTCGTATAAATATTCCTATCATTATATCTTCCCGATACCCAATGAGAAAATTCAAGACTTCCTTCAACTTCAGCAAAACCTTCAAAAGAGTCATTTGGACCACCTGGGTCTTTTCGAACAGCAACCAATGAAGGATTTCCAACCGTATCATTATCTATTGCCAAATTTTGAGGCAAAGAGAATGCTGGACCATTATCACCACCTGATAAATACGTATCAATACTATGATAAAACTTAATAGGCAAAGCATTAGATAAAGGTGGAGTAACCGTTATTCTTTCTTTAAAATACCCACTAGGTGCTGTATATATCGTTTCTACTTTCACTTGTGTATCTGTAGCTGGGCTATAAACTGCATTACCATCGTTAGTTGTAAATAGTGTTGTAGTAACAACGTAAGGGTCAGTTCCTGTACCCGTCCCAGACAAAGTTTGCCCACCTTCACCCCATGCTGGAACAGTAATTGCATCAGCACGATTATCTGAACCCGTAGCATTACTTCCAACAGCCAAATACATTCCATTAAATAAATATACATTTTCTGTTGTTACAGAAGGAGAATAAACTTGAGTCAAATTTTTATAAACAATTTGTATCTGTCCATTATCAATTACATGTATTTTAAGACCATCAGCACCACTAGCATCTGTACCACCACTAGGGTTTATCAGCTCTTGTCCAGCCATTACGGAAGATGTAATTAAAAGCATAAGTCCAATGAACTTAGTCAAAAGTATGTCTCTATTTTTCATAAAAAACCTTATTAAATATTTTTATTAAAATAATAATTTTGAAAAATAGCAAGAATCCTTGCTATTTTTGGTAACTCAGCCATCTTCTACAAATAAGTAAAAGACCTGTAGCTTTCTGTCCCCACCTCACAATGGGTTTAGCTTTTTCAATATTTTATTTCTACGCTATGATATTAACAGAGAGAATCTTTTTTGGAACTTAAGTTTTTATTATTTAAACTTATTAGATATTTTATTAAAGTTTTTATGTTATTTCATATTTACTACTAAATTTAAATTCATATTTTAAAATGAAAATAAACTTAAAATATCAATAGAAGCTGTGATACATATGTGCTTTTTTAGGCTTCTATAGTAATATAGAATTAAAATTAATAATAATGTATAGTTGAGATATTGAAAAAAATATGGAATAATTAAAGTGGAAAGTTGGTCGACCAAAGCCGACCAAGAAGTAAAAAGAAAGTAACGACTATCTTTTTGAAAATTGTGGAGAACGTCTTGCTTTTTTCTTACCTGGTTTTTTACGCTCAACAACACGTGAATCACGAGTCATAAGTCCCATTGGTTTAAGAATAGCTCTAAAAGACTCTTCATAAGCTACAAGTGCTTTAGTAATACCATGCTTAAGAGCATCTGCTTGTGCTGAGTAACCACCACCAAGAGTAGTAGCTTTAATATTAACAGCTTCAAGTTGCTTAGTAGCTTCTAATGGAAGTCTAACTTTCATCTTAAGTGTCTCATGTCCACCTAACCACTCATCAAGAGTTTTACCATTAATAGTCATCTCACCTTTACCTGGAGTTAACCATACTTTAGCAATCGCTGCTTTTCTTTTACCTGTTGCATAAATAGTTGCCATCTTATGCCTCCTTGTTAATTTGTGCAGTATGAGGATGCTCAGACCCTGTATATACTTTTAATTTTTTAAGCATTGCTCTACCAAGAGTAGTCTTAGGAAGCATACCTCTTACAGCCAAACGATAAAGTTTTTCTGTATGATTGTCTAACATATCATCAAGTTTTTTACTTTTAGTAGAACCAAAGTAACCTGAGTGAGTAAAGTACTCTTTAGTTGCAAGTTTGTTACCTGTAAACTTTGCTTTTTCAGCGTTAATAATTACAACGTAATCACCACAATCAACATTTGGAGTAAATGATGGTTTATGTTTACCTCTTAAAAAAGTAGCTACGTCTGTTAAGATACGACCAAATGTTTTTCCCTCAGCGTCAATAAGAATCCAATCTCGTTGAACTTCATGAGGCTTCATTACAGATGTTAATTTCATGTAATTTCCTTATGTAAAATAGCCCCAATGGACTTTAGATTGCGAAGTATAGCGAATTAAACTTAAAATTTATTTAAATTAAGATAAATTTAAGCTTAAACCTATAACATCAACTCATACCGAGTATTTCGACCACCATACCCCTCTATCTCTCGTATAATCCCTTTATTTAACATGTCTTTAAGATGCCTAGATGCAGTTACAGCATCTGTTTTGGTTAAGGCTCTATACTTTTTATTGGTCAGACCACCCTCAAAGTTGCCCTCTCCTGCGTCAAGAAGTCTGTTGATGACTTTGTTCTGTTTCTCATTGAGTTTTATGTATCTGATTTTGTCATAAAATCGCGTCTTTTTTATTACTTTTTCTATGTTCTCAAGTGAAATATCTATGGACTCTTTTATGCTCTTGGTATGCCAAACTATCCACTTTGTAATATCTAAATTTGGGTTATAAAATAAGTTTTGAGTTTGTTCAAGTGTGTCATAGTAGCCTTTTCTGTCTTGGTTAATAGCCGAAGAGATGGAGTAGTATCGGTTATCTAAACCTCCATCTTTTGCCAAAATATAATTGACAATGGCTCGACCTATGCGTCCATTACCGTCATCGTAAGGGTGAATAGACTCAAACCACAGATGAGCAACAGCACTTTTGACAATAAAATTTTCGGTACTACCATTAATGTACTCTATTAAAAGTTCAACTGATGATGCTATCTGTTTATGAGGTATGGCTACATAGTGAATTTTCTCTTTCCCAATAGAGCCTGATACTATCTGCATATCATCATGGTCTCTAAAAACACCTCGGTTTATAGGGTACAGAACAGACTCATAAGACTCAAAAATAGCCTCATGCCATTTGTGTAACCTCTCTATAGTTAACTCATCTTGGTTAAACCTACTATCAAGATATAGTTCTGTTAAGCTGTCACTTGTTTTGGTAGATCTGTCTTCTCTGTTAAATGCAATATTGAGTTTTTTATGTAAAGAGGAGCGTACGCTGTCACGCTTTAACTCCACTCCCTCTATGAGTGATGTAGCCACAATCTCACTTAATGAGGTCTCTATGGAGAAACTGTCATGTTCATTTTGAGCTAGATAACTCATTTTACCTTTTAGCTCTCCACTCTTCTCTATCAGCTGAAAAATCATCAGCTCTATTTGGCTGTAATCATGGCTAAAATTAGGAAAATTCTGATGTTCCCAAATCCATTTTTTGCTATTCATAACATATTCCTGTTATATTTAGATAATTAATCATAACAAAAAAGTGTTATGATTATCATGAAACAGCTTAAACTTCCACAAACTCCACACCCTCTT
>JALVXD010000277.1 GCA_027038295.1 Campylobacteraceae bacterium
CCTTTTATAGAAGAGTTTAAAGGTGATAGTGAAAAATTATTTGAGGCTTTACAAAATGGTAAAAAGAAAAGAAATGTAGGTGATGCTTTTAAACATATAGTCTCTGATAACTGGAAAGTAGATATGGTGATCACATTTAATATTAGAAGCTTGAAAAATTACTTTGACCTAAGAGACTCAGGTGCTGCATGGTTTCAAATACAGTGGTTAGCCCAAGAGATGAAAAAAGTTACACCTCTAAAGTATTTAAGACTTATATCTAAAAAGCACAGAAAAGATTAGTTTATACAGTTAGCATTAAAGAGTGTTGGTTGATAAAAAATTTTACCATTTTTTGATACCTCTAAGTAAGAGCTGTATTTTTTTATAAACATAGAAAAATCTTTAGCTGTCTTACAACCATGTTTGATAGCTAAATCTATTACTTCACTGTTATACTTACTGTTCATCTTTTTCCTTAACTTGATTTTAATTGTATTAGTATAGAAAAAATATAAAAAAAAATACTTAAATAGATATATAATATTTAAATAACTTTAAAATATAATATGTATAAAAATATAATATATTGATAACTATTATGTTTTCACGTTTATACATATAAAGAAATATTTTATAGTAATTTACCAGCCAGATAACCACTTGAAAATGACCATTGCAGATTGTATCCTCCACAAGGTCCATCTAGGTTCATAACCTCTCCACAGAAGTAGAGACCATTTACTTTTTTACTTTTCATTGTATTTGGGTCTATCTCTTTTAGTGAAACACCTCCACGTGTTATCATCGCCATTTTAAATCCATCATGTCCGTTAACTGTTAGTGGTGTATTGGCAAGTAATTTTATTAACTTGTCACGAACTTCACCAGAGAGTTTTTTTAAAGTAAGTTCTGTGTCTGCATGAGCAAGTTTACAAAGTTCTATAGCTACAGAGGTGGGTAAAAGAGACTCTACCAAAGAGAGGATAGTTGGTGCGTTTTCTTTTTTTAATTCAGATTTAAAATGGTTACGAATCTGCTCTTCATTCATGCCTTTAATCATATTTATGACAATAGGTACTTCATCAAATTTAGAGAGTAGGGGTGTGATTTCACGTGAAAAATCCAGTACTACAGGACCTCTTATTCCCTCTTTAGTAAATATTAAGTCTCCGATTGCAAAAAGTTTTCTGTATTTTTTAATGTTCACTCTAAGTTCTACTTTTGCAATGGTATCAGCTCGACAATTTGCACCCCATTTCTCTTTTGTCTTTAGAGGCATCATAGCAGGATGCAATTCTGTTACTTTATGCCCAACAGACTCTGCCAAGGGGTAACCGTCACCTTCTGCACCTAAAACAGGGTAGCCCATTCCTCCAGTAGCAATAATAATGTTTTTTGTTATATACGTATGGGTATTTGTAGTTAGACCTGTAACTTCTGTACCATTATGTTCTAACTTAAGAACTTTTTGAGAACATAAAATCTCAACACCCAGTTTTTGCATCTCTCTTTCAAGTGCTTTTATAATGGTTTTAGCATTGTGACCAACAGGAAAAATACGAAAACCATCTGGAGCATGTGTCTCAACACCAATGGTTTTAAAAAAGTTTTGTAATGCTTTATAATCTAAAGTATTTAAGGCAGGAGTCATAAAACGACCTTCGCGACCAAAAGAGGACATAAAATCATCATTAGAAAGTGTATTGGTCAAATTACATCGTCCACCACCTGTAGCCTTTAGTTTTGAGCCTATTTTTGATAGTTTTTCTAGTAACAATACACTTTTACCATTTGTAGCTGCTGTTATGGCAGCCATCATACCTGCTGCACCAGCACCAACTATAATTACATCATATTTATTCATGGTAGAAGTATATACTAAGATAACTGATTTTATAAGGTTTCATTAGAATTTTAAGTTCTATAGAGTATAGTTTGTCTTCACATCTCTATTTAAACAATTTAAAATAAAATATAACAAGGAAAAAAATGGAAATCTCTACACTAGAAGCAAAGTATAAATATAAGTACTCTAGGTTTTTTAAGCAATTATGGGAAGAGGGTATGATTGATTGGATGAATGGAAGAACATCTGAATTTGTAGATGATGAAACTTGGGAAAACAGTGTTTATCCCAAAATAAAATCAAATCCTCCAGTACTTTTACATACAGGTGGATTTGATTTTGAAATGTTTACTCCTGCTGAAATGCTCAATTTTAAATTTGATGAATTTTGGGATATAGAAAAACATAAATTTATCCCTTTTGCAAAAACAGAGGAGGGTGCTATTTTTGCCTTTTATAAAAATATTGAAACAGATGGTGAAAGTTCTGTAGTTTGTATCTGGGATGATATGAATGAAACTGAAGTTTTAGCAAAAAATTTTGAAGATTTTATCTTTAGAAAAATGATAGAAGCCGTATATGATGTAGATAAAGATGACTTAAGTGGTGACTATAAAAACGATGGTTTTGAAGGTTATAGAGTTGATATTTTGAATGATTTAAAAACGATAAGCCCTTACTTAAAAAATGAGTATGTTGAGATATTAAATGATGTATACAATAGAGAAGAAGTTGAAAAAGGAGTAATTTCATTTAGTCTTTTAAGTCATGATGAATTGTGTAAACTAATACACAAAGAGTTGAACTTTAAAGAGTTAAATACAGTATTTGAACATGAAATTAATTAATTTCACTTTTAAGTAATATTCTATTTTATATATATTAACTCTCAAGCTTCTAAAATAAGAAGAGAAGCTCTGCTGATTTAATAGGGCAGTATTTAATTTTCTATAGAATTTATATTATGTTAACCAAAGGTATAAAAAATAGGTATCTTATATTATTTTCAGGAAATTCACCTTTCCTGAAAATAACTATCATCTCATAGCTTCTGCAATATCTTTTTTCTCTGCATGTGCATATATCATCGTTGTTTTTATATCTGAATGTCTAAGCGTTTCTTTTAAAACCAATAAATTACCTGTCTTCCTAAAAAGTTGCATTGCACAAGTATGTCTAAAAATATGCAATCCTCTTCCTCTTATTTTTAACTTTTTCATTATAGCCGTAACACTTACATAAAAATTGCTCCTATTAATGGTTTTTTGGCTATTTTTTGCTTTAAAAATAAATTCATCATTGCTATTTATATCCCGAAAATAAGCCATTTCAGATGCTATTAAGTTGATTTTTATCAGTGCCACCTGCTCTTCTTTTGACTTTGTATCTAGTAGATGAATTTCATAGAAATCTTTTTCATTTTCACTATTTTTTAACTCTGAAACTCGAATATTGTCCAAGGTTAAGGATAAAACTTCCGATACTCTAAGACCCGAAAAAAGCATTAATTTTATACCTAGAGAATGGATATAGCTATAGTGTTTATTGATATTTAAATTTTTATGTAGATATTCTAAAAGTTTAGATACATCCTCTTCACTAAGATAAGAGACCTTCTTGTTTTTATGTGCTTTCTTAGGCATAATGCCCTTAAACTCTTTTTCATAGGTATAAAACTCATTATTATTATCTGAAATATAAATGAAAAATGATTTAAGTACAGAAATATAAAGTGTTTTTGTTTTTGTGGAAAATTCATCTATCTTAGACGCTTCTTCAAGATATTCTAAAAATGACAGAATAAAGTCTTTATTTATTTCACTCATTTTCTCAGCATCACTCTGCTCTTTTATATACTCTTCTAGTTTTGAAAAAATTCGTTTATACAAAATAAGAGAATTTTTTGAAACTTCTCTATGCTTTGCATTTCTAAAATATGATTTGAGCCAACGCTGATAGTCTTTTAGTAAATCACCCTTCTCTAGTACCATTTTTTGGAAATTCCTTATAAATTTTATAAATCATAACATAATTTAGTATTATGTTATGATTATTTTGTTTATAATAGAGTTGTTTTATAGTTGTCTATACTACTTTACACATAAAAGACTCTTATTTTTGATGGACATTATGTTATGATTATTATATGAAAAAACAAAAGGCTATAATAAATGCGTTTTCCACTAGACATCGACTCTTCAACTCAAAACTCTCTCATTTTTTGGATAACACGATACATCAAATTTAAAACCAACACACTTTCCTCTCGTAATGTTAAAAATCAATTCTTGATTCAACAGATTATCATAAAGTTAAATAACTCTCCAGAGTCTATAGAGGAAATAGATAAAATTGTTAAAGCAATTCGTAAAGCTGGAATAGAAGGTGTAAAATCATTTTTTATACCTGTTAAAAAACTTTATTATTATTTACTACTTCAGAAACTAGATTCTTTAAAAGAGATAGATGATGATTTAATAATTGATTTTTTAACATCCTCAACAGCAGGAATGAGTGATGCCACTAAAAAAAATTATAGAAATGCCATTTCTAACTTTTTTACTTACATTTCAAATCACAATGAAAATCAACCAAACTCAGGAAATGGATATATATATCATCTCAACATCTCAAATTGGCAAGGACTCTCTGGAAAAAAAGGAAACAAAATACCTTCATACTTAACAGAAGAAGAAGTTCAAAGTTTTCTTCAGGCATTAGATACCTATAAGTTTGTTTCTGACCGTTCTGCAATATTTTACAATTTAATTACCAGGCTTATTTTACATACAGGTCTTCGTATCTCTGAAACCCTTTCTATAGAAGTTAATAAAATACAAGAAAAAGATAACTATTTATTTATAAAAATAGTAGGTAAAGGGAATAAAAACTCTATTATAGAGGTTCCAAAAGAGGCACTTGAGCCTTACTTGACATTTTGGAAAAGAGAACCCTCTTGTCCAAATGGACTTCTTTTTTGTTCTCCCCAAAACTTTAAAAGAGTTGCTTCTTCCTCATCTATCTCTCATAAAATAAAAGAGCTATTACATTATGCAGGAATAGTAAAAGACAAAGAAGGAGCTCATCTGTTAAGACATACTTATGGGACTCTGCTCTATGCCAAAGTCAAAGATTTAGCATTGGTTCAAGATATGATGAGGCATGAAGACCCAGCTACAACAAGAGCTTATACGCATATGAGCAATGATAAAAGACGAAAAGCTACGGATATTTTAGATGATATTGTTAGAGGTTATTAATTTAAAGTATGGTATATTACTTAAAAGTGAAAAGGAATAAATCTTATGAAACAATTCATAGAGAAAAAGTTAACATCTATATTGGAGACTTCAAGACAGATAGAATACAATGGTATAACTTTACACCTACTTAACCGTACAGAGTTAGACCAAGTATTACAACTAGAACTAACAGTAAGAGCCAATGAGCTAGAAAAAGGTATAGAGAAAAAAAACCACTTCTATGACTATGCTAAAATCATAAATCCTGAATATCCTGCATTCAAATACACGCTCTCTATGAAACATAAAAAGAAAGAGATATTTGACCCAGAAAAAGTTAAAAAAGCTCTTCCTGCAGAGTTTCAAATTTGGAAAAACAAGTCACGTGTAGAACTGGAAAAAGAGATAAACCATCCTGACTCAGCCATCACAGATGACCAAGCCAAGAAACTAAGAGATGAGTTAGAAAAAGAGATAATAGCCAGTGAAGAGAAGATAGAAAAGGTACTTGAAAACTATAATGATTATGATGTAATCATTACCACTTTTGAGCAATATACCTACTACCCTGCTCTCTATTTTGTTATGGAGCTAGAGGGTGGAAAAACAAAAGCCTCTGACACCCACCTAAGAAAAGACGTACCAAATCTACTCTGGTTTCACGATGAACGTCCTTTTTCAGAGCTAAGAGCCAACGACCGTATGAGCCGTATTATTCAAACTTTTGACAGATATTGTGAAACTGTTTATATACAGGAGAAGAAAAAATAAGATGGAGTTTTAACCTATTCCCTACTCTTCTTTTAAAGGCTAAGGAATAGGATTTCCAAAATGGAATATTACTTAAAAGTGAAATACTGTAGGGTGTAGTCCCCGACTACACCGACAAAAGCAAAACAACATAAATCTAATATATATCATCGCTTGTGTAAATTTACATAGAACCATAGAGCTTTATTTATATGCCTGTTTATGTCGGCATCGGGGAAACCGACCTACGCCGTTTCCAATTTTAATTTATGCCATTTTGATTTTGACGATTATTTAAATGAGGTGTATTTCCAATCGGCTAGCTTTTCTACATAACTATGCTTGATGGGATTGTATTTAATGTATTCCATTTTTTCTAACCAATCTTTTTCATCTCTAATTGTATGTTCATAAAATCGTTCTTGCCAAACACCTGCATGACCTCTGTTATATTTAGAATGGCTTATTTCTGCTTTTGCTTGGTCTTTTAGCTCTTGGTTTAAACCATAAACAAAACTTCTTTTTATATGCCTAATAATTTTTGAAT
>JALVXD010000278.1 GCA_027038295.1 Campylobacteraceae bacterium
TGCTTTCTCTTCAGCCTCTTTTTGGGCTGCCAATTGTTCTGCTTCCTCTTTAGCCTTTGCCTCTGCTTCTGCTTTAGCTGCCTCTTCTGCTGCTGCTTTCTCTTCAGCCTCTTTTTGGGCTGCCAATTGTTCTGCTTCTTCTTTAGCCTTTGCTTCTGCTTCTGCTTTAGCTGCCTCTTCTGCTGCTGCTTTCTCTTCAGCCTCTTTTTGGGCTGCCAATTGTTCTGCTTCCTCTTTAGTTTTTGCCTCTGCCTCTGCTTTAGCTGCCTCTTCTGCTGCTGCTTTCTCTTCAGCCTCTTTTTGGGCTGCCAATTGTTCTGCTTCCTCTTTAGCCTTTGCCTCTGCTTCTGCTTTAGCTGCCTCTTCTGCTGCTGCTTTCTCTTCAGCCTCTTTTTGGGCTGCCAATCGTTCTGCTTCTGCTTTTTCCGATGCTGCTTTTGCTTCTAATAGCAATGCCAACTGATTTTTAAGGTTAATATTCTCTTCTGATAAAAGTTTCTCTTTATCCAACTCTGCTGTTAAGTTTGCCTCTAAACTCTCTTTGGTTGAAAGTAGCCCTTGCATTTCAGAAGCTGATGCATTCTGCTCTGCTTCTGCTTTAACTGTTCCCTCTTTTGCGATAGAAAGTAGTTCAGCGATTTTTTTTGACAATTCATCATTGGTTGTTTTTAGTTGTGTTGCATTTGATTCTAAACTCTCTTTTGCCAAAAGCAACTCTTGCACTTTTACAACTGATGCATTATGTTCTGCTTCTAATTGCCCTTTTAGTTTAGCATTCTCTTCTTCTACAAGTTTTTCCTTATCCAACTCTGCTGTTAAATTTGCCTCTAAACTCTCTTTTGTTGAAAGTAGCCCTTGGAACTCTTGATTTTTTTGTTCTTGTTCTGCTGTTGCTTTTTCTGTAGCCTCTTTAGCAATAGTAAGTAGCTCTGCTATTTTTGCATTAAGCCCTACATTTTCTTCAGCTAAAAGTTTTTCATGTTCTTGTTGGGCTGTTAAGTTTGCTTCTAAACTCTCTTTACTAGAAAGTAAACCTTGCATTTCTTGTTTTTCAGATTCATAAGATGATTCTACTTTTTTCGTTCCCTCTTCTGCGATAGAAAGAAGTTCTACTATTTTTCCTGCCAACTCACCATTGGTTGCGTTTATCTTACTTACATTCCCTTCTAAACTCTCTTTTGTTAGAAGTAATGCTTTCATTTTTTCTTTTTCAGCTTCTTGCTCTGCAGTTGCTTTTTGGGTACCCTCTTTAGCAATATTCAGAAGTTCTGCTATTTTTGCTTGTAATGCAATATTTTCTACTGTCAAACCTTTTTCATTCTCTTGTTCAGCTGTTAAATTTGCCTCTAAACTCTCTTTGGTTGAGAGTAAGCTCTGTATCTCTTGTTTCTCTGATTCATATGCTACTTGTGCTTTTTGTGTCCCCTCTTCTGCGATAGAAAGGAGTTCCGAAATTTTTTCTGATAATTCAGCATTGGTTGTTTTTAGTTGTGTCGCATTTGCTTCTAAATTCTCTTTTGCCAAAAGCAACTCTTGCATTTTTACAACTGATGCATTCTGCTCTGCTTCTGCTTTAACTGTCCCCTCTTCTGCAATAGAAAGGAGTTCCGAAATTTTTTCTGATAACTCATCATTAGTTGTTTCTAATTGTGTTGCATTTGCTTCTAAACTCTCTTTTTCTGATAAAAGCGTCTGAAGCTCTTTTGTTCCCTCAGCATATTTACTCTCTGATTGTAGCGTTGCCTCTTTTGCTATAAGAAGTAGCTCATCAATCTTTAAAGCCAACTCTTGATTTGTTGACTTTAAAAGTTTTTCACTTTCGATTTTTTCTTCAAGTTGCTTAGATAAAAGTGCATTTTTTTCAATCTCTTCATCTTTAGCATTTCTTTGGGTATTTAAATCTTTTTTTACTTGACTGTTTGAAGCAAACTCTTCCATACTCTTAGACTTAAGTGCCGTTGGAACAGTGACATTGACTTCAGGTACACTAGGAATAGTAGGGAGGATAATTTTTTCTACTGAGTCTACCGAATCAGCATTAACTTTAGCCTTTCTTTGGGTATTTAAATCTTTTTTTACTTGACTGTTTGAGGCAAACTTTTCCATACTCTTAGACTTAAGTGCCGTTGGAACAGTGACATTGACTTCAGGTACACTAGGAATGGTAGGAAGGGTGATTTTTTCTACTGAGTCTACCGAATCAGAATTAACTGCAGTCGCAACTACAGCTGATACAACTGCAATACTTGCTGCTGCAGGAACAACAACATCACTCTCTGAAGGAACATCACTTACAGCAGATATAGAGGTAACAATTTCTGTCTTGGCAGGAGAAATTTCACTACTATTTGTTTCCAAAACTGTCATAACTTTCTCAACAGGAACATCACTTTTAGCAGATATAGATACAGATTCTTCTGTTTCTATAGGAGAAGTTTTACTACTATTTGTTTCTGAAATTGTCATAACTTTAGGTGAAACATCTTCCTCTTTATTTGTAGTATTTTTTTCTATTACTAAAGTCTCTGCTTCAACTTTTCCCTTTGCAGCATAAGATGCTAAGGCTATCTCTCTATCTCTTGTATCATGAGATGTCCCTGTGTCCAGAGCATTCTCTTTTGTTGCTAAACTGTATGTTTCTCTATCGAGATTTTTAGGAATTGAACTCTCATTACTCTCTTCTTTTTTAGTGTAAGAAGCAGCAGCTATCTCCTTATCTCTTTCGCTATAAGAAACATCTATGGCTTTTTCTGTAACATAAGTAGGTATTCCCTCTTCATCAACCTCTACTTTTGCTACTTCTTTTGTTTCACTATCTCCACATTCTGTAAATAAAAACATAGCTCCTATTAGTAAAAAAGCTATTATTGCTGTTTGTATCATAAATTCATCCTTCCAATTTTTCTTTTCATTATATGAAAATTTGGTTAATAGTCCACTGTGTAAATTAGATTTTGTTAAAAAAAACATACTAAAACAATTTATAGACTATTTCAAAGAAGAAAAAATTAGACACGATGAACTAACTGACATTGCAAAACATCTTTCAACGTTATCTTTATTGGGTATTTAAATCTTTTTTTGCTTGACTGTTTAAATCAACCTTTTCCGTACTCTTAGCCTTAAGTGCCGTTGGAACAGTGACATTAACTTCAGGTACATTAGGAATAGTAGGGAGGGTGATTTTTTCGGCTGAAGGAACATCACTTACAGTAGGTATAGAGCTAACAACTTCTGTCTTGGCAGGAGTAGTTTCACTACGATTTGTTTCTAAATTTTTCATAACTTTAGGTGAAACATCTTCCTCTTTATTTCTAGTATTTTTTTCTGTTACTAAAGTCTCTGCTTCAACTTTTCCCTTTGCAGAATAAGAGGCTAAGGCTATCTCTTTATCTCTTGTCTCATAAGATGTCCCTGTGTCCCGAGCATTCTCTTTTGTTGCTAAACTGTATGTTTCTCTATCAAGATTCTTAGGAATTGAATTCGCATTACTCTCTTCTTTTTTAGTGTAAGAAGCAGCAGCTATCTCCTTATCTCTTTCGCTATAAGAAACATCTATGGCTTTTTCTGTAACATAAGTAGGTATTCCCTCTTCATCAACCTCTACTTTTGCTACTTCTTTTGTTTCATTATCTCCACATTCTGTAAATATAAACATAGCCCCTAGTAATAAACAAGCTATTATCGCTGTTTGCATCATAAATTTATCCTTCTAATTTTTCTTTTCATTATATGAAAATTTGGTTAATATTCCACTATGTAAATTAGATTTTATCAAAAAACATACTAAGAGCATTTCAAAGGAGAAAAAATCAGACACTATGAACTAACTGCCATTGCAAAACATCTTTCAAAGTTTACCTTTATTAGTCGTGCAAGAAGAGTTGAAAATAATACCATAGAATTAAGTTTGGATAGAAACAACACCTACTTTTTCAACATGACTAGGGGCGAAAGCTTTGTTTATAAAAGTGAATCAAAAAGACCTTTACAGAGTTATAATGCCCCTTTTGACACCCTTTTACACACTCTTTTGTCAGGGTCTAAACTTCTAAACATCGAAGTTCCCCAAAACGATAGAATTATCCGTTTAACCTTAGCCCCAAAAAGTTCCTATAAAGATAAGCGTATTGTTTTACAATTTGAGTTTACAGGTCGCCATACCAATGCCATACTGTTAGATGAGAATGAAGTAATTATAGAAGCATTAAGACATATTGATGCTGACAGCTCTTTTAGAGTTATTCGTCCAGGCGTTGAACTCTTAGCCATTCCTCCTTTTAATAGAAAAGAGGAGATAAAAGAGATTGAGAATATTGACGAGCACTTAAGTCAAAAATATCTGGACTTTGAGACCAAAAGAGTCAATGGTTTAAAAAAACAAAAACTGCTTATGGTAAAAAAGCGTAAAGAGAAACTTCAAAAACTTTTAGACAAATTAGCCAATCCTAAAAGCCTTGCAGAAGATGAAAAAAAGTTTCAAAACTATGGAAGCATTGTTTTAGCAAACCTCTATCAAATTAAACCTTACGATAAAAAACTAGAAACTTATGATTTTGAAGGTAACCCAATAAACATTAAACTTCCTGCCAAAACTGTTCCAAACAGAATGAGTGAATACTTTTTTAACCAAGCAAAAAAAACACGAAAAAAAGCTAAAAACATTCATTTAGAAGAAGAAAACCTCTCTAGTAAAATAAATTTTTATAACAATATGTACCATGCCATCACTCAAGCAAAAGATAGCCATGAACTAGAACTACTGGTTCCTAAAAGAGCTAAAGCACAACGAAAAAAAGAGAAATTAAAAGAGTGTGAACTCTTTTGGATAGATGACTATAAGGTGCTTATTGGAAGAAATTCTAAAGAGAATCAAGCCCTACTAAAAATTGCTAAATCAAATGATATTTGGATGCACATTCGAGATATTCCCTCTTCACACCTTATCATAAAAACAGATAAACAAAATCTTCCAGATTCGGTCATTGAAAAAGCTGCCAAACTCTGTGTGGACTTTTCACTAAGTCAAGCAGGAGATTATGAGGTAGACTACACCAAACGAAGATTTGTAAAAATACAAGAAGGCTCAAATGTTGAATATGACAAATATAAAACCATAAGAGTACGAAAAGAGGGTATTGAAATACGTGAGTAAAAATGAAAATACGGGAATAAGTCCATTAATGATATAATATGGATTATTAAAAAAGGAATATATCATGAAATTTATAACAGATAATAGAGAACGATGGATTACAGGTTTAGCACTTATAGCATCTGCTCTACTTGTAGGATATATAGATACAAAAATAGTCATGTGGCTCTACTTAGGAGCTTTTTATATGGTTGGGTTCAATGAAGCTGTTAAACTTTTTGATGTTCAACAAAAGTCTCCTTATATTTATGCTGGTATTATTTGGATTATTGCTTATTTTTACCCCAATCCCGACGACCTATTTTTCTTAATGGCTATTGTTTTTGGTGCCAAACTGGCATACACACAAGAGCATGAAAAGAAAAAACTCATTTTACCATTCCTCTACCCAGCTGTTGGATTCCTCTTTATGTTTATGCTCTACACCACTTATGGTATAGACTGGATTATTTGGCTACTTGTCATTGTTGCATTTACAGATGTGGGTGCATTTTTTGTCGGAAAGAGTATTGGTAAAACACAATTTTCTCCAACTTCACCCAATAAAACATTAGAAGGTGTAGCAGGTGGTGTTTTCTTCGCAACTTTAGCAGGTTCAGCCTACGCATTCTATATGGACTTAGATACACCATTTATTATTATATTGGTCTCATTGATAACAGCCATTGCTTCTATTTTTGGTGACTTGTTTGAAAGTTACCTTAAACGTGAAGCAGGAGTAAAAGACTCTGGAGATATTTTTCCTGGTCATGGTGGTGTTTTAGATAGACTAGATGGCTATCTCTTTGGTTCCATTATTATGATAATCATCTTACGAGCACTATAATTATGTCATCTATAGTTCTTTTAGGTTCAACAGGCTCAATTGGGGTCAATACCCTACTCATCGCAAAACGCTATAACTTTCAAGTTGAAGCCTTGGTAGCAGGTCGAAGTATTGACCTGCTTAATCAACAGATTGTAGAGTTTAACCCCAAGTATGTTGCTATTGCAAATGAGTCCGATAAAGCAAAAGTCAATCATCCTCATGTTTTTTGTGGAGACTCAGGAATATTAGAACTTTTAGAACGTACATCTAGCCCAACCATTGTCA
>JALVXD010000279.1 GCA_027038295.1 Campylobacteraceae bacterium
GGTAAAACGGCTGCTTATGTTTTACCTCTTTTACATAGACTTCAAAAAGTTGTTAAACCTGAAAATAAGGTGCCTAGACTTCTTATTGTAGTGCCAACCATTGAGCTGGTTGACCAAGTTTATAGAACCATTGTTGAGTTCTCTAAACATTTAGACATAAGAACAGTTAAGATTCAAGGGGGAACACCAAAAAGTGTTCAGCTTGGGCGTTTGTCACAAGGTGCTGATATTATTGTGGCGACTCCTGGGCGTTTACAAGACTTTATAAGTGATAAAAAGATTAACCTTGAAAATGTAAATACAGTGGTACTTGATGAAGCTGATACTATGTTGGAACTGGGTTTCTTAGGAGAGATAAAGGCGATATTGAAGTATTGTAAACAGCCTCGTCAGACCCTTCTTTTTTCTGCTACTATTTCTCAGAATATTAAGCGACTAGGAAAAGAGTTTTTACGTGAACCTGCTATTGTTGAGGTGAGTGACCGTCGTGATGTGGTTGACTTTATTGCTCATCGCTCATATAAAATAGATGTTAAAAAGAAAGAAGCCTTGGTTCTTAAGCTACTGGAAGATTTTAAAATGGAGCAAGTTCTTCTCTTTGCTAACTCTAAAAGTTCTGCCAATAAAATTTATGAACGTCTAAAAAGTGAAAAGATACGCGTGGCTGTTATTCATGGAGATATTAAAAGGTCTGTTAGAGCTAAAGCTTTGTCTCTCTTAAAGTCAGGTCAGATGCAGGTGTTAGTAGCAACAGACATAGCAGCACGTGGAATAGATATAGCAGAGCTTCCTTGGGTTATAAACTATGAACTACCAGATGAGACAGATGCTTTTACTCATAGAGTAGGGCGAACAGGTAGAGCCAACCATAAAGGTAGTGTGGTTTCACTTTTGACCATACATGACTACAACAAGTTTTCTAAAATAGAGAAAGATTTACGTCTGAACATTAAAAGAGAAATCTATGAAGGTTTTGAGTTAGAAGATAGACAACCAAGACAACGCCAACCAATGAAAAAAACTCTGCGTGAGAAAAAAGGGTATATAGACTATGATAAAAAGCGTAAGTTTACCTACATGGCACAAAAGAAAAAAAGAGATGCAGCTAAGGCAGACAGAGATAGACGTAAAAAGAATGAGAAGAAGTAGGGTGTTTTCCCTGAAAACACCGTATTAAAAGAACTAGCATAATTAAATATTTTATTTATAATGGTGCAGGTTTCCCAAAGTAATAGCCTTGGGAGTAGTCTACTCCTAACTTGCATACAGCATTATAGACTTCTTCATTTTCTACATACTCTGCTATGGTTTGTATGTTTTGTTTTTTTGCAAAAGAAACAATGGTCTCAACCATATTTTGAGCAAGGGTGTCATGATGAATATTTTTAATAAGACTACCATCTATTTTAATAAAATGTGGCTGATACTCAAGTACTCTAGCAAAGTTTGATAGACCAGAGCCAAAGTCATCAATGGCAAGTTTTACACCATACTCTTTTATCTCTTTTAAAAATATATCAATAACTATTTTATTTTTAATATCTTCATCTTCCACAAGTTCAAGCACAATTCTTTGTGCATCGGTTTTATACCTTTTAAGTAAAGCTATAAATGTGTTTCTTGTTTTTGGTTTTTCAATATCTAATGCAGAAAGATTAACTGATATACTTTGGTTGGTATAAAACAGTGCACGAAAAGAGTTTTCTAATACAATAGTTGTTATTTCTTGATAATATTTTCCCTCTTTGGCGATACCTAAAAAGAAGTAAGGAGAGATAATGTTTTTATCTGAATCAATTAATCTAACTAGAGATTCATACTTCTCAATTTTTTTTGTTTTATTATTGACAATAGGTTGAAAGTAGGAGACTATGTTATAATTATTAAGAGCCTCTTTTAACATGCTAAATTGTTTAAGTTTTTGAAAAGCTAAGTCTCTCTCTTGTTGAAGTAGGTCAGTGGCTACTATAAACTCCTGTTTTGTATCTACAAGTTTAAACATACCAATTTTTGCATTTTCATATGCATTTTTTCCATAGGCTAAACTTATTCTAATAGATAAAGTATAATCAACAAGACCAATTTTTATTTTTGCATTGTTGACATCATTTTTAAATTTTTTTATTTTTTTATAAAAGTCATCTTTAATTTCTTGACTATCATATGGTTTTGTAAGAATAAAACCACCATCTTCTAATATATATATTCTTGTAAAATTACAAGTTTTAGGTAAAAGTGAAAAAAGCTTTTTTGCAAATCTCTTTTGTAGTTTTTTAGATATTTTACTATTTAATGATAAGTTTAGATATTTAAACTCATTTATTTTTATAAAAATTACTATTGATGATTTAGTGGAATCTAAATGGTCAATTAGTTTATGCTCTCCATATTCTAAATTGTCATTTCGATTTAATTTTTTTGTAGACTTTTTTTCAATTTTTATTAAATACTTTTTTTTAATTTCATCAATAGTTTGCTTTAACTTAGTAAAAACTATAGGTTTTAATATAAATCCTTGAACACCATATTTAATACTTGAATGTAAGATTTTTGTATCTTCATGTGCCGATATAATTATAATTGGGACATCACTATTTCTATGATTATTATTTCGAACTTTTTCTATAAGCTCTAATCCACTTAAGTTTGGCATACTTAGATCGGTAATAATTAAATCTATATGATGTTTTTTAAACTCTAAAAGAGCGTTTTCTCCATCAGGTGAAACTATGAGCTTTGTACATATGTCTTTTAATAAATGAGACATATAATCTCGTGTGAGTTCATCATCTTCAATATATAAAATAGTAAATGGAATAGTTTTTAAATTTAATATATCAGTGTTCAGTGTAGACTCTTTTAAAGAAAATAATTTATTCTGAATCTTATATAAATAAGAGTAAATATATACTATATCTATATAAGTTTATGGGAAAATAGGGGTTGTGGTTACATATATATACACTAAAAATATCACTCTACAGAAAATAATATTTTTTATTTTTTGTTATGAGTAACAATTTTACACACTTATTACCATTAGTTAATGTTTGTATAGACAGCCTGAACATCTTCATCTTCTTCTAAACGGTCAATAAGAACATCAACTTCTTCCATCTGTTCATCGGTAAGATCAATAGGCATGTTGGCAATGTATTGATGTTCACCTTTTGTAACTTCTATATTCATTTCTTCAAGTGCTTTAGATAAATCCCCAAATGCTTCAAACGCACCAAAAATTCTAACAATATTTTTATCATCAGCATTTTCTTGTGGTTCAATATCTTCTTCTATCTCTTCAAGTCCAGCATCAATAAGTTCAAGCTCTAACTCTTCAATATCCATCTCGTCTGTTTTGTCAAAAGTAAATACAGATTTACGTGTAAACATAAAGTTAAGAGAACCAGCTGTAAGCATCTCAGCAGAGTTACGACTTAATGCTGCTTTGACATTGGCAACTGTACGTGTTCCATTATCTGTAGCACAGTCAATAATAAACTGAGTTCCATAAGGACCTTTTGCTTCATAGTGCATCTCTTTAATGTCTGCAGCATCTTTTCCACTGGCTCTTTTTATAGCTGCTTCAATGTTGTGCTTAGGCATGTTTTGAGCTTTTGCTGTTAAAATGGCTGTACGAAGTCTAGGGTTCATGTCAGGGTCAGGGCTTCCTGCTTTGGCTGCCATGGTAATAACTTTTCCTAGTTTAGGGAAAATTCTAGACATTGCTCCCCATCGTTTCATTTTTGCTGCTTTACGGTATTCAAACGCTCTACCCATAATATTGTCCTTTATTTGTTACATTTAGTTCTAAATTTATTGGCGTGATTATAGCTTAAGTCATATAAAAGCTCTAGCATGTAATATGGGTTTATGAAATTAAAAGATGTAAAATTAACAAATCCCTATTTAACCTTGCCAAAACTCTGCTATGACCGAGTTGACCCTGAACCGTTAAAAAAGCCCTTTCTTATTCATGCTAATTCTGAGTTAGCCAAGAGCTTAAACCTAGATATATCAGACAAGGAAGCTCTAACCTCATTTGTAAATGGTGAGTTAGCCCTAGAGGGTACGGACAACTTTGCCATGTGCTATGCTGGGCATCAGTTTGGGCATTTTGTTCCACGACTTGGAGATGGACGAGCCATTAACATAGGAACCGTTACCAACGAGTACCATGAGCAGTACCATCTGCAACTCAAAGGTGCAGGGCAGACACTCTACTCACGTTCTGGTGACGGTAGGGCAGTACTTCGTTCAAGCATTCGTGAGTATCTTATGAGTGAAGCGATGCATGGTTTGGGCATAGAGACAACGAGAGCTTTAGCCATTATAGGTTCAGAACACTCTGTCTACCGTCAAACATGGGAAAAAGGCTCCATTGTCCTTCGTACCTCACCTTCATGGGTTCGTTTTGGAACCTTTGAGTACTTTGCACACTCTAAAAACGTTAAAGAGTTGGAGGCACTAGCAGACTATGCCATCAATGAGTGCTACCCACACCTTAATGATGAAGCCAATAAGTACTTTCACTTTTTTGCAGAAGTTATGGGTAAAACAGCCCGACTTATGGCACAGTGGCAAGCCGTAGGTTTTAACCATGGTGTGATGAACACAGACAACATGTCCATAGCAGGAGTCACCATAGACTATGGTCCTTATGCGTTTTTAGATGACTACGATGTAAACTTCATCTGCAACCATACCGACCAACATGGTCGCTACTCCTTTGGTAATCAACCACGCATTGGTGAGTGGAATTTACGTGCGTTAATGTTGGCTCTTGAACCTTTAGTAGCCCAAGAACGACTAGAGAAAGTGATGGAACATTACGGACAGATGTACACTAAATATTTCCTCTACCTCATGGGAAAAAAACTAGGACTCGATGAGGTAAACAATGATGACTTCGACTTCATGAGTCAGATGTTTGGTATGTTACAGTCCTTACAGGTAGACTACACGCTCTTTTTTAGAACCCTAAGCCGTTACGAGGGTAAGAGAGAGGCATTGTTAAAACTAGGACTGCTACACACCTCCATGAACGAATGGCTAGATGAGTACGAGAAACGTTTAGAAGCCAATCAAAGCACCCTAGCAGAACGTCACGAAGCGATGCTAAAAGTAAACCCAAAATACGTCTTAAAAAACTACATGCTACAAGAAGCCATAGAGAAAGCAGAGCAGGGTGAGTTTGCTTTAGTAGATGCGTTATTTAACATTGCTCAAAACCCCTACGATGAACACGAAGCGTTTGAGCGTTGGGCAGGGGTGACACCTAGCGAGTTTAAAAATCAGAAGTTGAGTTGTTCGTCGTAATACCCGTCGGGATGTCCCCTTCCCGACGATAATTGACATAAATTAAATGTTCGATAAAACAAAATGATGTTGGTATATGAATTTTTATTGAACGATAGAATGTTTATGTATACCTCGTAAATGTCGGGAAGGGGACATCCCGACCTACGCCGTTTCAAACATTTTGGTTGATTGGGCTTGTTTTGACGAAAGGGGTATATTTATGCCCATTTGGTTTTGGCGTGTGACATGGTCACACGGTTTTAAAATATATCAAAGTAAAAGGAGAAAAAGATGACCAAAGAAGAAAAACAAAAATTTAAAACCCTAATAGACCAAGAGATAGTCTCTTTAAGCAAAGAGGCAGAGAGCATAAGAGAATCACTCTACCCTGAACGTGGAGATGGACCTTCGGACAAAGTGGCTCATTTGAGTTTTAAACTTGACCAGAGCATACACATACAGCGTTATGAAGAGGCGACGAAGCGTTTGAACCGATTGCGTCATGCTTATTTGAAGATAGACACCAAAGAGTATGGGGTTTGTCAGGAGTGTGAAGAGGATATTGCTCTTGAGCGTTTGCAACTCATGCCTGAGTCTATCTATTGTGTTGCTTGTATGAACGAGTTGGGTTTATAATCTAAGTCAACTTTGCTATAATCACGCCAATATAATTTTTACAATAAAAGGTAACAGAAATGGCAATAGCAAAAACAAATACAGCAGAAGAGTTTAAAGCATTGGTAGCAGATATAGAAGCACAAGCAGGGTACAAAAAAGTGATGGCTTTTGGTATTGCTAGAGTTGACAGAGGTCAGAAAAATGCAGAGAAAGTTTTACAAGCAAACTACGG
>JALVXD010000280.1 GCA_027038295.1 Campylobacteraceae bacterium
GTTTTTTTGCCATTATATTGCTCCTGCTACGGTTACTGATTTAAAATAGACCTCTTTGTTAAAAAGAAGCTCTTTATAGGTTGAAGCCAAAATTGCACTTGGCTCTGCTACACCTTTAAGCCCAAAAAATTTGGTAGAGGCAGAGTCTGAAAAGCTGTTTTCTAGTGCGTTTATAGCATCTTTTCCATAAAACTCTATGTTAAAGTTGTACTTTTTTGCAAACTCCAATAAGCCCACTTCATCTGCCTTCGCCTCAAAAGAGCCAATGTTTCCAATGTCCTCCATGCTAAGTTTATGTGTTGCTAAAAACTGCTTTACTGCCTCTTCTATCTCACTAAAAGGCGTGTCACGGTTACAGCCAATGCCTAAGTAGACTTTAGGGCGAAAGGTTAAGCACTGAGATGTGATGCTAGGGTCGATGACCACCGTGTCCAAATCTAAACTCTCAAACCCTACAAGGCTAAGGTTCTCTTTATTGGGGATGCTCTCAAAAACATTTTCATAGGTTGCCACTTTTACAGGCTGTTTGTTGAGCAGTCGGTTAGAGACTTTGGCTAAGGCTTTTAGGTTTTCTATTTTCCAATCATTCTTCTTTGCCAACATCTCAAACGCCAAAGTTTTGGTCTGGTCGGTTGCTGTTGAGATGAAGTTGAGACAGTTTGGAAGTCGCTCTGCCAAGGTGTCTGCCAACTCATTTGCTCCTCCTAAATGCCCACTAAGCAGAGGCACAACTTTGTCAAGGGCAAGGTTAATAACCAATACAGCTGGGTCTGTTGATTTGTCCTCTAAGAGTGGGGCGATTTTACGCACCACAGCACCCATGGCTAAAATAGCGATGATGGCATCGTACTCTTTCCACGCAGGAGCTAAAATGTCATCTAGCTTTTTGTAGGTGTGCAGTTTCTCTAGGGTGTGCGTAAGCTCTGCCTTTCCATAGACATCGACCTCATGTTCACTAAGATGAGGTACAAGCCGACAGGCTGAGTTTAGACTGGGTTGGTTGATGGTGACAACGGCTATTTTCATGTTTTAATCCTTTATCCAAGAGACAATCTCTTGGTACTTCTTTTGCTCTTCCCACTTTAGGGTTTTTAGTTCTGGCTCTTTGGGAAACGCTTTGACGTAACCCACACAGAGGAAGCCCACGAGTTTGTAGTCTTTGGAGACTCCTAAGATTTTACGTACCTTTTTAGGCTTTAAAATGCTCACCCACCCCATGCCAATGTTGAGGCTTCGTGCCATAAGCCACATATTTTGAATGGCACAAACCACGGAGTATTCGCCCATCTTCTTTTGAGAGGTCTGCCCTAAAATGGCTCCCTTTGGCTTTTGGTAAAACATGGCAATATTAACAGGGGCTTCTTTGATGCCTTCAAGTTTTAGCGTCTCATAGATAGGTCGCTCTTTAAAGCTGGAGGTACTTTTAGCATACTCCTCTTTATAGTTCTCATAAATTTGCTCTTTTATGCTCTTTTTCTCAACAATCACAAATTTCCACGGCTGAGAGTACCCCACCGACGGAGCATGAAGACCTGCTTCAATGATTTGTTTTAGTAGTTCTTCTTCAATGGGTTCAGAAGAGAAGTTGTTTCCACGAATGTCACGCCGTGAAGCGATAATATGAGCAAGAGTTGTAGAGGCTTCTTTATCTATCTTTTGCATCACACTCTTTTACCAAGGGCTTGACATAGAGGTGAGACTCTACCGTCTCTTTTTGGTGTAGAAAATCACCAAGTAGTATAAGAGCCACCCCTCTAATGTGACCCACTTGCTCTTCAATGTTCTCTATCGTCCCTTTATAAATCGCCTCATCTTCCCAAGTGGCTTTCTTGACCACCCAACAAGGAGTATCGGGACTGTACCCCATCTCTAAAGCTTTCTTTTTAAGCTTTTTGAGCAACAAAATAGAGAGGTAAAAGACCAAAGAGGAGTTCTTACAAGCCAAAATATTCTCCAAACTCTCAGGGTTAGGAGTCTTACCCTCCACACGGGTAATAATAAGCGTCTGCGACACCCCAGGAATGGTATACTCAATCCCCAAAGAGGCACTCGCCCCAAAACTAGCTGTAATCCCTGGAATGACTGTGTAGTCTATATTTTTTTCATTTAAAAAGCTTATCTGTTTTGCAATAGTAGAGTAGATAGAGGGGTCACCTGTATGCACACGTGCAACAATTTTGTCTTTATGCTCCTCTAAAAATGCAAAAATTTCAGGATATTTCATCCCTTGTGAGTCGACGATTAAGGCATCATCTCTACACCATGAAAGAACCTCTCTAGGCACTAACGAACCTGTGTAGAGAACGGCATCTGCTTTTTGTAAAATTTTTTGAGCTTTTATGGTTACTAAGTCAGGGTCACCTGAACCTGCTCCTATGAAGTGTATCATTTATTGTTTTCCTTTTTTATTCGTAGGTGTGACCGTGTCACACGCCAAAACCAAATGTTATATAATTTATAATTTCCATCTAATTCAAACCGAGATTTGACGTGTGACATGGTCACACCTACATAGCTTATATTATGAATTTGCAGACCCTTTAAGCACTTTTATCTGAAACAACTGTCTCTCAGGCTCTATCAAATCAAGCTTCCCTTTATAAGTAGTAAGCGACAAAGAGATAACCTTATACTCTATTTTTGCTTCATTTAAAACCGTTATCATCTGTGTCAAGTTCTTAAGGGTAATGGCGTTAATAAGCATCACCCCATCATTACTTAATCTCTCATACAAATAGGGGAGTCGTGCTATGACCTTTGCTCCACCACCTCCAACAAAGATTCTGTCTGGCTCTGCTGTAACCGACTCAAATAGTGTCTCAGCATCTCCTTCAAAAAGCTCAGTATCGTAGACATGATGGCTTGTAAGATTCTTTTTTATAAACTCATTGCGTTGCTCTTGTTTTTCAAAGAGTACGGTTTTTACACGGTAGCGTTTGTAGGCTTCTATGGCACAACTTCCACTTCCTGCCCCCACATCCCAAAGTATCATATTGGGTTCAAGGTCTAGGTTTTGTAGGCTTAGGTGGCGTTTGTATTGCTTGGTTATCATGCCTCTTTCGGTTTCAAATTCACTGTCTAAACTCATGACCGATTTAGGAGTAAAGCAACGCTTAATGAGTAGAACAAAAGGGAATGTTTGGTTAAATGCTTTGGTAGAGAAGTCAAAGAGGTTAACCTGTTCTATCACTTCATCTTCATAACCTAATTTATAGCCGATGGTTACCTCTATATCTTTTGGGTCAAGGTAGCGTGTTGCTTCTTTTAGTCGCTCAATGGTAAAGACATCACATAGCACAAAGGTGTAAGTATTGCTTAGAAAATTTGTTAAATCAATGCGTTTTCGTCCATGCAAAGAGATGGTATCGACCTCTGTTTCGCTTATCATCAGTTTTTCTAGTAGGTAGGTTTTAGATGAGGTGTTGTTGATGATTTTAACGCTGTCTTTAGGTAGCTTTTTAGCAATTAAAACTCCTGCACTGTAAAAAAGAGGTGAGCCTGTCACCACGTACAAAATCTCTTCTTTGTTGTAGTTCTCTAAGATATACTCTTTAGCCTCTTTAAAGCCCATTTTTAAGATGTTCTCTCCACGCTCTATGAAGTTTTTATCACAAATTATTTTGTCAAAGTTATCTGTTTTTATGGTGAGATTATCAAAGTTGTAATCGCCCATTCCGTTGCCTGTTATGGTTAGCATCTATTGGTAATCCTTAACATATTGGTCAAGTTTTTTGACATGCTCTATGGCATCGTCTATCTCTTCAAACTCTATCTTTATACCGTAGTCGTCACAATGTTCGTCCCACATTTTGGCACTAAGCCCCATAAAGTTAGCAAGATACATCTGCAAACACGAACTATAGGCTGAGGGGAGTTCTTTACGCTCAAAATACTCTATGATTTTTAAAACATCCTCTTTTACTGTAGGTAGTATATTTTTTTCAAACTCTTCTATTTTACTTTCATCATTCATTTTTGTCTCCTATTTAACTTACTTCAAAACTAGGAACCGATGGCTTTAGCCTCGCTCTATTCGGGACTAAAGTCTCCGATTCCAAAAGGTTTTATAAGAAGTTATTTCAATATTATAGTTCTACTATTTATAGTTGAAAACCAAGAGCTTAACTGCTCATCAGTTTTTTGTGAAATCATACTATAAAATGCTTCTAGTTTCTCCATAGTTTCAAGCTGAGAGGTCAGACCTTTAACGGTTTTTGTTGACTCAATGTCTACTTCGGCTTGAAGCTCCTCAAAAATCTGCATTTTTAGTTGCTCAAAATCAATAGAACCAAAACGGTTGTGCGTGTTTTTACACCCTTGCATGACCTTTGTCGCCTTTCCTATACCACAAACAAATATAGCAGAGTCAATCTCTAAATCTTTAACAATCTCTAAAGCATCATAGACAAAATTTCCTATCTCCACTATCTGTATCTCATCATAATACTCTTTGGCATAGGCAAATGAGCTGTTTCCAAGGGTTAAAACTACTTCCTTATATCCATTTGCCTTTGCAACGCCAAGTTCGGTTCGTATGGAGTCCATGTAGGCATCGCTAGAGATGGGTTTGACATAGCCTGTTGTTCCTAAAATGGAGATGCCACCCAAAACTCCTACCTTTGCATTGGCTGTCTGTTTGGCTATCTCTTCGCCATTGGTTACGGATATGGTGCAAAATATCTGTTCGGTGTTACCGAACCTACGGTGTATCTGTTCAATGGCTTTTAAAGGAGTTGGATTTATAGCAGGAAATCCTTTCGGAGGTTTTAGACCCTCTTTGGTTACCACCCCCACACCAACCCCTGCGTAGAGTTTTAGTGTGCCTATCTCATAAGGAGTATGCTCTAAAGGGTTTAACTCTAGGTCGCTCAGTTTGTCTGAAATGGTTACCACTATCTCAGCCCCTTTGGTGACATCTAAATCATCATTATCCATCTTATAAGTAATAGATTTTGTAAGCATTTTAGTCACCATAAACCCTTGCAAAGCTGACCTAAAAGCAAAAGAGGCATGATAGCCTGTGGTGTAGCCTTTCCGTAGCTTTTTGCTCATACAGCTCTACTTATATACTTTTTAATTATATACTTTCATGGGAATAAAATGCTCACTATCCAACGCATCTAAAAGTACTTCATCGCTAGAGAGCAGGGTGAAAATCTCTCTCCACTTCTCCTCTGTAAAGTTGTGCGTGTATCGTAACCAAATGGCATTGTTTTTCATGTTCCCATTGGCTTGTGTATTTTCGGTCACTTGGCAAACCTGTCGAAATCGACAAGCCCCATAACACCCCGTTCGTGATATTTTAATGCGATTTTCACCCTTGTTCAGCCCCATATCTTTTAAAATCTCACGAAGCTCGGAAGCCTTATCAGTCTTTCCTGCTTTTCCACAGCGTTCATCGTCACAAAGAAGCAGAAGCGTCTTATAGTGCATAATAGGACGCTGTGCATCATAATCTTTAGGTTTACAAGTGTAGCCCTCGACCACCTCTGAACCCATCTCGTTTAGTCGTACTTCTCCCTCTTTGACTGGGTTTGCTCCATAGGTAGAGGAGGCGTGTGAGTTTGTTAGGGTGCTAGGCATGAGCGACTCTTTCTATAAGTTTTAAATCCTCTATCTTCCCATGATAAGGAATAACAGGCAGTTGTCTCTCTTCATCCTCTACAAGGTAGCGAATATCCATTGTTTTGTTGTTCCGAATATGTTTCACAGAGAGAATTTGAACTCTTTGACCTTGGTAGATGGCAAGGTCTTCTTTTTTGATTTTGTTTGTTTCGTCTTCGTAGTAGGCACACATTTTACACTCCTTTTTTACATTGTCTTTAAGGCATCTATCATCTGAAAATACCCAATCATCGCTTCAAAACACATTCTCCAAACTATTTCCATAGATATAAACATAGCGATAAAGAGAAGTATGGAGAGAATTTTTCTTTTTAAGCTCATTGTTCCAAAAAGGTTTAGTAAAAAGCTGTTAAATCTATCTAATATTTTGAATTTTCTCTGTAGATAGGCTTTACTTAGCCACATAGCAATAGGGATAATTATCGCCCCTATGTAGTAGGAGAGGATTAGTATGTCTATGGAGATGAAGGTTTTGAAGGTTAGGAAGTTTGTCATTTTTTATACTCCATTAAAAG
>JALVXD010000281.1 GCA_027038295.1 Campylobacteraceae bacterium
ACCTACCATACCTGCCCATGTTAGGGTTGTTTTGTCTGCTACTTTGGCTGTATGGAAAAGCTCTACCCCTCGGTCACGGAATGCACCTACCGATTGTTCTGGAGCTGCCTGAAACGTACCTGAACCTGCTTTTACCTCTTTTGCATTGTTTGGTAAAAAACGTTCTAGCAAGAGTTGATTTCCAGCTGTAGAAAAGTTTCTATAGGTAGAAGTAAATACAGCTCTTAATCCCTCTTCACTTCCTGGGTATTTAAACTGTCCCATTCTAACATTGAAGTAAGGAATACCTCTATAGGTAATAGAAGCATCGGTTAGATAGTTATTTGAATCATGACCTGCTGGTTTAGTAATACCATCTTCTCCAAACTCTGTCATAAAGAAGTAGTTTAGAGTATTTTCTTTGTCCATCATTCCACGAGCAGCCAAACGTGCACGGTTAATTTCAAATCCTGATTGAGAATTTAGATTTGGAGTTAACATAGAAAAAGGTGTTAAATTTAAACCAGCTTTAGGATCTGCTGCTGGAATAAAAACATCACCCTCATTCTTTTGGTAACCTGCTTGAAGAAAACCCCAAATATGAGGTTTATTGTTATGGTTTTCTACTTTTTTACCATCTTTTTTAACAAATGCAGGTTCAGTCCCTGCAATAGAGAGCCAGTCTGCAGCTTGTAAGCTCATGGAAAGAGCAGATATTGCTAGTAATGATAGAACGATTTTATTTTTTTGTACTGTTTTCATTATCTTTTCCTTATTTTATATTTTATTTTATTTTTTTGTCTCCACGAATTTTGTCAATGTCAAGACCAAATTGTTTAAAGTTACTTCTTACAGAGTGTGTCTCTTTAAGTACTTTAGAGTTGTAGTATCCCATTTTATCTGCTGGTAGAAGTCCTTTTTTCAAGTCAAAGTCAGCTCTTTCTTGTGCATCAACGTAAAGCATAATATCTGCTGCTTCTTGGTCTTTAAGTGTTCCACCTTGACCCATTGGCATATTTGACTGAACCCATGCAGCACCTTTGTTAAGTTTACTCATACCTGCACCTGTATTGTATGCTAACCATTCACCTTTTTTATTTTTACCCCAAAGTGGAGGAAATGCTCCCACACCTGCACCATTTTTTCCATGACAGGCTGCACATTTTGTTTCATAAAGTTTTTGACCGTTTACATAATTTTCGTGGGTTGCTTTTTTCTGAATTTTTGCAAAATGCTTTGCACCATTCATCCATCTATCAGCGTTTAGTGGACTACAAGGTATTTTTGGATTCATCTTCATTGGCATATCTGTTGAGAGCCATGTCACATAAGTTGCCATAGCAACAGAAGCTTCTGTATCTATAATAGGACGTTTTCCATTCATACTACGCATAAAACAGTTGTTAATTCTATCTTGTAAACTTTGAATGCTTTTTTCTCTTTTAGAATAAGCAGGAAAAGAAGTTGCTGTTCCTATAAATGTACTTATACCCAGTCCAGTACCTGGTTTACCATCACTCCCTTTAAGGTGACAGCTTTTACATTGAAGTTTGTTTCCTACAAGCTCTTTAGTAAGAGGGTGTGTATTTGTGTTATTGAGAATATCCTCTCCCAATTTTACCATACGCCCTAACTCTCCATCAGGATAAGCTTTTGGTGCTTCTGTAGGTGTTGCCATAGCATTTGTAGCCATTACTAATAGTGCGATTGCACTTAGTGAAAGTTTTGTTAAATTTGTTTTCATTTGAATCTCCTTAGTTTGTTTAGAAGATGATAACCTAAGCAACGTAACTTTTACGTAACTTTTACATAACTTTCATAAAATAATTAAAATTTTTATTTAAAAAATTTATAAGAAAAAGTAGAGCCCATATTAAGCTCTGTATCTATCGTTAGTGCAATATTGTTTTTATCGCAGATATGTTTTACAATGCTTAGTCCTATACCAAAGCCCCCTTGAATAGTGTCTTCTCGGGAGTAACGCTCAAATATTTTTTTACTGTCTTTTATGCCTACACCTTGGTCTTTGATAGAAAACAGAAGATAATGGTTCTCTTCATAAAGCTTCACAACTATCTTTGTATTTTTTGGACTGTATTTAATGGCATTTGAAAGGGTATTGTCGATGACTCTTTGTAGCTCTATTCGGTTTATATTGAGAAATAAATCCTCTTCTATATCTCCTTCAATCGCTATACTTTTAATTCTAGCTAAATCTAAAAAGAGAGAAATTCTATTTTTTAAAAGATGAGAAAAATTTAAATTTTCTGCCTTATACTTTACCTGTTTATGTTTTATATGGTACTCAATATCTTCATATATCAAAATCATACTCTGCATACTGTTATAAAGTCGTTGAAGCACTTTACTATCTTCTTTCTCTCGTAAAAACTCTAAATTTAGTTGCATTACACCAAGTGGGGTTTTAAGTTCATGCATGGCATCGTTAAAAAAGACCCTTAGGTATCTATTTGTTTTTTCAAAGGGGCGAAGACTAATTTTTATAAAGAAAAGTGTCATAAAGAAAACAATAGCACCTAAAAAAAGTGCCGCTATAAAGGCTTTTGTATAGATGTTTTTATAGGAGAAACTCTTAGCAATAATAAGCCTTTGGGCTTGAAGTCTATTGGGGCTTAAAAGAATCTCTCTATTCACTACTTCATCTGGACTTTTATTTAAGGAAACAGTTTTACAAAATGCTTTATCTGTTGCAAATAATAGTTTGCTACTACCATACAGACAAGAGGTATAAAAAAGTGAACGAGGAAAATTAAATCTATGTTTATTGGTTCTGGAAAAATCATAAATATGCTTCTCCACTCCATAAGCATAATGTTGTAAATTTTGCATCTCTTGCAATTTATAACTCTTTTTTTCTACAGCGATATAAAAATAGGCAGGAATACTAACCACAAAGATAATCATCATAGAGTAAAAAAATGCAAGTGTGTAGATATATCGTTTATCTTTTTCTATCAATTTTATACCCAAACCCTTTTTTGTTAACAATAAATGTGGCATCTGTTTTATCACGTATCTTCTTAATACACATACGAATATCTGCTTTTGTTATCAGTTTCTCTTCCCAAACATCTTCCCACAACTGTTTTGTAGAAACGTATTCACCAAGATTGACGATGAGATGCTCAAGAACCTTTTGCTCTTTTTGTGTCATTGAAATTTTCTTATCTTCATGAAAGAGTTTTCCATTTATAAGGTCAAATTTGTAACCATCGTTCAGCACTAGCTCTTCCTCATTTGATTGAAGATAAAAAAGTTTCAAAACTTGTTCGACACGGTACTTTAACTCTTGTGATGCAAAGGGTTTACGAATATAATCATTGCAACCAAGTTCATAACCTATGCTTAAGTTGTCAATATCGGTCAAAGAGGTCATAAAAATAACAGGAGTCTCATCGCTCTTCTCACGCAGAAGCTTTAAAATATCATAACCACTCTTTCCTGGTACTCGAATGTCCAAAAGTAACAGGTGGTAGTTTTTAAAATAGAGTGCATCCAGTACTTCATCTCCATTTTCAAAACTCTCAACAGAGTAACCCAAAGATTCTAAATACTCCTGAATGGTCTCTTTGTAACTAACATCATCTTCTAAAAGCAATATTTTCATTGAATAACAACTCCTGAACTGTTTACTTCCTTTGTGGTTAACTCATTATGTGTTGTAAGCATAAGGGGTGTACTGTTCTCAAAAACAATGACAAAATAACCCAGATTTTTATTTTCAAGATTTTTGATGCTAAAGTAAGCAAAAGCATATTTATTTTGTGCAAAATAACCTGAACTCTGTAGGTTTTGTAGGTTTGATTTCTTTAGACTTTCGAAACTGTGTTGGTCATAATTTTTGTTGACTAAAAGATAGTGATTAAAAAGAAGAGGATTGTTTTTTAAACTTGTTGCGATATTGAGATATTTTTTATCTAAAAGAATAAAGAGAGCATAGCCATGTGTAGAGAGTGTTTTTCTTAAATGTTCAAAATTTTCAATCACCTCAATTGAGCCTACAAAAGAGCCATTTTTTAAAATGGGAGAGATGGCTTTAATATTTAATCGTTCTCCAACTTCAATAGAGACCAACGGTTTACGCTGTTCTTTTACTAAAACCAACCCTTTCCGAAAAGAAGCAAGTGGACGATTTTTAACAGAGTAATCCCAACTTCTTAGGTAGGTATGCAAATTTTTATCATGGACTTGTACCTCAAAACTATAGCCCTGCAACTTTTTTAAACTTTCAATCTTCTGTTCAATAAGCTCAAATGCTTTTTTCCGTTTATTATTATAAAAAGTTTCTAAAAAAGTTTTATCTTGTGCCAAAAGTAAAGAGAGAGAAAGTGCATGTTGCTCCTCCTCTTCGAGTAAGTTTCGTGTCAAAAAAAGTGCATTGTCCAGTGAATGAAGTGTCTCTTTTTTAGAGTAGGACTCTTGTAAAGTATAGACAGAGTAAAAGGAAAGCGAGAGGACAATAAGGGTAAAAACAAAGACTATCTTACCAATTTTGCCTATTAATTTATCAATTAGATTCAATTGCTCTACTTTTTTATTTTATTATAGCATATTGATATTAATAAAATAAAAATTTTATCTAGGGCATAGAGTTAATCTATGCCAAAGCTCTTATTCGGTTAAACCTACTAAGATTTTTTTCATACGTTTTTGAGCATCTTCTAAAACATCTAAATCTTTTTTATCTGTAATGGCTAAAGAACTCATCCAGTTATAGACAGAAGGGAATCCAAAGTTTAGTTCACCTTCACCTTTTTTCTTCTCTAAATAGAGGGAACAAGGAGCAAAAGCACCAGCTTCTGGTCGGCTTTTTGCAATGGTGTAGATAACAGGAAGTTTACAAATAGAGTAGACTTCATAAATATCAAAACCTTCATACTTCGCCTCTTCAAAATCATCACCTAAGTTGTTTTGACCTGCAATAACAAAACCATTGGTTACTAAGTCACCTTCAAATCCCATTTTAAACTCTTCGAGTTCATCATCCCAATCATCTTTGTCTATTTCCATAGCAAAATGTGTGACCAATTCACCATTAGGTTTAACCATTTTATAAGTTGGTTCTTCTATTTTTCCATCTGGAAGAGCCTCTTTTAGTGTTTTCTCTACCAATGCTCGTAGGTCTGTTAAGAGCTTTTCATCAGCTGGAATTTTCATGATTTTTTGCATGGCTCCTGCTGAAAGTGAAGCGACAGAAATCTTTTTTTCACCTTTTTTCGTATAAATAGACATACTCATGGGTGCAAAAAGACCAACATTTGGGTATTTTTTTGCCAATTCCATTACGGTATCTTTTTTATAAAATGTAAAAAGATTGTAGACTTCAAAACTTGACTCTTTAAACTGCTTTTTAAAAGGTCCGTTCATGTCACGGTTAGCAGAGATAAAAAAACCAGCTTTTTTAAATGCTTCTTCTATTGTCTTTGTTGTAATTTTCCCATCTTTGTTCTCAGAACTAAAGATAACCACATCACTGTTTGTTGTTTTGCTCTCCTCTTTTTTGACTTCAGTAGCTTTTTTGACTGGAATAGGCTCTTTTGCCTCTTTTGTACTGTTTGTATCTTTCGCAATACCTGTTGTGACAAGTAGCGAACTTAGTAGTAAACTTTGCATGATAAGTTTCATGATATCTCCTTTTGTTAATTTAAATTTATTATGGTCTAATGTAAATGTAGCCACGAAGTTGTCGCTCTATGAGTTCGACAATTCCTGCTGTGACTACTTCTACACCATCAAGTAGGTCTTTTTTCTTTATATCTAGTGTGGTCATGGTATTTTGACACGCAATGAACTCTACATCATAAGCCATGAGTGATTTAACACGTGTGGCTATTTTGCTGTCACGTGTTTTTAATAAGGCTTGAATGCCTTGTGAATAGGCGACAATAACCACTTCTGTGTTGTCTACACCATAAAATTTAATAACATTGTTAGCAGAGCCTAATATATGGTTTATTTCATCTCTATCCCATTCGGTAATAGGAAAAACAAATTTTCTTGGGTTTTCCATAGAGGGTTTGGGCTCAGCCATCTCAGTCTCTGCAAAACTGAATGTGGTCATTATAAAAAATAGTATTACAAAATGTTTCACTTTTTTTCTCCTTTCTCTTTAGCTTTAACAGCCTCTTTTAAAATCTCCAAAAAATCTTTTTTTGACCAAGAACCTGGAATTTTTGCCATAATTTCTTCATCTTTATGTACAAATACAAAAGTAGGTGTCATCCCTTTTTTAAGTTCAAGAGGAAGTTCCTCTTTTCCAATGTCTATCTCAACAACAATAAAATCTTTATTGAGTGCTTCTCGAACTTCGCTATCAGAAAATACTTCTCTGTCCATTTTTTTGCAAAAGTGACAATGCTCACGTGTTAATTTCAAAAGAATGACTTTATTCTCTTTTTTTGCAGTCTCTAAGGCTTTTTCATAACCTACAAACTCTAGTTTTTTTTCAACATGGTCATCAGGATTATAGTCATATAAAAAAGTTGATACGGCATCAATTTCATCCACGGATATTTTTCCTTTCATGCTGGGCATGGTTTTAAAATGTTTTAACACCTTAGGCAGACAAATCGATTTTGATTTATCAGGGTTCATAAGGTAATCAGCTACAAAACTATCTACCTCCATACGATGGATATCTTTATCACCTTTTGGGTCACCAATTCGGGTTTTAAGTCGAAAGACCATTTGGTTAACCGTTGGTGCAGTGAGCTTTAAAATGGTGTTGTTCTGCTCCATAAAATTTTCCATCAGTTCAGAAGCTGGAATGTAGAGTTTGTGACAAGAGGCACACTTAGCTTCATAGACCTCTTTACCTGTTTCTTCTGCTGTAACTAGAGAAGAAAACAGTAACAATGATGTGAGATAAGCTCTCATGTAAATCCTTTTTCATTCTCAAAATTTCATTCTCAAATTTTACTCAAACCACCTAAATAGTCTCAATAAAATATAAGTGTGCAGATAGAAGTTGAGGGAGAGAAAATGTGAAAAAAATCTCCCCAACCCTAGCTGCACAAGCTATCTAAAACTTAAATTGGTATTGTGCTAAGATGGCATCGTCTTTATACAATGCACCTACCCCTTTAAAGTCTGAATCTACGTCAGCAACAACATAGTTAAGTTGAATTCTATGTTGGTTTCTTGAACGTCTATTTTTTCTGTCCATTTTGTTGTTTTTTGGGTTAATGTAGTAGTTGACACCAATATAGGTATTGGCTGCTTTTGCATCGTTACCTCCTCGTGTTTCAGTACCACGAATATCTTTAATGGCTAACTCTACAGTGTCACTCACATAGTAAGTACCTGTAAGTGCTAAAGTATTCATGTCCCAACCATCGGTTCCTTTAATGTTTTGTGCATCATAATACTCTGCTTTAACGTTTGCCCCTTCAAAGTGAGAATCAAGACCAACGTTTAGAAGCTTATAGTCTTCTGTTCCTGCTGCACCTATAACCGTAGCATCGCTTTTTGTATCTCCAGCAATACCACCTGCATTTTTAGAGACACCATAACCTGCCTCAACGTGTAGTATTTGACCGTTGTCATACATGACACGACCCATATAAGCATTGTCATTTCCTGCTTTAGCATTGGTGACAGCACCTGAACGACCTGCTTGACCTGCTATCATAATGTCGTAACCAAATCCATGCCATGGACGTTCATGACCCATTTCTAAACCATTTACTTTTCCACTTCCACCAATGGTACGTCCTGAAAGCATAATCCCTGAATCTCTCTCAAATGCCAGTTTTTTATCAAATCCACGTTTAATAACATCTAAGTTCCAACCTGGAATGGTAAATCCCATACCTACAGGAGTCTTAATCATACCAGCTTTAATAACAGCTGCATTATTGAACTTGTAAGCGATAAATGCATCTTTAATCATGTTTGGCATACCTGCACCAGAATCACCTGTTTTAGAAAAGTCTAAAAATACTTTGGCTGCCAAAGGTCCTGAAAAGTACTTCCACCCCAAACGAATACGGTCTGCATCCATTTTAAAATCTGCATCTTTTGATTTTTTAGCACCATCACCTGCTTGTAATCCAATTTGTGAAAAACCAAAAAACTTATGTTTACTAAATGGTTTTTTTGAATCTTCTGCTGATGCAGTACTTGTTACTAAAAGTAGTGTTGCTAAACCTGTAGCGATTTGAATCATTGTACTCTTTTTCATTTGACATCCTTTGTAATAATTATTATCTTTATAAGATAAATTTATGTATACTAGGAATGTGATTTTTATCACATCCATATTTTCTCACCCTAGAACTTGCAGGTTAGGGGTGAGAGACTCTCTAAATGTTGGTTAACATTTAGCTCCTTTTGCTGGACATCCACAACTATAATCCAAGACTTTAACGTTCGACTCTAGTGGAATATCTATTACTTTCTTTTTACGAATATAGTCAGAAACTACTTCATAAACAGCTGGTGTCTCTTTGTCTAGGTTCTCACCTGCACTTTGTAGGTTCCCACCCCACGAAGAGACTCGATAAGTTTTTTTAACATCAATCGGTTTACCTCCTATTTTGAAGTCAGAAATTCTTTTTCCTGATGGTGCATCAATTTTAATGCTGTATGTTGCCCCTGTTAAACGGCTCATGTCACCACCTTGTTGAAGTAGGGGGTTCGCATTAAAGACATTATCTGCAATATCTTCCATAAGGTTAGCAATGACTTGACCTTTTAAATCAAAAGTATAGACTTCTGGGTAAGTAATGGCTGTCATTTCATAAACATTGTCTTTTAAAATATCGCCACCTGGAAGAACGGTTGTTCCCCATCTGTATCCTGGAGTAAAGATAATATCTGCTTTCGCATGGTCTTGAATAGCCTGACCAATAAGTGCGTCAAATGTAGAGTAGAAAGTGTCTCTTTTATAGAGAATACCTTTGGTTGTACCCAACACTTCATTTAACTCTTTGTCAAACGGTTTGTACTCTTTGGCTATTAATTCATCACCAGCTTTGTCAGCAGGGATTAGATTTGAAGCTACAGGAATAAGTTTAAAGTTGTATCCTGCTACTTTTTTATCTTTAATATCAAGGTCAAGTCGTCCAATATATTTACCATGACTTCCTGAGATAATAATCACTGTGTCATTGACAATAATAGGTTCGGGACTTGGGTCATGTGTGTGACCACTTAAAATAAAGTCAACACCTTTTACTTTTTTAGCCAACTCTTGGTCAACAGAGAAACCATCATGACTTAGCACTACAATACAGTCAACTTTCTCTTTTTTACGAAGATGGTCAACATGTTCTTGAAGTGACTCATGACGTAGTGCAAAACTCCAGTTTTCTGTAAATCTTTTTGGATTTGCAGTTGAAGTAAATGGGAATGATTGACCAATAATTCCGATTTTTGCTCCCCCTATCTCTTGGATAGTATAAGGTTCAAATACAGACTCTTCAAAAGTATCAGAGAATGGGTCGTTGTCAAGTACATTTTGAGAGATAAATTTACCATCTAACTTCTCAATAAGCTCCATAACTCGCTCTTTACCATAAGTAAACTCCCAGTGACCAACCATAACATCAACACCTAAGTAGTTTTGAGCATTAACAATGGCTTCACCTTTTGTTTTTAAAGCAACAGCTGTTCCTTGCCATGTATCACCAGAGTCAAGAAGAAGTACATTTTTATCTCCTCTCTCTTTTTTAACGTGGTCAATAATAGGTTTCATGTGTGCAATTCCACCCATTTTACCAAATTTCTTTGCCAAGTCTGAAAAGTCATTATAGGTATCAAAATACTGGTCTAATGAACCAGCTTTAATATTATAATGCTCCATAAAACTGTCTCCACAGATAAAACCAGGCGTTCCCACCAAGTTTTTTGCAGAGATAAGTGTAGAAGGTTCTCTCCAATATAGTGGTTTGATGTGAGCATGAAGGTCACAAATATGTAAAATAGTTGCTTTCCCTTTGGCTTTAAAATCTACTATATCAGAAAAGGTTAGATTTTTAATCTTCTCTTTAGCTGCTTCTCCTGCAAAGAGGTTTGTTCCTCCACCAACTGTACCTACAAGTCCTAAAGCCATAGCAATTTGTAGGAAGTCACGTCTGTTAATATCCATAATGTCTCCCTATCTTTTTAAACCAGGAATGGCAATGGGTTGTTTAGCTTCTTGAGCTAAAGTTGAAATGTACACTTCAAGTCCTACCATCTCTTTTGAACCAATAGGAATGACTTTGAGTAGTGCATTTTTCATACACCCTTGAAATCTTCTTTGTAATGTTCTAAGGCTTGACTTTGTCATACGGTATGCTGGCCATGTTGCACCTGCACCAGCTTTGCCAAGGTCAGGAAGAGGTTGAGTTCTAAGAACTTGACCTACAATATCAGCTGAGTGACAAGATAAACATGAAAGACCACGTCCACCTCTTGCTGTCTCAAATGTTTTTTTACCTAAATCATAAGAGGCTTTAATATGCTCATCGGCTTTAGTGTCAATGGTAAATTGCTCATCATTGGCTAACGATTTTACATACGCCAACATAGAGAACATCTTTCCACTTTTTAGTTTGTATTTCTCTTTACCTTGCTCTACTTGCATTGCTTGTAAAACTTGGTCAATACCTACAACATTACCTAGTTTTTTAATGTATCGTGGAAAACCAGCAATATATTTAGGAAGTTCTTTTTCAGAAACACCTAAAAATTTTGCTAAGGCTTTTTCATCACCAAGCTCTTCAAATAACTCTCCACCTTCTTCTACAAATATATCAGCTGGATTGTTCTCTAACATCTCTTTGTACATGGCTCTATCGGCATCACTCATAGCAAACTGCTCACCAGCAGTTGCTACAGTTACCATAAGAGCTAGAGGTAATAGTAATTTTTTCATGGTCTACTCCTTTGGTTTAACTTTTTTGCTTTTAGAGTTTTTCTCACCTTGGTTGTCAGTATAATCAACAGTGATTTTACCTTTTCCTGTTACTTTATAATTTACCGAGAAGTAAGGGTTGGTAGAAACAGACTCCCATACTTTCATGGTTGTAAATGGTTTCCCATCAAATGAAAAAGTAATGTTGTCGATATAGTGAGCAGGTTTAATTTTCCCTGTCTTTTTATCTTTTTGCATTCCTGTATCCATTGGGTGGATAACAATAAAGTCTACTTTTACTGTATCACCGACTTTATACTTTTTTGGTTTAATTTTAATCATTGATTTTCTTGCTTCAGCCATTTTCTAATCCTTCATTTTTACAATTTTTCTTTGTTCGATTTATCGAACCTACAGCATATTTACATTTTATAAATGAGGATTAACCACATCCACCAATGGTTACTTTTACACTTTTTGAAGCCTTCATATATGTACCATCACTTAATGCTACTAGTGCTACAACATCTTGTGTTTTACTAAGTTTTACACGCGTTGCAAAGTAAGCTTTTTCATTTGCAGGTGTTAGCATAACATCTGCACATCGTGCATTACTATTTGCAGTGTTAAGAATATGAATCGCAGTTACTGACTCTTTTTCGGTCATTGGGTAGTCTACATTTACTTTCACAGGTACAACAGCACCATTTTCAGCAATTTCAGGAACAGTTAGTTTGATTTTATCACTCTCTTTAACCTCTTTACCTTCTGTAATGGCTTTGACTGCCTCATCAAAAGACATGTCATTTGGTCCTTTAGGGGCTGCTTTTTTAGCTTCCTCTGCAAACATTGTAGTTGGTACTGTGATAGCTACTACAGCTGTTGCTGCAAACATACCTTGTATAAATTTTCTTCTTTCCATACTTATTTCTCCTTAGTTGGTTTTTTATCAGACATAACATATGCTGTTAGGTCACAGATTTCTGACTCATCAAACAGTTTTGTTGTTAAGTTAATGGTCATGTGTGTTTTTGGATTATCTATTCGTGCATCTGCAATTTTTTGATAAACAAATTGTGCATCACGTGTTTTTGTATCAAGATATGTTTTTTTGAAGTTTGTTAAATCAGGACCAATATTTCCTCCACCTTTAGCACCTTCAATATTGTGACAGGCTACACAGTTACCAAATTGCTTAGGCTTCTTTTTTATCTTTCCATCTTTACCTTTTTTCTCGGTAAACTTTTTAACACCTTTTGGTGCTTTACCTTTTGCTTTTTTCCCGTTAAGGTTATGAAAGAAAAATTCACCTCTTTTAATCGCCTCAGCATCATCAAGGTTACAACTTTTTGGCATGGTGAACTTGGTAGGTTCTTTAAGTAAATCTTTTTCAATCAATTTACTGGCATCGGGCATATCGTATGCTTTTGTTAAATCTGAAGCGATAAGTGCTACAGAACTAGAGAGAACAAAAGTTGATATGAGAGTAATGTTTTTTATACTTCTCTTCATTGTTTAAACTCCTTTTTTAGTGTTTCAACCGTACTATAACAAAGAAATGTAAAAAAAGTGTAAAAATTATTATTTTAAACTATAAAATTTACTTATATTTTAGGAAAAGTATATTTAAAGAGAGTCCCTTTACCTACTTTTGAGTTGATTTCAAGTACTATCTTCTCTTCATCAATAATCTCTTTAACGATATTAAGCCCAATTCCAAAACCACCTTTAGATTCATTTTCTCTATAGTATCGTGAAAATATCTTATCTATCTTTTCAATGCCCATACCGTAGTCTTGAACTTCAAAGATATATTGAGCATCTTTTTTATAAAAGTTTATCTCTACCGTAGCGTGGTCATGGCTATACTTTATGGCATTTGATATGGTATTGTCCACAATACGTTGAAGTTTTGTTTTTGAAAAGGTGTAATAGCTATCTGAGTCTATTTTTGTTATTATCTCAATATTTTTTAAGTTGGCAATCTCTTTAAAGTAGTCTACACGGTTTTGAATAAACTCTGATAGGTTTATATTTTGACGTTTATGTTGAACACGTCCTTTCTTTATAAGATAGTCCATGTCATCATATATGGTTGCTAATGTTTTAGAGGCAGATTTAATTCGTGTGAGGTATTTACTCTCACCAAATTTGTTGGCAAAAAGGTCAGAGTTTAGATTAATAATACTTAGTGGGGTATTAATCTCATGCATAGAATCTTTTATAAAATTATCGAGTTGATTGTTCATCTTCTCAAAGGGGGCTGAAAAGTTTTTAAGTAGCAAAAGAGAAAAAACAAAAAGTAAAATGAGTATACCTAAAATTGTTAAAAGTGCAAAAAAGTAAATCTCATTGGCTGTATGAATGGTAGCTATCAAGAGGTACTTTGCTCCAAAATAGTAGTTATTCGGAAGGGGATAAATGAGATAATAGTAGTTGCCTTTTTTATAAGTCCCCTTGTTAAAAGAGTCTGGTTCAAAACTAAACGTAGAAAAAATCTCTTCATATTGTTGATTATAGAGTGTTGTTTCATACTCTTTGTATCTTGGGAAATGATAGATTTTATCATCATTGTTATAGCGTTGCATAGAAGCAATAACTTTTTGTGCTTGTTGAGTTAAAGAGAGTTTGACTTTGGCCTCATCTATTTGTAGCAATAGGTTGACATATATAACCAGAGGAGTTATTAGAATAATGGCTAAAATAGAGGTATAGATAGTGGCATATTTTAAGGCAAATTTTTTAGAATCAAAGGTCAATGCTGTATCCTACGCCACGTATATTTTTAATAAAGTCCATCTCTAACTTTTTTCGTAAGTTTCCAACTTGGACACGTATATTTGTTGGCTCTATCCATTCGCCCCAAACTTCTTCCCAAAACATATCATAGGTAACAGCATTCCCTCTGCACTGAATGAGTAACTCTAACATTTTTGTCTCTGTTTTACTGAGAATAATGCTCTTGTTATTTAGTGAAAGTTGCATTTTCTTAGTATTGTAGGTGTAGTTAAATGGTAGTTTGATAGTCTCTTCGACGCTGTTAAAACAGTGTAGTTTTATCACTTGTTCGACACGTAACTTAAGCTCTGCAAGGTCAAACGGTTTACGTATGTAGTCACAGCCCCCACTCTCATAACCATGTGTTAAGTCTTCAATGTCACTCAAAGATGTTATAAAAATAGCAGGTGTCATAATGTCGGCTTGACGTAAATCACTTAAGAGTTCAAATCCATTACGATTACCCAGTACTTTTACATCAAACAGTAGTAGGTCAAATGAGTCCTTATATATCAAGTCAAAAGCTTTTTCCGAATGGTTAACAACGGTTACTTCATACCCCGAATCTTCTAAAAACTCTTGCATACTAATGGCTAAGATGGTCTCATCTTCTAAAATAAGAATTCTCATTCTATTACTCCTCGCTTTACCTCTTTGTGTTTACTCTCTAAAATAATGTCAATGAGTTCATCTTTGTTGTATTGTTGTAGCATTTTTTTTGCATCCTCTTTGAGTGTTGTTTTATCTTCATCTCGTAGTTTTGGCAGTAGTTCTATGAGTGCCTTATCTTTTATATCTTTGTAGCTTCCTGATGGATTTTCCCATGATTGAACAACTTTATAGACATCATCATCTCTTAGTCGTGTTAGCGTTGAAATATTTTGGTAACGATTTTGGTAACGTTTTAGGCTTTCAGGAGGTAAGATGACTAAGTATTTACCTATCTCTTCTTGTTCCCCATTGTACATTGGTTCTAAGAGATATAAGTAATTGTCTTCATAATAGTAGCCCACTGTTTCTAGTTCATTCCAGTCAATAAACTCTAATCTATCTCTGAGTTTAACATTATAGTTTTTATTGGAGATAACAAACTCTTTTAATTGAGAAAAATCTTGCATTAAAGATGCCTGTTTTAAATATTTTTTTTTCATTAGTGTAAAGAGCTCAATACCCTCTTGATGGAGTTTTTCAGTAAATTCATCTACAAACTTAATCACCTCAAGATAGCCGATATTTTTTTTACCATTACTCATTGGTATGGTTGCCTTAAAAGTAAGCCTTCGACCTGTCTCCATTCCAACTTTTGGTTTTCTATTTCTAATTAACTGTTCTAAGTCATCACGAAACCACCAAAGGGGGAGTCCTACTGAGCTGTTTCCCCAACTTTGAGCAAAAATAAAAAATTCATTGTCTAAAAGCTGAATACGTAAGGTTTTTATGTGCGTATACTCTTTAAATCGTTTGGTGATTTCACTAAGTATCTCATAGGCTTGTTGTTCATTTTCTGTGATGAGGGCATTTTTTAATGCACCATTCTCAGAAAGAGCCAGAGAGAAAGAGAGTAAGTTAGCATTTTCATAGGCCAGACTTTCTCTGAACTCTTCAGCCAAAAAGTGACTAAGTTCTTGAATCTTGTCTTTTTGACTCTCTTTTGCAAAAAAAAGAATAGAAGAAGATAATAGTAAGAGAATTATAAATGTAATGATAAGATATAACTTTGAGATATGTTTCATAGAAACAACTATAGTTTAAATTAAGTTAATAGTTAATTAAACGTTTACCTAAAAAAGAGACTCCTTATCTATGAATTTTAATCTATTTTGATTAGAATGAGAAAAAAATGATTTTAAGGAATATATTGAATGTTATATTACTACGCATACACAGGACATAAACACGGGTTAGACAGAGTGAAAAAAGCAGCTGTTATTTTAAAAAAGCTTAGAAATAATGGTATAGAAACAATGCTACTTGTAAACGATTTTAGAGCAGGATTGGTGGCACGAGAGTTTGGAGTAGCTGAATCGGTGACTATTGAGACCATTCAAGATATAGATGCTATTGCAGAGGTTGGGGATTCTGTGATTATAGATTCTCCCGAAGATGACCATGGACGTTTGGTGAAATACTGTTCCGACTTTAAATCAGTATTTCGCTTTGCACAGAGTTCTGAAGATAAAAGTATTCACGGTGAGACCATGTTAACTATTGATTGTGATGATGAAAAGTGTATCTCTTCTATTATAGTAGACGATGTCTATTTTGAAGAGCATAAAAAAGAAGATAGAACACTTTTCTTTTTAGGTGACTCTGATGCCGATAAAATCATATTAAACAATGCTGACTTCTTTAAAAATAACAGAATGGAACTACTTCTAGGGCATTATTTTTATGTGAAATATGAAGATGATTTGGCAAAAATATTTAATATTTTACATGAACCAGAGGAGTATATTGCTTTAATATGCTCTTCCAAACGTGTGGTTACAGCATCTTTTCAAACAGCTTTAGAAGCAAGTATTGCTGGGGCAGAGGTGGTTTTTATAGATATTAACAAAATATCTAATGAAGAAAAAGAACTACTTAAATTATTTAAAATTATATTAATTATTTCTTTTAATAAAGATGAATATAAACAAATTTCAATAGAGAGTGTTTCAAGAATTACCACCACAGTAGGGAGAAGTGACACAATTATAAAAAAACTCATCAATCGGTTATAAATTATTAAGAGACTTAAACTCTTTTGCCTTATAATGAATTAAATTTATTATAAAGGATGAGTATGAGTAGTAGACGTGATTTCATGGGTATGGCTCTTGGTGGTTTTACTGCCTTGGGTGGTATCGGTGCTTTAATGGCAATGAAAAAAACTTGGGATCCACTTCCAAGTGTAAAAGCTGCTGGTTTTACAACCATTGACTTAAAAGATGCCCAAGAGAATGTTCTTGTGACAGAGAAGTGGAGAGGTAAACCTATTTTTGTTTTAAAACAATCTAAAGCAATGGTTGAAAAAGCAAAAAAAGCAAAAGAGATGGATAGACTTATCAAGATTGGTGATGACCACTTTATGGTAGCCGTAGGTTTATGTACACACCTTGGATGTATTCCTGGTTATGATTCAGCAAATGAAAGTTTCTTATGTGCTTGTCATGGTGGAATGTATGATGGAACAGCTATGGTAACTAAAGCTCCACCACCAAGAGGACTAGATATTCCTCCATTTACGATTGATGGAACAAAACTTGTACTTGGTGAACAAGGACCTGAATATAAAAAAATGTTGGCTGATGGCACAACACTGAAAGTATAGGAGGGGATAGATGGCACATTTTGAAAAAGCAAACAGCTTAAACGAGTGGTTAGATCAGCGTATAGGGGTAAATACCCTTAAAAAAGTAATGCAATCTGAGTATTGGATTCCAAAAAATATTAACTTCTTATGGGCAATGGGTATGGTTCTCGCTGCTACATTTGGAATTCTTTTGGTTTCAGGAATTTTCTTATTGATGTATTATCAACCAAGTACAGATTTGGCATTTGATAGTGTAAACTACACCATTATGACAGAAGTTGGATATGGTTGGTTGTGGAGACATGTTCATGGTGTTGGTGCATCATTGGTCTTCTTAATCATTTATATTCACATGTTTACAGGTATCTACTATGGTTCATATAAAAAAGGTAGAGAGCTTATCTGGTTATCAGGTATGTTACTTTTTGTACTTTTTTCTGCTGAAGCATTCTCTGGATATATGTTACCTTGGGGACAAATGAGTTATTGGGCTGGTATGGTTATTACAAACCTATTCTCTGGTGGTTCACTACATGCCGATGGTTTAGTTGAGTGGATTAGAGGGGATTATGTTCCTGCACAAGCTTACCTTAGTCGTTTCTTTATGTTACACGTACTTCTTTTGCCGTTAGCAATTATTGGTGCTATTGTATTTCACTTTGGAACACTTAGACTTCCACATGTTAACAATCAAGAGGGTAAAGAGGTTGATTTTGCAGAATCTGCAAGATTATGGAAAGAGGGAACAACAGAGTCTCGAAGAAAATCAGAAGTGATTCCATTCTCTCCTGTATTTTTAAGTAAAGATGTATTTGTAATGGGTGTCTACTTCATTCTGTTCTTCTATTTGGTATTTTACCACTTTGAGTTCGCAATGGATCCAGTTAACTTTGACCCAGCTAATGGTTTAAGTACACCAACACACATCTACCCTGAGTGGTACTTCTTATGGTCTTATGAAGTTTTACGTCCATTCTCAACAGATTTAGGTCTTATAGCATTTGCTACTGCACAGGTGATTTTCTTTACACTTCCATTCTTGGATAGAAGTCCAAATGTTGCACCAGCAAACAGAAGAGGATTGTTCCACCTTTGGTTCTGGGCAATGTTGGCAGATATGTTGGTCTTAACATTTATGGGTAAACTACCTCCACAAGGTATTTGGAGTACCATTGGTTTGGTTGCAGCAATAACATTCTTTGTTCTTTGGATTGCACTACCAATTATTACAAAATTCGAAAAAAAGCTGTAAGGAGTATAGGATGAATAAAGAATTAAAAATACTTGGTATTGTAGCAGCTTTTACACTTCTACTATATTGGGGAGTTGAGCCATTTGCTCACTCTCAAATGCATAAACATGTCGAAGGACATGGTTTAGTATATGATGGAACTGCTGATATTGAAGAGGCTTCTAAAGATAAAAAAGAGGTTAAAAAGAAATTTTGGTCAGAAGTAAAAGAGATAGCCAAACTTAAAGGTGATGCTACTGCTGGTGAAGCTACTTTTGCTATGTGTGCAGGATGTCACATGGACGGTGCTGCAAACATGGGTGGTGTTACACCTCCTAGCCTTGACCATGCAGGTGCAATTTATGACAAAAACTTCTTAATTGCACTTATTAAAGACCCAGCAATGGCAACCAATGTTGACCATAAATATCCTAATGGAGATATGACTCACCCAATGGGTAGTATTACAACTATGGTATCTGCTCCACAAGATATTGCAAATGTTGTTGCATACTTGAAAGCTAAAAAAGCTGGAGAAGTAACACCAAAAGAGGCGTTTACAGAGGCTTGTGGTAGATGTCATGCTAACCGTTATGGTAAGTTGACTCAACTAGGAGAGATTCCTAAAACTAAGTCAAACATTAAAACAAATCAAGATATTGATAGAATGAAGTATGATCAAAAAGTGGCTACAGAGCAAAATGCTTTAGCTGAATACCTTGGTAAACTTCCACCTGATTTATCTATTATGTATAGAGCTAGATCTGAGCATTTCTTAGATACATTTATAGAAAATCCTCAAGCTAACCTTAAAGGTACAGCAATGCCTAGAACAGGACTTAACCATGAAGGTTTTGAAAAAGTTATGGAATATTTAGCTGAAACAGGTGATCCATCTGCACCAGCAAGAGCTATGGCAGGACCTTGGGTTCTTCTCTTCTTCTTTATCTTTACAATTTTAGCTTACTTATGGAAGCAATCTCAATGGAGAGATTTACATTAAAAGGAACGTGATTTGAGCAAAAGCTCAAATTCACTATCTTAACAGATGGTTTCCTTCAGCAGGAGGCTCATGCAACTGGTTGCATTGAGTCTCCTCTAAACTTCTTACTTTTTTCTTGACACACATCATCACACTTTTATCTACTTTTAGTTAATCTAAGCAAAATTATTACGATGGATTATTATGCTTATAGATGGACACGGTCGAACCGTAAATTACCTCAGAGTTTCTGTTACTGAACGTTGTAACTTTAGATGCCAATACTGTATGCCAGAGAAACCTTTCTCTTGGGTTCCACGGGAAAACCTACTCTCTTTTGAAGAGCTATTCTTGTTTATGAAAGTAGCCATAGATGAGGGTGTTACCAAAATTCGTATAACAGGTGGAGAACCACTTTTGCGTGAAGGCTTAGACAAATTTATTAAAATGATTCACGACTACAAGCCTGACATTGATTTGGCTCTAACTACCAATGCTTATTTATTACCTCAAACAGCACAAGCACTTAAAGATGCAGGACTAAAACGACTCAACATTTCACTGGACTCTCTAAAGCCTGAGGTTGCTCATCAAATAGCTCAAAAAGATGTTTTAGCCCAAGTACTCAAAGGTATAGACAAAGCCTTAGAAGTAGGCTTAGGGGTTAAGATAAACATGGTTCCTTTAAAAGGAATAAATGATGTTGAAATTTTAGATGTTATGAACTATTGTCGTGAACGAAATATTAAAATACGTTTCATAGAGTACATGGAAAACTCACATGCGAGTAAAACCATCGAGGGAATGCACGGTAGAGAGATTTTAGAAAAAGTAAAAGAGGGTCACACCATCAGAGCCTTGGGTCGTGAGGGTGCAAGTCCATCGTTTAACTATCTGCTTGACGAAGAGTATGAGTTTGGACTCATAGACCCCCACAAACATGACTTCTGTGAAAACTGTAACCGTATACGACTAACAGCAGAGGGGAATTTAATTCCATGTCTCTACTTTGACGAAGCACTAAGCATTGCAAAAGCAGTAAAAGAGGGTGACATAGAGGGTGCAAGTGAAGTACTTGCCACTGTGCTTAGAGACAAACCAAAAGAGAACCGATGGACAGAAGAGAGTCTGGAGGAAGGGCAAGATGTCTCAAGTAGGGCTTTTTATGAGACTGGTGGGTGATTTTTTATAGTAATGTAGGTTACTGTAATAGTGGTTACGGTAATTCTTTTCTTTATTTAGTAAAACTTTTAAAATATGGCAATTTGAAATATTTTTTGACTTTTTAGCTATTTATCACTATAATTAACACTATAAAATAAGTAAGAAAGTATAAAAGCCATATAACTAGGGATTAAAATCGTGCTAAACAAAGAACTCATAGAGAACCAAAACACCGAATTTAAAGAGTCATGGCGAGATGAGTACATCAAGTGGATTTGTGGTTTTGCCAATGCCAATGGAGGAAAACTTTTTATTGGGGTTGATGACAGTGGTCAAGTGGTAGGTATAGAGAATGCCAAAAAACTTTTAGAAGATATTCCAAATAAAGTTCGTGATGTATTGGGAATTATAGTTGATGTTAATGTTTTTAAAGAAGATAGTTTAGAGTATTTAGAGATAGTAACTGATGCTTACCCCTCTCCTATAAACTACAAAGGTCAATATCATTATAGAACAGGAAGCACCAAACAAGAGTTAAAAGGTCATGCTTTAGATAGATTTTTACTTAGAAAATATGGTAAAACATGGGACTCTTCACCTCTTCCTTATGTTTCTGTAGATGATTTAGACAGAGATACTTTTGAGTTTTTTATCAAAAAAGCCATAGACTCTAAACGACTAGAAGAGAAAAATATACCAAAAGACTACAATGAGCTTTTAGAAAAACTACGATTAAGAGAGGGAAACTATCTAAAGTGTTCTGCTGTGCTACTATTTCACAAAGAACCTCAACAGTTTTTTACAGGTTGTTATGTCAAAATAGCCTATTTTGAGAGTGAATCGGTGATACTCTATCAAGATGTTCTAGAGGGGAATCTGTTTAATCAAGTTGAGAAAACTATGGATTTGCTCTTGACTAAATATATGAAAGCTCTTATATCTTATGAGGGAATTAGCCGAATTGAAAGATACGACTACGACACTAATGCCCTAAGAGAGATTATCCATAACGCTATAGTCCACAATGACTACAGTAGAAATGTTCCTATACAGATTCGTGTCTATCATGACAAAATTAGAATATCTAATGTAGGTTCTCTACCTGAAACATGGACAGTTGAAACGCTACTAACAGAACACTCTTCTGAACCGTTTAATCCAAATATTGCAAATGCTTTTTTTAGAACAGGATATATTGAGTCTTGGGGACGTGGGATTAATACGGTTATTGAGCTTTCAAAAGCTTATAATGGAACTGTGCCTACTTTTAAGTTTTTAAGTGGGTTGACGGTGGAGTTTAGTTCTAATTATCCGAATAAGAAGTTGGATGATACAAAAACTAGGGAAAAAACTAGGGAAAAAACTAGGGAAAAAATTATAGACCTTATAAAAGAAGATGCTACCATTACCACACAAGAGTTAGCCGAAGCTTTAGATATTACTTCAAAAGGGGTAGAGTGGCAGATACAGAAGTTAAAAAAAGAGGGTATTTTGAGTAGAGTTGGAGCTAAAAAAGGTGGTAGATGGGAAGTGCTGTAGGGTGCTGTTTTCAACGCACCACGAAACCAAACTTGCATAAAATTGTGTTTTCGCCGAAAGGCTTATTGAGTTTTAGACATCTCTGTCACTTTTTTTTCTTTGTTTCGCAACGAAAGAAAGCACCACAGGCATAGGAAAAAAGTAACCCAAAAAAAGAAAGTGCGAATGGTAATTACTAGAATGAGTTATCATAAAATTATAAAAGGGATATAAATGTTGTTAAAAATAATAGCTTTATTAAGTGCTATGATTGGAATATATGTTTTTCTTTCAGGAAATCAAAGTATATATGATGTAAAAAAAGATAATTCTCATATAAAACTAAATAAATATTTAAAAAATGTTGATAATCTTGGACTTGTTGAGTATATAAATAATTTACCTAAAGAGATGAAAGAAGTTCATGAAGGATGGAATGAAGATGATTCTATGAGCCCTTTAGAAAATGAACATGCATTGTACATACAAGAATTAGACTTTCTAAAAAATGTTTGGTTAGAACTTGCTAAATTTTATCAAAAAGAATATTTTGGAGGTAAGGATAGTAAGGAATTTATTAAAGATTATATAGAAAAGAAAAAAGAAATATTTTCTGCTAAATATGGTGATTTGGGAAACAACAATACTCATAGGGTAGTTGATAAACGAGTTGTATATGAGATATTTAGACTTATTGAGGATTTAGTAAATAATATTTCTGATAAAAATCAAAAAATAGATTATCTAACTTGGAAAGATAAATGGGAAGAGGCAATAGAAATGAAATATTTAGAACTTTCTGTAAAAGAAGATGAACTTTCCTATGGAATGAATTAAAATTAGAAATATTAGAAAAAGGCAAAAAATAAAATGTTCTACTTAACAGCTCTAATAGCTAAAAATTAAATAATTATTATGAATAAATTATCAAACATAAATGATTTAAACACCCAAAACCTAGCCCAACAACTAAAAACCCTAGCCAAACAAGCCATACCAACATACACTCAAAAAGTAGAAGCTATAATCAACAACAAAATCCAAGACCACAACCAAATAGAGCTAACATTTGATTATATGCTAGATTTCTGTTATGACGATGAGATGCTACTTTTATATAAAAAATTGGCTCGGTACTATTTTACTATTAATCCACAAGGTACTACAAACTATATTAACTACTATAGAGAGAGATATGAAGATGACTAATTACAAAAGTGCAACAACCCGTTGCACAATTAAGGAAATAAAATGTTCTACCTAACCGAACAATTCTTCTCCATTCAAGGAGAGGGTAAATATGCAGGAATCCCATCGTACTTTTTACGTACGGGTGGGTGTAATTTGTCATGCCCAGGGTTTGGGGCGAGTTATGATGTGAATGGTCAAGAGAAGATGGGGTGCGATACCTATTTTGCTGTTGATGGTCATTTTGCCTCTTCTTGGCAAAAAGTGGAAGAGGCTTCAACACTTATTGCTCATTTAGAAGAGAAGTTTGCTACTATTGGTTACTTGCCTCAAGTGGTCATAACGGGTGGTGAACCATTGATGTACCATAAAGATGAAGCGTTTTATGGGGTAGTAACTTGGTTAGTAGAGCAAGGGGTTCGCATTACTTT
>JALVXD010000282.1 GCA_027038295.1 Campylobacteraceae bacterium
AATTGAATTGTTGAATCTTTGAACTCTTTACTGTATCTTTTCATCTGTTTTTTCCTTACTTCATACTCTTATATTTTAACTTATCCTTCTTGAAGGTAGTTGTATGAATTTAGGTTACCACATTACTCTAGTAGTGATTTAAAGAACCACCATCTTTAAAGATGGTGGTTCTTCTCCTTTTACTCTCCTAAAAATACATTTCGTAAACGGTTATAGTTTTCTTTTATATATGCTGGGTGGAAACGATTATTATTTAAATAGTACTTCTCTAACGTAAAGCTATTGTCTACCTCTTTTAAATGAAGTGGTTGAGCAAAACTAGGTTCACCACTTGAAACAATGGTTTTTCGTCTATTGTAGGTTAAGTAATCACCTTGAATATCTAAATATTTTGTTTTAACTTTTTGAGTAGTTCCAAAAGGTATAGAGAGGCTTAGTCTTCCTACTGTATGGTCACCTTTATATGGATGTTCCATCTTAGCTATATCAAACCGTACTGTTGTATCTGAAAAGTATCTTTGTAGACTGACCATTGCTCCACTATCTCCATAGAGAAATTCACCTGCTGTTAGTTTTATATTTGAATTAAGAGCATCTGAATAGTATTTATAGGAGATGAGTTGTTCATCTCGATACTCTTCATAATATCTATCCATATCCTTATACATATTATCTTTAAGGTGTGATGCTTTAAAGATCAGAGAGTGTTTCCCATCTAAGGTACCTATGGTGCTCTCAAAAGACCCCCCTGTTAACTTTCTATCAAACTGTCCTACTTGTAACAAATTAACCCAACGATATGGTAAATCTATTTGAAAATATTGAGAGAGTAATATCTGGTCTATCTCTGCTGTTGTTTTGTTTCTATTTCTATAGTCAAATACTTTTCCCTCTTCAAAGTTATCAGAGATAGCTAGAGGAATATTGTACCTGGTACTAAGTATGGTACCTTTTGCCAAACGCATAGACAACTCTGCTTGCATGGCAAGAGTATAATCAAATGAGGCATATTCAGAACCATCTACAAGTACAAAAGCAGGTTTAAGAGTTAGTGTTGGTTTAAATCTATCAGAATTAGATTCATTAAGTTTTTTATTTGTTGTTATTCCTGAAAATTGAAGCAGGTTACTTTTAAATTTACCTGTTTTTAAAAACTCTTTATACTCTTTTGTATTTATTTGGGTAGTTAATTGCTTTATATTACTTTTTTTACTAACAACAATAATTTTTTTAGCTTTATTACTCATGGATAAAGCTCCTAAAACCATCCCTAATGCATCAATGTCACTATAAGTATAAAGTGTGTTTTCATATTCAAAATATAAAATATCTTTTTCTATACGATAAGAGATATTAGAAAGACCATACCTCTTTAATTCTGATATGGAAGAAGGAATATTTTTAGTATTTATTTTTAATGATTTTGATTTATCGTTAAATGGAAAGTTGGCATAGAGAGCAAAATATACATCGTTGTCTTCTGTTGAACTTTTTGCCATAAGACCCAAGTTTATTTTTTGTTGTCCAATAGTTGCCAAGTAGTTCCCCTTAATAGCAGCATTCCAATCATGTGTATCATACTCCCCTGTAATATTCAACCAATCAAATGGTTGATACTCAACACTTCCAAAAGTACCATTGAGTGCATCTTGATTATCTCCTTTTGCATAGCCGACAGTGGTACGAATAGTTTTGAAGTTTTTGGAGAGAACAGCATAGGTGCTGTTTACATGAGATGCCCCTCCCCCCACATCTTGCATCCCCACAGCTATTTGAAACAGATCTTTAGGAACAAAAGGTAGCTGGTATTTGAAACTAAGAATTCTATCTTCTAGGAAATCTTTATTTGTTAGTTTGTCATTTCCATTGGTATACCTAAAACTTAAGTCAAGGTTAGGAAGCATTCCCATATTGATGAAGTAGTTATTTTGATTGGTATGTTCTCTAAAGTCAATAGAGTTGATTGACGATAAATTATCTATTTGATTTGAGTATAAAAATTCAAACTCTCCCTCTTGGTAAACCTCTGCATTTGGTGTATTGACAGCACCTTTAAAACCCTGAAATGATGGTAAAGACTCTACTCCTGTAGCAAACAGAGTTGTACTTAGACATAAACTTAAATATATTTTCATAAAATAATCCTCTCTCATTAAAACATTATAACATTTTAATGAAATTATTAATTTAATTGGTGGTTAAATTCTGGAACAATTTTCTTTAAAGCTTTAATTTTATCTTCTGATTTTATTAAGTTTATGATGTCATTATTAAGTTTATCTATTTGATACTTTGTAGGTTTAGCAACAGTTATAGAGTCATAATTGGTTGTTGCATCACTGTCACTAATAAGTAACTCCTCATACAATTTTTCACCTGGTCGAAGCCCACAAAATACAATTTTAATATCACTTTTTCCACTTAAGTCTATCATTTTTTGAGCTAAATCTACTATTTTAACTGGTTCACCCATATCAAGAATAAATATCTCTCCCCCTGTAGCAATAGCACCTGCTTGTAGTACCAATTCACAAGCTTCATGAATAAGCATGAAATATCTTGTTATATCGGGGTGGGTAACGGTTATATCTTCAGCTTTTTCAATTTGATTTTTAAACTTAGGTATAACACTTCCACTACTTCCTAAAACATTCCCAAACCGTACGGCAACAATATCGGTAGAGTGAGCTTTTACATTTTGTGCATAGAGTTCACAAATACGCTTGGTTGTACCCATAACATTGGTTGGGCGTACAGCTTTGTCTGTAGAGATTAAGATAAGCTTTTCAACTCCATATGTAATTGATATATCAATTACATTTTTTGTTCCTATTATGTTGTTACTGATGGCTTCACTTATATTAGACTCGACTAGAGGAACATGTTTATATGCTGCTGCATGTATTACAATGTTTGGAGTATATTGTTTAAATGTTCTCTCTATATCCTCTTTATTCACGACTGATTGCATCACAGGAATAATGTTCTCATTACTCACTTCTTGTTCTATTTGGTAAAGGTTAAATTCACTATGGTCAAGCAGGATAATCTTTGATGCTTTAAACTTCATACATTGTCTTACTATCTCACTTCCTATACTTCCTCCTGCACCTGTTACTAAAACAGTTTTCTCTTTTATGAATTCAGATATTCTATCTTTATCTAAATCTTGAGGATGTCTGGCTAATAAATCTTCTACAGAGATATTTTTAAGTTGTGGAGTATACTCCTTATGTCTAAAAATCTCATCAAGTGAAGGTAAAATTTGTACTTTTTTAAAATATTCATTTAACTCTTTGTAGATTTGATTAATACGTGCTTGTTCAGAACTGGGCATAGCTATTACAAGTAAATCGTAATTATTATCTATTAATTTTTTTTCTATTTTCTGCTTTGTAGTAATGGGAATACTATCAATACTTTTATTCTTTAAACGGAGGTCATCATCTATAAAGTATTTTACACTATAGACACTGTCTTTAAACTCTTCATTTATTTGCATACCTGCTTTCCCAGCACCATAAATAATGACACTTTGAGTTTTTTGGATTTGACTTCTATGAATAAAAAAGAAATAACTGTACATAAAAAAATTAATTAAAAATAGATAGAAAAAGAGTTCAGAAACTAAAAAAGAGAGAGGTATAGTGGTGTATAGATATGGTAATGAAATTAGAAAAGCAGTTACATAAACAACACTTTTAGTAAGCAAAGTTTTAGGAGATATTTTAGCCCATGATATAGAGTAATCCTTCAGAATAAATCTTGATGCTAATAATCGAATAACAAGAACCCATAGAATAATATAAATATTAAATGGTTGATGGAACAGATAAAAAGTCCAAGAAAATGTAACGAATGTTAATAGACTAATGACTAAAATATTTCTCATACTATTAACCTATTCCAATGATTCTTTGATAACTTTACAAATATACTCTACATCACTTTTTGTCATAATTGTACTGCTGGCTACACAAAGACCGTGGTTAAATAGAGCTTCACTGGTCCCATCAAGATGGCTTTTAGTATCTTTAAAAAGAGGTTGCAAATGCATAGGCTTCCATAAAGGTCGGGACTCTACATTTATATCGTTTAAAGCATTCATTACTTTATTATAATCAGTATGTTCAAAAGTTAATGCAGTTAACCATCTGTTCCCTCGAGTTCCTTCTAGTTCAGGCATAAATGTAATCTCTTCTATATCTTCTAGGCACTCTTTGTACCAACTAAATATTTCTCTCTTTTTTAATACTCTATCTTCTATCACTTCCATTTGTGCCACACCAATGGCAGCCAATACATTAGACATACGGTAGTTGTACCCATACTCTACATGTTCGTAAAATATCTCGTCTTCTCGTGCCTGTGTACTGTAAAACATGGCTTTTTTAATATGCTCTTTATTTGCAGAAACCAACATACCACCACCACTGGTAGTGAGAATCTTATTGCCATTAAATGAGTAAACCCCAAAGTCACCAAAAGTTCCTGTATGTTTACCATTAAAAGTTGCTCCTAATGATTCAGCAGCATCTTCTATGAGGAAAATACTATGCTCCTTACAAATGGCTGTAATTTTCTCTATATCGGCACTCATTCCATAAAGATGAGTAAGAATCAATGCTTTAGGCTTTTTTTCACAGGTATTTAAGTACTCATTTAAGAGTAGGGGAGAGATATTCCAAGACTCTTTATCACTGTCTATAAATACAGGATTGGCTTTTTGGTAAAGAATGGCAGAGACCGAACCTATAAAAGTAAAAGTAGAAGCGAGTACATCGTCTCCTTCTTTTATACCTAAGATTCTCAGTGCCAAGTGGAGGGCAGAAGTAGCAGAGTTTAAAGCCAATGCATTTTCACTTCTTGTGTACTCTTTTATACTATCTTCAAATTTATTTACATATTCACCTAAAGGTGCTATGTAGTTACTTTCAAAAACTTTGTTTATATATTTTAGTTCATTTCCACCCATGTGAGGGGCAGATAAAAATAGTCTTTTTTTCATTTATTATTCCTAATTATTTTACAAGGGCTACCAAAGCACACTTTGTTTTCTTCTATATTTTCGAGTACAACTGACCCAGCACCAATAATGCAGTGTTGTCCAATAGTGAGTCCCTGTTTTACACAAGAACCAATCCCTATATGTGTAAAAGCTTGTACAGTTATATCTCCTGAAAGTGCAACATTAGGGGATATGTGTACAAAATCTTCAATAATGTTTTCATGCTCTATAACACTTAAACTGTTTATAATAGTACATTTACCGATGACACTTTTTGCATTAATTACTACATTTGGCATAATTACAGAACCAATACCAATAGAAACAGAAGGTGATATTATAGCAGAAGGATGAATTAAAGTAGCTACTTCAAATCCACTATCTATAACTTTTTTAAAAAGAAGATATCTAGTTTTATTGTCTCCAATTCCAAAAGCAATAGGTATATGTGTGTTGTTTCTCATATCTTCAAATGAGAGGTGTTCATTCTCTCCATCATCTATATATATGATATTGCTGTAGCCAGAAGCTTTTGCCATATCTGCTACAACTAAACCATGACCACTTGCACCATAAATATAAATTTTATCCATGTGTAAGTGTACCCTCAAATTTCTCCATTGTCACGGAACTATTGGAGCTAATATCACTTCTTTTAACAACTTTTAAAAAAGTCATCCATAGTATTTTCATATCTAACCAAAAAGATTGATTTTCAACGTACCAAACGTCGTATTCAAACTTCTGTTCCCAACTGATGGCATTACGTCCATTGACTTGTGCCCAGCCTGTTATACCTGGTTTTACATTATGTCTTTTTTTATGTTTATAACTGTATAGTTTAAGGTACTCCACAAGTAGTGGTCTTGGACCTACAAAACTCATCTCTCCTTTAAGTACATTAAATAGTTGTGGAAGTTCATCTAAACTAGTAGAGCGTATAAATTTACCTACTCTTGTTATTCTTTTTTCATCAGATAGATGCATACCCATATTCATAGTTCTAAATTTATAAATACTAAATATTTCATCATTTAAGCCAGGTCGTTCTTGTTTAAATAAAATAGGTCTTCCCATTTTAATTAGTATAGCAATAGATACGATAATATAAAAAGGGAAAAAACTTATTATTAGTAGCAGTGCTAATGTTTTATCAAATAGTGTTTTTATCATCTCCTAAGATTCCCCTATACTCTTTTAATAAATATGTATAAAATATTTTTTTATCATACTTTTTAATTATAGCATTTTTTATATTTAATCTTAATTTTTTTAATAAATCTTTATTATTTATATAATTTTCCATTGCCAGATGTAATTCATATGTATCTTTTACTTTCACAATTAAACCGTTTTTATTATTTTCTATAATTTCATTACATCCATTAATATTGGTAACAATAGAAAAAAGTCCCATAGACCCTGCTTGTAGCACAACATTAGGGAAGCCTTCCCTATAGCTAGGTAAGACAAAACAGTCACTACTTGTAAGATAGGGTCTAATATCATCTTGAAAACCTACATGTAAAATATTTTTATTGTTCTTTAAAATATAAAGTGACTCTTCGGAAATAGGATCTAATTCATTTTCAAATCCTCCTACTATAAAAAGTCTTGCGTTATTAAATTCTTGAGTTAATTTATCAAAAGCATAAAGCAGTTCATTTATCCCTTTGTCTTTTACAACTCTTCCAATAAAACAAAAAACAAATTTATCTTCTAAATTATATTTTTCTTTTATCTCTTCGGCTTTTTCTAAAACTTCATCTGTTCTATCAAAATAAGTAGTATCAATTCCATTACTACTACCATTACCTATAATCTTTAGCTTTTTTTTACTTGTAAGTTGATGTTCTAAAATATAATCTTTCAACCCATAAGAATTTGGATAAACTTTGGTGGCACACGCATAAGTAAGTTTTTCTATCATAAGTAAGAGTTTCTTTTTTTTACCTCTAGCTTCCATCACAGGTAGTCCTGCCACGGTATGTAATCTATGAGGAACTCTACAACTAAAAGCTGCTATCATTCCAACTATTCCTGCTTTTGGTGTATGAGTATGCACGATGTCTGGCTTTTCTTTTAAAAGCAAAAATATCATTTTAACCAATGAAACCATATCTTGAAAAGGTGTTATTTCTCTGCTCATATTAAGTTTAATAGTCCTAATCCCTTCATCTCTTCGGATCTCTTCATGTTCATACCCTTCACTTGATACTCCAACTACTTCAAAGTGTTGATTCATGAACTTTAGTTGTCCTTTTAGGAGTATTTTTAGAGAGATGGGGACGGTTGTTATACGGAGGAGTTTAGGTTTCATTTTTATACCAAATTTCTAGTACAAATAGTGTCCATAAAATTTTTGCTCTCTTTTCACTTGCTATATTTATTTTATTATCTAGTAGTTTATCTAAAAAATCTTTTTTTATGAAATTTAAACTATATGCATTATTTGAGCTTAAATGGGTATGTATCATTTCTTTTAGATCTTTATTGACCCACTGTTTTAGTGGTATTTCAAAACCTCTTTTAGGTTGATTTATAAATATAGGTGGTAAATAATCTTTAGCTATTTCTCTCAGTATATATTTTGTAGTTTTTCCATTTATTTTATAATTGTCATAAATAGTTGGTGCATATTCTAATAGTTCTTTACTTAAGAAAGGGCTTCTTCCTTCTAATGAGTTTGACATAGTTGCGATATCCATCTTAACTAATAAATCACCAAAAAGAATAGTTTTGAAATCTAATAGCATTAGCTTTTTTAATCCACTTAAGGGTAGTTTATTTATCTTTTTAAAGTCTTTTGTAAAATCATTTAGAGATTTATTTGATTGATTTTTAAATGCTTGTTTATAAACATCTTCGAAAATATCACTAGTTGTACTAAGGTAGCATTCTATACCGTTTTTTGAAGATAGATTTATCAATCTATAGATAAAATTATAGTAGGATTTTTTTTCATGAGTAATTGGTAATAGTTTAATGAATATTTTACTTAATAGTTGTCTTAAGCTATTTTTTTTAAAAAAGTCATATTTTGAAAATGGTACGTATCTTCTGTATCCAGAAAATAATTCATCTGCGCCATCTCCATTAAGTATAACTGTCAAATGTTCTTTTGCTGCTTTACTAACATAGTAACTAGGAATTGCACTACTATCAAAAAATGGTTCTCCATAATTAGATATAATATCTTCAATATCATTTTCTAAATTATCAAAAGAAATTTTAAGTTCATGATGGTCTGTATTGTATTTCTTAGCAACCATTTTTGCAAGTGGAGCTTCATCATAGGTTCCTTCAAATGAAACAGTAAATGTTTTTAAATTGTCATGGTATTTTGAAGCAAATGCTGTTACTAAAGCACTATCTATCCCTCCACTTAAAAAGGTACCTACTTCTAAGTCTGATGTTTCTAGTCTTCTTTTTACGGCAAGATCTAAAAAGCTTTCTACTTTTTTCTTTGCTGTCGTAAAATTATCTTTTGATGGATTTAAATAAAAATCTGTAATCTCCCACCATTTTTTTAATTCAAGTGTATTATTTTCCAATGAATATTCTGCAATATGTCCAGCAGGAAAATCATAACAATCTAAATAAGGTGTATTCTGATTATAGTGAAAACCAAATCTTAAATATTGATATATATGGTCATTATTGATTCTCAAATGAGTTATTTTTTTTAAAGAATTTAATTCACTAGCAAAACAAAACTTATTATCTTTATAATAATAATATAATGGTTTTTTCCCTGCCCTATCTCTTACTAAAATCAATTTATTATTTTTTTTGTCCAGTATTGCAAATGCAAACATACCATCTAGTTCATTTAAAATTGATTTTCCATATTTAATATACAATAATAAAAGTGTTTCAGTATCAGAAAGAGTTATACATTCTAAATTATATTTTTTTCTTAATTTTAAGTGATTATATATTTCACCATTAAATATTATAATATAATTATTTCTTTCTAATGGTTGTGTTCCCTGTCTGACATCTTGAATTGATAATCTTGTATGTATTAGTGTAATATTATCAATAGTAATACTTGTCTGCTCATTTGGACCTCTTTTATATAATGACTTTTCTACTTCTTTAATTTTACTTTTATCAACATCTAATCCTCCAGCTATACCACACATTTCTTAACTCCTTTGTTTACATTATTTGTTTACATTATTTGTTTATATAACTTAATATAATTATCTACCATTTTTTTTATATCATAGTCCCCTGCACGTTCTTGACAACTTACGGCTATTTCTTTATAGTACTTTTTATCTTCTAATAATTTTTTAATATGTTCAGCCAATTCAATTTCATTACCTTCTTGAAATAATATTCCAGCACCATTAACAATCTCATGTAACCCAGGTACATCAGAAGCAATAAATGGCTTTTTTGATGCCATTGCTTCAATAGCTGATAATGATAATCCTTCATGATGAGATGACAGTACAATTATGTCAGATGTTTTTAATAAATTTAGAACATCCATCCTAACTTTTAGAAAAATAACTCTTTTGTCTAAAGATAAACTATTTACTAATTCCTCATTTTTTTTTCTTAGTTCCCCATCACCAACTAATAATAACTTTATTGTTTCGGGAAGAAGACTCATTGCTCTAATCAATGTTTCTTGATCTTTTTCCTGCCTAAAAGCAGCTACTTGTATAAGTAATTTATCTGTGTTGGAAATATTTTTATCTATTGTTTCTTTTTTAAGATAATTTGCATTTTTAACTATTGCAATATTAACACCATTCTCAATTACTATAAAGTTCTCGTCTTTTATAGTTGTATGTTGTTTTAAGATTAATTTTATTTCATCTGATATACAGATAATCTTTTCATAGGCTTTATAGATTTGCCTATCAATTATTTTAAATAATCTATGCTTTTGTCTTTTATTAGTTGTCCCATGTTCCGTATAAATAAGCTTTGTATTGCTAAAACTAAATATTTTTGCTAATGCTAACCAATAAAAAGTGGGAAAGATATGCCCATGTGCGATATCATATTTTCTTAGATATGGAATTAATTTTAAAACCAATAAAGGATTATATACTGATGTTTCTCCAAAATCATAAACTGTACAACAATTTTGTTTTTTGAGCTCTTTAAGAAAAGGGTACTCTGTTCCATTTAAGACTAGTAAATCAACCGTAGTAGTAGCTCTTTGATTATATAAAGGAAGTGTTTCTAATAATAATTTTTCAGCTCCTCCTGTATTTAGATTGTTTATAACATGAAGAATTTTCATTTTTTAGCCTTAAAAAGTATATATAAATGAAAAATAAAACCTATAGGTAAGCATAAAAAAGTTAGTACCTTTTTTGGATTATTTTTAAAAAATTTAAAATCCTGTATAAAGAGTGTAGATGATATATAATGTAGAACTTTTTTAACTTGTAGTTTATATCTCTGTGTATAGTTAAGTTCTATTTCTCTAGAATATCTAAAACCTTGTGGATTTTTCTTATACTGTTTAAAAATATTTAAACTAGAACCATCAGGCATATACTCAACAATGCAAAGTGCTTCATTAAGACATGCTAACTTATAATTTTGATCTATCATCAAATATAGTGTGTTAAGGGGTACAAACTTTTCATTCTCAAATAATGGATATTTAGGATATTTTTTTACTACTTCTGTTCTTAAAACCAATTTTTTATCTCCTTTTGATTTATGAACATTATATATATCATATAATGTAGAGTATTTAACTTCATCAGGAATCTTACTACCAATAATATTACCTTTCTTATCTATATCAAGTCCTACTATACCAGAAATATTAGTTTTCTCTTCAATTGTATTCCATTTATCTAAAATTAACTCAACAGCATTATCGGTCATGAAGTCATCAGAATCTATACATACATTCAGTTCAGTATCCATATTAGCATAAGCTGTATTATGAGCCCCATGCATACCTTGGTTTTTTTGATAAATGTACTGAATATCAATTTTATCTTCTTGTTTCCAAGTCTCTATCAATACTTTTGTATTATCTGTAGAGCCATCATCTACTACAAGCCAAATAAACTCTTTGTTTGTTTGTCTTAGTAAACTATCATATAGTTGTTGTATACAATATGCTCTGTTAAATGCAGGGGTAAAAACAGTTAGTTTTTTCACTTTAGTTCCTTTAAATGTTAGGTAAAATAAAATTCATTAAATAAGTAAATGAAAAATAAAATAAGGTTAGACTGCCAATAATTGAAAATTGCTTTTTCCAATAAACTTTTTGCAAAAATGGATAGATAATAATAAGACCCATCATAAACCAAGACAAATAGGCAAAACGATTAGAAAAACTAGCTCGAATCATTATTATCCAAAACGCATTACTTATGAGGTATATATTAGTTAGTCGACTATAATATATATCATTAATTTTCTTTTTAAATATAAAATAATAACTAATACCTACAGCAGAAGCACTATATATTAAAAAATCCCAACGAAAACCACTACGGGAAAAACTATCAGCATATGCGTCTTTATTGTTAAGGTATCCTGCTACTCTATCTTCATCCATTATTCCTAGGTTTGATATGAAGTTTTCTAAAGAACTTCCTATAGTTAAAGAGAGAAAAATACTTAAAAGCCATAGTTTAAAATAGAAACTTGATTTTTTATATCTTGATGTAACGAAATAAGCTGCAATAGGTAATGCCACAGAACCATGAAAACTATATGCAATCGCAAACAATAGGTACATCAACCACTTTTTATTCATATAAGAAAAAGCTAATATGATAAAAGAGGTAGCCAAACCATTTCGTAAACCATTCGTCCCATATGTCCAAAAGGAAAAAGAGACTGCTAAAATTAAAAATGCAAAGAAAGCATACCGTTTAAAGAGTCTTTTTGAAGCGATATATAAAGGTGCGATGTATAAAAATGCTATTATAAAAAAGAATAATGTTTTTGATTGAAAGTAGGAGAGACCATTAACTAGAGTATAAAAACCTATATCATTAGTTTTTCGAGCATCTCCTCCATTAGCATATATATCATATATGTGAGCATATGCTCCCATGTCACCAAAGTACCAGGAAATAGGTCTAAAACCCATATATAAGAGAAGAAACCAAAATAGTAATATTCCAGATATTCTACTAAAAAGATAAGTATCTTTTGTAAAACCTGTAAAACTTTTAGTGTGTAGCCATGTGATTAAGATTATTAATAACATAATATTATAGTATATATCGGTATAGTATTGTATTGGAATCAAATTATTCATCTATATTCACTTTCAAATAGTACTTTCCATTTCTCCATTACATTACTAAGTTTATATTTTCTTATGTTTTCTATACTCTTTCGTCCCATTTTCTTACGAATATCTTCTGATTTAATTAGTCTAATAATTCCTTCTGCTAATTCAATATTATTTTGATTTTCTACTAATAATCCATTTTCTTTATTTATGATGATATTTCTAGGTCCACAAGGACAATCAAAAGAAACTATAGGTAACCCGCAACTTTGAGCCTCTAAAAGTACCATTGGAAAACACTCAGTAATAGATGACATGACATATATAGAAGAATTTAACATTTTTTCCTTCAGCTGATTTGTAGACCCACACAAGCATATATTATTTGTTAAATTTAACTCTTTTATTAGTTTTTGAAGGTTTAAAAGGTGTTCTTTGTCTCCCTCTCCATATATCTCTAATTGCCAATCAGGGTATTTATAGGTAATATATTTCCATGATTTTATAAGAGCTTCAAAGTTTTTTACGAGTGCTATCCGTCCAGCACTTATCGCTTTTTTATTTTCTAGTGTAGAAAATTTAGAATGATTAATTGTAATACCATTTGGAATAACAATAGTGTTAGTAGTATTTAATAGCCTTTTCTCATCATTGTTTAATACAACCAAATAATTATATTTACTATTTATATAATTTCTTATAGTAAATTTAGCATTTTTTAATAATGATCTATTTCTTTTTTTTTCAATAGAGTTGAAATAATATGAGGAATGAAATTCTTTTAGAATCTTACTTTTACCTGTTATATAAGGTAAAAAATAATAGTCAAATGCATCACTTAAAAGTATAATAAAGTCAGGGTTTATTTCTTTTATCTGCCTCTTTAATATTTTATAATGATTAATAATTTTCATAATATTTATTATATTAAAATAGCTTTTAGTTCTTTCGTAATGAATATTTATATCTACCAATGACACTTTATTACTTAACGAGTAACAAGGTTTTTTACTTTTTTGCTCAGTTGTGATTATGGTTACATCATAATGAAACTCATCAGCAAAGTAACTTGATTTTTCTGTGAGTACTTTTTCTGCACCACCATGTTTATATATTTGATCTATTAAAAAAACTATTTTCATTTTATCTTTTTTTTAGAAAATCAATTAGCTTATTTAAATGCTTATGACCTACAATATTCATTACTTTCATTTTTAAAATGTTTCTCCATCTTTTTCCTATAGGAATCCATGATTTTGCAAAATGATGAATACAATAAGAGTTATCTGTTAAATCTATACTTCCTGTTTTATAACTTTTTGGACAAAAGTAATCATTAGGATAAAAAGTAACATAATTTTCTATCTCTTGAAAGGTATTGTTCATTATAAATCCTTTTTTCTTCATTATTCGAGTAATAATAGAAGTATTTGATTGCATATCTAATTCTCCATCTTCTTTAACAAAAGAACGATTATCATAATACTTTAATAATTCAGTTACCCAAGTTCCATTTTTTTCACTTGCCATAATACCAGTTGGAACAAAATCATCATTTTCAAATCCAGAGAAAGCACTTTTGTCTAAAAAAATATCTAAAGGCTTTAACACTTCTACATCTGTATCCATGTAAATTCCTCCATACTCTTTTAAAACATACAATCTACATACATCAGACATAAATGCATATTTTTTATGTTCTAGTGCTTCTCTTACAAATGGATATTTATCCAAATCAAAATTACTTTCATTCCATTCTATTATTTCATAATCTGGAAGATATTTTTTCCATGTTTCAATATATTTTACTGCATCTGTTGGGAGTGGTTTTCCTCCAAACCAACAATAGTGTATAGTTTTAGGTATCATTATATTTTTCCTTTTTGAATTGTATCAATTAAAAATTGTTTTGACTCTTTTATATGCTTTTGTAAAATTGGTCTAACTTTGTCATAATTAATGATGTAGTTGTATTTATCTTGAGTTGTATTGTAAGGTAATATAGTTTCGTTAATATCTAATATGTCTACTATATCTTTCATTCTAGTATTTATTTGTTCTGCTCTATTAAAGACAACAAATTGTTTTTCAAAAATCAGAGAGAAGGCAACTGCATGAAATGAATTTGAAACTACGAATGATGCTTCTTTGATTAATGATAAAAATATATTTGGACCTTTATAACTTAGATTTTTATCTGCATAAGATATACGATTACTAATAGTTACAATCTCCCAATTATTATTTTTTGACATTTCTAGAACAAAATTTTTAATAGATGGATTATTATCTGCATCATAAACAAGAATATAAGGTTTTTTAACTTTTTCTTGAGATGAGATATTATTCCAAGATTCTTTATTTAATAAAAAAACAGGGTCTACAACATGTTTTATATTTGTAAAGCCTAAATCTTTAAGTATCTTTACTGCTGATGATTCTCTAACAGAGACAGCATCAATTCTTTTTACTTTTTTAGTGACGAAAGGTTTTATATTCTCTTCTATGTTTTCTGTTGCAAAACTCGCTGCATACGATATTTTTAGTTTGTCATCGGGTACAAAATCTAAATAAAAAGCAGGGTCTTTACCATTTTGAAAAAAAGAATTCCATATCTGGTCACTTCCACAAATATATACATCAGCTTCTGGAGTATTGTCCTTTAATTCTTGATTTGATAAATAGCTTTTTTTAGTTGAGCTAATATATTTTTTAGAAAATTTATCAAAACTATATTTCCTTCGTAAACTTAAGAGTCTGCTTGGAATTTTTAACAAAAGATAGATACTTCTTAAGAAAAAATTTTTATCAAATTTAGGATTTGAAACAGCTAAAAAATTATAATGATTACTTAAATAATCTGGATTATAGCTAATGGTTTCTGCCTGATAACCTAATTGTTTTAGATATTTCAACAAAGCATATTCTTGTAAACTCGCACCATGGTTGTACACATTGTGACATGTTATTGTTTTTATTTTTAAAGTGGACATTTCTTCCTTTCTTTTTAGTAGTTATTTTACACTTATTAACAATTAAGTATGTATCTGATAAACTCGATTTGTATCTTTTCTATTAGATACTGCTATTTTAAAATTATCTTTAATATTACCAACTGCAATCATCATTATTAGTTTTTCATATTCTTCTAGTCCAGCTAATTTTTTAACTTTTTTTTCTATAGTATATGGTAAACAAGTGTTTAAAGCCACTGCTCCTAATCCCTTAGAATGAAGTGATAATAAAACATTCATTGAAAAAATTCCACCATCAATATATATTTGATTGCTCTCTAGTTTTGTAAAAGATCTCATATCTCCTGAAATTATAAGTAATTTATTAATGCTATTGGTAAATCCTCTATTTCCATTTTGTAAAATTAATAATTGATTAATCAATTTAGGATTAGTGTATATATGAGCTTTCCATCCTTGTCTATTACAGACAGAAGGGGCTAATTTAGCAAGATCAATAATTTCTATTATTTTATTTAACTCTACTTCTTTATTTGAAAAGTCACGCACACTTGTTCTTGTTTTTAGAAAATTTTTAAAATCGAAGTCAATAGATTTTAGAAGAGCTTTTTTTGTCATTTCTTTTGTACCACCTAGTTTATTTGGTTGTACCTCATTAATAAATTTTCTTATATTATTATAGTAATCTGTGTCAGTATTTACATTATGTATTTTATTAAAGTTTAGATATTCATTTAAACAAGAACTTATAGATGTCAATAGTTCTGAAGTACCATAAATTTCATAATAATTTGTAGATTTAATTATTAGATTAAGAATAGTTTCTTTACCAAATTCTAATCTGGGACTTGGTAAAGATAAACCTTTCTCAATAATATGATATTGTTTTGTTAAATAGTATTCAAACTTCTCTTTAGTCTTAAGATTATTTTGGGTAAATGAATACTTGTAAAATAAATTTAAATCATATATCTTATTAACTACTTCACCAATACTTGTTTGCCAAAATACAAATGCATGTATTTTATCTTTTATTCTATTTATCATTTTTTATTTTCCTAAAAAGAGAGATCCATTGTTTACTAATGTTTTCTGTTGTATATTGTATGGCATTGTTTTTAGCATTTTTTCCCATGTTTTTTCTTAATTCAGTATTTTCTATTAGTATAACAAGCTTTTCTTTTAATGCTTCTATATTTCCATCTTCCACAACATATCCATCTACCTCATTTGTAATAATATCACTCGGACCAGTTGGGCAGTCGAAAGAAACACATGGTATACCATACGAAAGAGCTTCAATTAATACCATTGGTAATCCTTCAGCTGTTGATGTGAATAAAAATATTGAAGAATTCAAATAGTGCTTTGACATAGTATTACTACTACCATGCAATATAACATTTTTATTTAAATTTAATTGATTTATTAGATTTTGTAATTTTTCTTTACAAACTCCTCCACCATATATATTTAGTTTCCATTCAGGGTGTTTTTTGACAATTTCACTCCATAAACTTATTTGTACTTCAAATCTTTTTCTGTCATCATGCATACTACCTACGCTAATAACATTCTTTTTTTCTAATAATGCTGTCTCTTTTGGTAAACTAGACTGATTCATGTTTGCTATAACTTCTGTTTTTGTTTTATAATTTCCAGTTTCTTTATCTCTATTTGTAAGTAGTGCTAGATAATCATATTTATTAAATATTTTAAAGATAAATTTATACATAAATAAATGTCTAAAACGATTCTTGGGACTCATCAAAGAAGCATGAACTTTTACAGCTTCTTTTGCAAAATGAAATTCTCTTATCTTTGGTATATTTTTCTTTGTAAAAGGGATTACAAAATCATTATAGCCCCTTTCACAAACGATAATTATATCTGGTTGAATTTCATCAAATAAATGAGTATATATTTTGCGTAAAGTAAATATATTTTTTATAAAAGAGAACCCTTTAATGATTTTTTTATTTAATTGTGAAATTTTAATATCATGAAAGATTACTCTTTCATCAAATTCATAACATAAAGGTAATCCTTTTTGTTCCTGGGTAATAATATGTACTTCATATCCTATCTTATCAACAAAATAATTTGCTTTATTTGCAAGAACTTTTTCCATCCCTCCTTTGTTGATTAATGATCCAACACAATAAACTATTTTCATTTTGAATACTTCCCTATAAAATTTTTAACATCTTCATTAAAGTCACTAATTCTTTCTTTAATTAACTTTTTATCCCAATCCCACCAAGCAATCTTATTTAACTCTTTAATAGTATGAGCATCATATTTTACTTTAATGATTTTAGCAGGAACACCAGCCACTATTGTATAGTCTAAAATATTTTTTGTAACTACGGAGTTAGCAGCAATTGTTACTCCATTACCAATAGTGATACCAGGCATGATATATACTCCCATCCCAATCCAAACATCATTTCCAATAGTTATTCCTTCTTTTTGTTTGATTTTTTTTAAATAGTCACTTTTTAAGTACGAGTCAATATATTCATGATTTTCAAATAAGTTATTAACTAGAGGAAAGTTTGTGATTTCTAATGCAGAGTGAAATCCTTCATCAACAATAAAATTTACATTATTAGCAATACTACAATACCTCCCAATTTTTAAAGGAGCTTTAGTCCATCGCCAAACTTTAGCACCGTTGTCATAAGTTCTTAATCCAAAAGTTGAATACTTATCATCTTTTAACAGAGTAAAATCAGTTTTATTTAGCATCATATTATAATCAAATCCTAAAATTTTCCAAATAAATAATCTGAATTTATATTTAATATTTTTTTTCAATTATTGTCCTTTATTAAATTAGAAAATAAATTTTTTTCATATGCATTAAAAGCTACATAATACATCACGCTTATATAGACAACTGTAAATAAAATAGATTTAAGAATAAAAAATAACCAACTACTAATTGCAATAAAATTAATAAAAGAACCCACAATTAATATGAGAATAAATGCTATGAGTATATCTTGACTAACCTCATAGTAAAATCTAGAAATTTCTAAATGTAACTTTTTTTGATAATAAATACTCATAGTAATTTGATAAAAAAACATTGCAGTTGTTATTCCAATAATCATTCCACGAATAGAATAAGAATCAATTAAAAGTGTACCAATAAAGGTACCAATTATTAATGAAGCTATGTGGAATAATGCTCGAAATTTAAGAAGTTTTTTTGCTTCTAAAAGAGAACTCCCAAAACTATGAATAAAAATAAATGTTAATACTAGCATAATAGATAAAGCAACAAACCACGCATCTAGATAATGATTTCCTAGCCATAAAAAGAGAAAATCTTTTCCATAAAGCATAAATTGAGCTAAAATATACAATAAGACTATTAATGAGAGTCTTCCAATACGAATCATCATAGTTGTTAATTCAGATGAAGTTTTATTTGATGTAATAAATTGTGTTGCTTTTGGTAAAAATACCCCTGATATTGCTGCTCCAAATGCTCCATAAAATCCACCAAGCATTATTCCTACAGCATAGATAGCAACAATTTTTGTATTGGTAATAACTCCTAAAACCAACTGTCCAATATTCCACTGAAATTGTTGTGCGATTGCTATGATAAATATCCATATAGAATAAGTAAAAATTTCTTTTAATAAAGTAGTATTAATAGAATCAAACTTAATACGTACTTTTAGTACTTTTAGTACATAATATACATTTATACTTATTAATAATAAATTCATTATAGTATCTAGAATAACAATTCCTACAGAGTCAGCACCTAGATATAGTATAGAAACTAACATTACCGAACGTACTAAGTATTTTATTATATTAGCTACTTTAGGGACAATGAATTTTTCATATCCAGAACTGATTCCTGTAAAAGCCCCTCCTGGTAAAGAGATAGAAAGATTAAAAATAAGAATTAGAAACATAATTTTTGCTTTTTCTAATTCTTCAATACTTAGAGAGTTTCCAAAAATATATTCAAGATTTAAATATAAAATTGTGCCTATAAGAATAATAATAGAGGAGATTAAAGCATAGACAATAAATACTGTTCCTAAAAATCTTTCTTCCCCTTGCTTGTCTTTTTGAGCTCTATATTTGGCTACAAATCGAATAATGGTATTATTTAAACCAAAATCAAGTATACTTAAATAACCTATTAATGAACCAATGAGAACATATAAACCATATTCAGCATCTCCCAGCTTATTTATTATAAGTGGTGTAAGCATTAACCCAATAATTACAGTTAATATAATAGTGGTATAATTAAGTAATACACCTGCTTTTAATTGACTCATAATATATTAACCATTTTATAATCTTTTATCACTCTTACTTAAAACAGACTTAATGTCAAAAACCACCTTAGTCTCACTAGTCTGAATATCTAAACTTTTATACTCATCATGAGCAACAGCTAAAATAACAGCATCATAATCATTAGTATTAGTATTAGCATTTTCTACTAAATCAAGATTATATTCTCGTTTTACTTCTTCTTTATCTGCCCAATAATCAGAAACTTGAACATTACAGCCAAAGTCTTGAAGTTCACGTATAACATCAATCACTCTTGAGTTTCTAATATCTGGACAGTTCTCTTTAAAAGTAATACCTAAAATTAATACTTTTGAACCTTCTATTCTTTGCCCTTTTTTAATCATTAGTTTTATTACTTGATTGGCAACATAGATTCCCATATTATCGTTTAATCTTCTTCCTGCTAAGATAATCTCAGGGTTATAACCCACTTCTTGTGCTTTATGGGTTAAGTAGTATGGGTCTACACCGATACAGTGACCACCAACTAAACCTGGTCTAAATGGTAAGAAGTTCCATTTGGTTCCTGCTGCTTCAAGTACAGCATTTGTATCTATGTCTAGTCTGTTAAAAATCATGGAGAGTTCGTTTACAAAGGCTATGTTTATGTCTCTTTGAGAGTTCTCTATAACCTTAGCTGCTTCTGCTACTTTTATGCTTGGAGCTAAGTGCGTTCCTGCTGTAATGATGGAAGCATAGAGGTCATTAACTTTTTTACCTATCTCTGGAGTTGAACCTGCTGTGACTTTTAAAATTTTAGTAACGGTATGCTCTTTATCTCCTGGGTTAATACGCTCAGGGCTGTAACCACAGAAGAAATCTTCATTGAATTTTAAGCCTGAGAATTTTTCTAAAACAGGTACACACTCCTCTTCGGTTGCTCCTGGGTAGACGGTACTCTCATATATAACAATATCATCTTTTTTAAGCACTTTACCAATTGATTCACTCGCTTTAATAAGAGGTGTTAAATCGGGCTTTTTATGTTTGTCTATTGGTGTTGGTACCGTTACAATATAGATATTACAATCAGCTATCTCTTCGAGTTTATTGGTAAATTGCATTTTATTTGCAATGGCTTCATTGAGTTGCTCTGTTGAGAGTTCTAATGTTCTGTCTACTCCTGAATGCAACTCATCAATTCTCCATTGTGCAATGTCAAAACCTACTACTTCATACTTTGATGAAAATGCATGTGCTAGAGGTAAACCTACATATCCTAATCCTATTACTGCTATTTTATTCCTCATTACTGTTTCCCCCTTGAATATCTTGAATGTACCATGCTATTGACTCTTTTAATCCACTCTCTAAAGTATGTGTTGGTTCATACCCTAAAAGTTCTTTCATTTTGTCAATATTGGCGTTAGAATGACGAATGTCTCCTGCTCTAAAGTCTCTATAGATAGGCTTTTTTATAGTTATGTTTGGCAAATTTTCTTTAATACCATTTGCAATGGCACTATATAGATTATTAAGTGTTTCTTTTCCCCCAATAGCAGTGTTAAATGCTTGACCAAATGCTTTTTCATTAGTGGTAGTTCCTGCTAAGATATTGGCTTGAACTACATTATCAATATAGGTAAAATCACGACTTGTCTCTCCATCACCATTAATAAACACATCTTCTCCGTTGAGTATCTGAGCAATCCATTTTGGCATAACGGCTGCATATGCTCCATTTGGGTCTTGTCTCTTTCCAAAAACATTAAAGTAACGCATTCCAATAGCTTCCATTCCATAACATTTCTGAAAAACACCCATATAGAGTTCATTAACGTATTTTGTAACAGCATAAGGAGAAAGAAGATTTCCTGTCCGTGCTTCTACTTTTGGAAGTTCTTGTGAATCACCATAAACAGAAGAAGATGAGGCATAAACAAAACGGTTAACACCATTATCTTTAGCTGAAGTTAACATATTTAGAAAACCTGTAACGTTGTTAAAATTGGTCAATACCGGATTGTCAATAGAACGTGGCACTGAACCTAAGGCTGCTTGATGTAGAACAATATCGACATTTTTAGTTATGTTTTGACATGTTTCAAAATCAGTAATGTCACCTTCTTGAAAATTAAAATTTTTCCACTGCTCCTCTGTAACAGAGTCTTTTACCTGTTCTAAGTTATATTTATGACCTGTAGAAAAATTATCAAGACCAATTACTTTTTGATTAAGTTTTAAGAGTGCTTCTGCAAGATTAGAACCTATAAATCCTGCTACACCTGTAATAAGCCAAGTTTTTTGATTTCTTTTTAAATGATTTGCTATATTATAATAATTTATAATTATATCCTTATATTGTTTTCTAAATACTCACTAGACCATTTTTACTTCATTGCCTTGTGCTAGTAAAACTTCATTTGGGAGTCCTACATACTCTGTTAGGGCTATTTTCATCTTTGTAAATTATCTCCCTAATTTGATAAGTATTAATCTAATATTAGTAATACCTTTTAATACAATAACTAAATAAATTTAAAAATGGATGTTATGATAACCAAAAAAATTGGAATTTCCTAAAAAGCTACTAAACTAAGCATATTTTAATACTCCAACCTTTTGATAAGCAGTTGGAATTGCTAGATAGAGGGCTTGTTGAGAGTATGTGAGAGGCTCCTAGGTTGTAAAGATTTAATATATTAAAACATAAGCCTATAGGTATTGTTTTGTGGGGTTTACTCTTTAGTGAGGTTAATATAATTTAGGTATAATAGCCACAAAAAAATTAAAAATAGAGTAGAAATAATGAAAAACTTTGCACTAATTGGAGCATCAGGATACATAGCTCCTCGACACATGAAAGCGATAAAAGAGACAGGAAATGAGCTTGTAGCTGCCCTTGACCCTTATGATGGTATTGGGATTATGGACAGTAATTTTCCTCAAGCTGATTTCTTTACAGAGTTTGAACGTTTTGATAGGTTTGTAGATAAGTGGCGTAAGGATACAGGTAAGAAAATAGACTATGTTTCAATTTGCTCTCCAAACTATTTACATGATTCTCATATTCGTTTTGCACTTAAAAGTGGAGCTGATGCCATTTGTGAAAAGCCACTTGTTCTTAACCCTTGGAATATTGATCAATTAAAAATAATTGAACAAGAGACAGGACAAAAAGTTTATAATATCTTACAACTTCGCTTACACTCCTCAATTATAGCTTTAAAAGAAAAAGTAGCCAAAGAATTAGAAGAGAATCCAAACAAAATTTATGATATTGATTTAACCTATTTGACTTCAAGAGGAAAATGGTATTTTATTTCATGGAAAGGTGACCAAGCTAAATCTGGTGGTATTGCTTCAAATATTGGAGTACACTTTTATGATATGTTAACATGGATATTTGGTGATGTTGAAGAAAATGTAGTTCATGTTAAAACAGAAGATTGTAATGCAGGTTCGTTCAAATTAAAAAATGCACATGTACGTTGGTTCTTGTCTGTAAATTACGACTATATTCCACAAGATATTAGAGATGTAGGACAAAGAACCTACAGAAGTATTACTGTAGATGGAGATGAAATTGAGTTTTCAGGTGGATTTACAGACTTACACACAAGAAGTTATGAAGAGATACTAAAAGGAAATGGTTTTGGTTTAGATGAA
>JALVXD010000283.1 GCA_027038295.1 Campylobacteraceae bacterium
TCTATAAGTGCATAGTTCTCTACTACCGAAAATGAGACATGAGGGTTTTGTTCTAGCATCTTCATCTTTTTGTTTTTTAATGCTCCATGAAAATAGATGTCATCTTCTATGCGTACAAAGTTAAGGGGTACAGCGTAGGGTCTATTCTCTACACAAAGTGCTAATGTTCCGTACTCTGCTTTGTCTAAAATGTTGTAGATAATAGTTTTGTTTTTTATTTCAAAATTTGGGTTCATAATTTTCCTTTTAAATATACGTAGGTGTGACCATGTCACACGTCAAATCTCGGTTTATGCTATATGGAAGTTATAAATTATGCGATATTTGGTTTTGTCGTGTGACATGGTCACACCTACGGTTTTAATAATTTACGCTATTATATGCCAAATCTAACCCTATGTAAAGATACAAAAAATTTAAAATACCTAAGGACAGATAGTGTATATCTTAGATGCCAAAAGCAAAACCCCACTACACATACAGCTCTACCAAGCCATAAAAGAAGACATCGTTAGCAACTACCAAGTAGGAGACAAACTCCTATCAATTCGTAAAGTAGCCACGCTTTATAACCTAAGTAAAAATACCGTAGAGTCTGCCTACTCACAACTTTATGCAGAGGGGTATGTGGAGAGTCGTGCTAAGAGTGGGTACTATGTGAGTGAACTCTTTTTTGACAGTTTTCGCACAGAAGATTCAAACAAAAGTAGTGACACACCAACACCAAAAAACTACAAATATGACTTTTTCCCTGCACAGCTTCATAAAGAGGACTTTCCACTCAAAACTTGGAAACGTATTTACAACAAAGTCATCACCCATGAGACCGACTTTGGTTCTTACCCACAAGGGCAAGGAGAGTTGGTCTTGCGTGAAGCTATTGCTAAGTATCTTAAAAACTCTCGTGGGGTGGTGTGTGGTGTGGAGAACATTATCATCACCCATGGGTTTATAGACTCCGTTGAACTCATCGCTAAACTTGCAAAGGCTCATTATGCTCACTTTGCACAAGAGATACCTGGTTATCATATCTCCCATAAGGTTTTTAAGTCGTATGGGTACAAAATGAGTCCTATCAAGGTAGATGAACAAGGGCTTTGCATAGACGAGCTTAAAAAGAGTCAAGCCCAAATCGTCTACATTACCCCCACGCACCAATACCCAACAGGAGTGACCATGCCTGTGGCAAATCGGCTGAAACTTATTGCCCATATGCACTCTATAGGTGGGCTTATTATCGAAGATGACTACGACAGTGAACTTGCCTACTACAACCGACCTATCCCCTCACTTCAAGGATTAGACAAGGGGGAGAATGTCGCCTATTTGGGTACATTTGCTAAAGCTCTTTCGCCCTCTATTCGTGTGGGGTACATGGTCTTGCCCTCATGGCTTATGAAGCTCTATAACCAAAGCTATGATGCCCATTTTGCACGAGTGAGCCTCACTACGCAACTTACCCTTGCTACGTTCATACAAGAGGGGCATTGGGACAGGCATATACGACGTATACGCATCCTCAACAAAAAGAAGCACCAAGCGATGAAAGGTGCTATAGAGAAATATCTAGGCAAGACCTGCAACATAGTAGCCCAAGGGGCAGGACTTGCCATACTTATTGTGCCTACTTCGTCTTCTTGTGATTGGGAGAAGTTAAAACATGTAGCAGAGGAGAATAGTATACGCATCTACCTAAGTAAAGATGTAAGTGGTGGAGAGTTTCAAGCTATGCGTATGGGCTTTGGTGGGTTTAGGTTGGAAGAGATTGAAGAGGCTGTTGAGGCATTTACTTTGTGTTGGAGGGAGTGTTCACTTACCCCTTAAAACCTTCATAAGAAGCTAAATCCCTTAACGGTGCGTTTGTCCCTAAAGGGATACATTTCAATAAAAACAGCACCCTACGCTTTCTTCTCTGAAACAAATGCCCAAATCAGCCAAACCAAACCAAGAACTATAAACGGTACACTCAACCATTGACCTGTGGTGAAGGTTTGGTCTACATTGTAAGCTGCTTGTTTTGTTTTTACAAACTCTAAGAAAAACCTTACAGTAAAAATAGTTATGAACCATAAAGCAGGGAGTATTTTTGTAGCAAAAGCAGGTTTTACACTTCTGTAAACAAGCAGAAGAAAAACAAAAATAAGCAAATAAGCTACTGACTCATAAAGCTGTGATGGGTGTCTTGGAAGGTTGTCTATACGCTCAAAAACAATCGCCCAAGGTACATCGGTGGGTTGTCCTACTATTTCGGAGTTCATAAAGTTACCAATACGAATGGCAGCACCTGAAAGTGCAGCTGGAATAGCAAGACGTGAGAGTAACCAAGTAAACGACTCTTTCTCTTTTCTAGCAAAAATCCATGTGGCTAAAAGTACACCCATAACCCCACCATGAGAGGCAAGTCCACCTTCCCAAACGGCAAAGATTTTCATAGGGTGTGCCAAATAGTAACTTGGGTCATAAAAGAAACAGTGCACCAGTCTTGCACCTACGGCAGCACCTATGATAATGTAAACAAAAAGAGACTCTAATACCTCAGGGTCTTTATTTTCTCTCAAGTAAATTAACTTCAAAATCCATGAACCCACAACAAAAGAGCCTACAAAAAGAAGCCCATACCAATAGAGTTGAAGGGGTCCTAAGTTTAGCAGAACGGGGTCTGCATTCCATACAAAATATTTCATAAACTATCTACCTTTAATTTTAAAAATGATGTCCGACACACTCAAAGCGTCTATTATTGTCTGTAACTTTAGCGAAAAGAGTTAAAGGGAGATTTAAATCTGAAGCTAATTTTTGAATAGGCTCTAAATTATCAGCATTAAATCCTATGAGCATCTCATACTCTTCCCCACTTGAACCCACCTCATCACTAATCTCAATTATAGGTTCAAATCCAAGACTATTATAGGCTAAAAGTTTATTTGTATCACAAAAGAGACCATCAGATATATCCATGCCTACACTTAAATAAGGTCGTGCTTTTTCTATGAACTCTTGACGTAAAATAGGCTCTATAAACCTAGAGTTATCGGCTACATTTTCGCCTTTAAAGAGTCGGTTTAAATCTTTTTTACTCTCACCCAAAACTCCTGTATATGCCAATAAATCACCCTCTTTTAGACCTTTCCTAGTTAAAGGATTTTTAGTTTCAGATATGATGGTGATGCTAAAGTCTAAACGCTCTCCTGAAATGGTGTCACCACCTATAATTTCACAGTTATATTCAGAAGCTACTTTATGCAATGAAGCTAAAATCTCATCTATATCAGCTGTGCTAATATCTTTGGGCAGAGAGAGTGCTACTAAAGCATAAAGAGGTTTTGCATTCATAGCAATAGCATCGGAGAAATTTACCAACATCGCTTTTCGTGATATTTGAGTTAAGGTCATCCACTCACGTCTGAAATGGACATTTTCAAAAAAAGCATCCATACTATAGACTCTGTTTCCTATGACAGCTCCATCATCCCCAATATAATGGGAACTTAACTTATTTATTAGATAATCTTCTCTATTCACACTATAACCCTTATAGTTTTGGAAAAATTGTAACATAATAAGTTCTATCTATTGCTATATATTTGCTATTCAATAAAGTTACATTCGCTTAAGATATAATTTATACAAATTCTTATTTTTAAAAGGACATGGCAGAATGAGTATAAAAATTCACGAATATGATGCTGTAATTGTTGGAGCTGGTTTAGCTGGTTTAGCAGCAGCCAAAGAGCTAACAGAAGCAGGAAAAAAGACGGCTGTAATTACAAAATTGCATCCACTAAGAAGCCATTCAGGAGCTGCACAAGGTGGAATTAACGCTGCCTTGGGAAAAGATGATAGTACTGAACTTCATGAGTTTGACACCGTAAAGGGTTCTGATTATTTAGCTGACCAAGACTGTGTTGAGCTTATGTGTACTAAAGCACCAGAGACCATTCGTTGGGCAGAGCGAATGGGTGCCGTATTTTCAAGAGATGAAGAGGGAGATATTGCCATAAGACCTTTTGGTGGGCAAAGTAAACCAAGAGCTTGTTATGCAAAAGATAGAACGGGGTTAACACTTCTTCAAACCATTTATGAACAAGCAGACAGAGCAGGAATTGAAGTATTTGATGAGTGGTACTGTTCTGACCTTATCTATGAAGATGGAAAAGTTTCAGGTGTTGTTGCTTACGACATTAGAACCTCTGAACCTGCTATCTTTAATGCAAAAGTAACCATGTTCGCTACAGGTGGGCATGGTCGTGCTTACCGATTTAACTCAAATGCTCATGCCAATACTGGTGATTCACTCTCTATTGTTGCACGTCATGGTCTTCCTTTAGAAGATATGGAGTTTGTACAGTTCCACCCATCTGGACTTGGTGGTTCTGGTGTACTTATCTCTGAAGCTGCTCGTGGTGAAGGTGGAAGACTGTTCAACTCTGAGGGTGAACGTTTTATGACCAAGTACGCTCCAAATGCGATGGAACTTGCTTCTCGTGATGTTGTAAGTCGTGCCATTATGGAAGAGGTTCGTCAAGGTAGAGGTGTTGGTAAAGATGGTCAATCAGTTAATATTGACTTAACACACCTTGACCCTCAAATTATTTTAACACGTCTTCCAGAGCTTCGTGAACTTGCTATTGCTTTTCAAGGGCAAGATATGTTAAAAGAGCCAATTCATATCTCGGCTACGGCACACTACTCAATGGGTGGAATTCCAACCAACATTAACTGTCAAGTAGAAAAGAATGCCAACAAAGAGTTAGTAGAAGGTTTCTACGCTGCTGGTGAGTGTTCTTGTGTTTCTGTTCATGGGGCAAATAGATTGGGTGCAAACTCTGTTCTTGAAGCGATGTTGTTTGGTCGTCATGCTGGTGAAAACATGGTTAAAGCTCTTGATGAAGGTATTGAACTTCGTCCTGCTAAAGAATCAGATGCTGATACAACGGTTGCAGAGATGAATACTCTTTTGACCTCTAATGGTAAAGAGCGTGTTGCAAAACTTAGAGAAGAGCTTCAAATTGGTATGACAGCCGATGCAGGTGTCTTTAGAACCAAAGAATCACTAGAGCGTCAACTTAAACTTATTGATGAGCTTTTGGTTCGATTTAAAGACATTAGAATTGATGACAAATCAAAAACATTTAACACCGATTTACAAGAAGCTACAGAGCTTGGTCACATGTTAGAGTTTTCAAAGTTCATTGTTGATGGTGCGTTAAACCGTGAAGAGAGTCGTGGTGGTCACTACCGTGAAGATTTCCCAACAAGAGATGATGAAAAGTATATGAAACATACTTACGCATACATGGACAAAGACTATAAGATGTCACAAGAGTGGGGAGAAGTTACACAAGGTAAGTTTGAGCCAATGGAAAGAAAGTACTAAGGAGGTAATAATGAGCAATACTAGAAAAGTAACGATAAAAGCATTTAGATTTAATGCTGAAACTGACTATCTTCCGTCGTATAAGAGTTATACCATGGAAGTGGGAAAAGATGAGCTGATTCTTGACCTCATGAATAAAATCAAGTGGGAGCATGATGGTTCATTCTCTTACCGTCGTTCATGCCGTCATGGTATCTGTGGGGCTTGTGCTATTAAAGTAAATGGTAAAGCAACTCTGGCGTGTAAACAAAATGCTATTGAGCTTCTTGACATGTTTAACAATGAGATTACTTTAGAGCCAAGCTCTAAAAAACGAGCTGTTAAAGATATGATTATTGACAAATCTGACTTTTGGGAAAAACACGCTGCTGTTAAACCTTATGTGGTTGCAGATGTTGAGTCTCACCCAGAGCATGAGACAAAACAGAGCATTGCAGAGTTTAACAAGTTTTTAGATTCTGACCTTTGTATTCAATGTGGGGCTTGTCACTACTCTTGTCCTGCTCTTGAAGTAAATGATGCATTCCTTGGACCTGCAGCCCTCAACGCTGCTTACCGATTTACC
>JALVXD010000284.1 GCA_027038295.1 Campylobacteraceae bacterium
AATTTTCTCTGTAGATAGGCTTTACTTAGCCACATAGCAATAGGGATAATTATCGCCCCTATGTAGTAGGAGAGGATTAGTATGTCTATGGAGATGAAGGTTTTGAAGGTTAGGAAGTCGGTCATTTTTGTCTTTTTACTTTATTATCTTTAGAAGTATAACGATTTTCCCTTTATTCTCTTAATAAAAAACTGTAACTTAATATGCTTTTTAAAATTTTTTAATTTATTTTAATTTTAAATCATTAAAAAATTAGTAACGTTATCTTATGATTTATTATCTATACTATTAGGAAATATATAATGATGTTTTTTAAAAGAGTTCTACTATTAATATTAGTAATAAATTCCTTTAGTTTTGCAGAAAATAAATTTGTTGATACCATAGATGCTATTAAGCAACTTTGTAAAGATCCGTCAAATGATAAATCTACTATTACTAAAGTAGAGGCTAAAGCTTCAGTAGATATAGATTTAGTAGGTGATGTAGAAGCTAAGGGTAGAATAAAAAAAGTAGAATGGAATGGTAAGCAACGCGTTCCTCAAAATAAACAATTAGAAGATAATCGTGATTTTAGAGATTGTTCTAAGTATCTTGTTCCTATATTATTATCAACTGAACAAAAAGAAAGTAAATTAAAAGTAGTTAAATCCCAAAAAACTGAACCAAAAGAAAATAAATCAAAAGTAGTTAAACCTAAAAAAACTCAACCAAAAGAAAATAAATCAAAAGTAGTTAAACCTAAAAAAACTCAACCAAAAGAAAATAAATCAAAAGTAGTTAAACCTAAAAAAACTCAACCAAAAGAAAGTAAATCAAAAGTAGTTAAACCAAAAATTTGGTTTAATCAAGATTCTAAATATGTTTTTTATGGGCAGAAATCACCATATAGAAGTTGGAAAGAAAGACATTTTGTAATACTAAAAAGAAAAGACACTATACCAAAGGCAGGAGATGTATTATCTGCAATAGGAAGCGTCAACATAAGAAAAAATTATATAACTCTGATACATGATAAATGGACAAATGCTCCTATAATTGGTTCTATTTCAAAAGGAGTTAAAATAAAAGTGCTTGAAGTAAAAGAAGTTTATCCTAATTACTTTTGGATTAAATTTCATTAAATTCTAACTCTTTTCTATTTTATAAAAGTCGTTACTATACAGATATACTTTTTAATTCGTTCAACAACTCTAATTGTTGAATTTCTATAGGAAAAAAATTCTATAAAAAGTTCATATTCCAATATAGAGTTACGAAGCTGAAGCTTCGTAACTAGTTAATTTAATACTTCATAATAGGTAATTAAAGAGATAGCAGAAACGGCTTTGTTTTTTTCTATAAAATCATAAATCTTCTTATCTCCATTGAGGTAATAGATGATAATATTTGAATCTAAAAGGTATTTCATTTTTGAAAATCTTTGTAAATATCTCGGTCACTCTCTTCTCTCATAGCTTTTTGCCAAGCTACTGGGTCTTTGATTTTTCCATCTAAAAGACCAAAAGCTTTTGATGATGCAGAAGTTTTAGATGGTACTTGTTTAATGTTTTGTGCTTGAATATCAATTAAGTTTTTAGGCAAATTTTGTAGAAAAAACATAATGTGTTCATAGATAGAGGGATTTATATTTATCGTTATCTGTTGCATTTCTTTCCTTTTTTACTTTCTATTATTATATTCAAAACTATAACGGTTTTTCCTTGTATCACTTCTTCCCATTATAATGAGTACTCCCATCATAATCCTTAATCAACTTATAAGTAGCATGAAGCGTAGCCACTGTCATGGTTGAGCTTCCAAAACGCCCCTCCATCAATACAGCAGGAATATCATAATAATCACAAAAGCGTTTACCATAATCTTTTGACTCTACTACATTTACAAAGCCAACAGGAAAGAGGATAAAGGCAACATTTTTAAGGTCTACACCCTCATCTAATAGAGTATTAATACTAGCGTAAATAAAAGTAGGAGCATTTCCACAAGCTAAAATCATTGGCTCATTTTTATGCTTTTTTATCGCCTCTACTACTGCTCCATAGCTTCTTGTGGTTTTGTTTTTTTCGGCGTACTCATAAGTGAATGGCTCGTTGATGTAACAGACTACCTCATTGCCGTAAGTGTCAAGATAGAACTGACTTAGTCCTACTTTTATCATATTGACATCGACGATGATTTTTGCTTTTTTTTGTAGCAACTCTTGCATTCTTGGAATGGCATCTTTGGTAAAATGTATGTTTTCTAAAACTTGCTCAAAACAGGTTGAGGTGTGGATAAGACGGCTGATTACCTCTATCTCATTGTGGTCAAACTCTTTGGCTTTTGGGTAGTTTTTTAGCTCTTCGGCTATCATCTCAAAAGAGCGTACTGAAATGTCTGCACCAATATTTATGGGGGGTTGTTCTTGTATAAATGGCATTTTTTCTCCTATTTAAAAAAATCTATAAAGAGGGTCATGTATTTGTCTACTTTGCTCTTTTTGTATGAGGTGATGTTCTCGCCTTGGTAGTTCATGTTCTCAAAGGTGTATATCTCTCCATGCTCTACAATGTTTTTGGTATCTAGCCCTATTTTAGGACGCATATAAACCGTAGTAGTGGGTACTTCTTTGTCGAGTAGGGGGACTATCTCAAATCTGCTATCACCCACACAAAGAGGTTTTTTTACTCTTGCAGAGGCTTGTGAAAAAGAGGTGACACCTGCTATTACCTCTGTGTTGCAGTAGAGTTTTGGTTGTTGTACTTTTATGATGTCTAGTAGATAGTAGACGGTGCTGTAAACAGCAGAGTCACCAAGGGTTACAAAACTCAAAGAGTCATGGGTTTTAAAGCCATTATAAAGCACATCAACCTGATACTGCCAATCCTCTTTTTTAAAGTGCATTGGTGTATAGACAGGGATAATTGGTTTAGTAAAACCATGCTCTTGCATTAAAGCTTTTACTATTTTATGGGTTAACGATTTCTCAAAACTCTGGTCAGCACTCTTGGTTGGGATACAGATAGCATCGGATGCTTGTAATGCTTTAAGAGCTTTAACCGTGATGAGATCTATGTCGCCAGGTCCAAGGGAGACCATGTATAGTTTTTTATCCAAGTTTGGTTATCTCTTCTTTGATATTTTGGAAAATAACAGCTCGTATATCCTCTAGCTCTATGAGGTTAAATCGTTTAGATTGTGTAACTGAACCCACAACACGAGACTCAAAATGTTCACCTAGCTCTTCACTTATCTCTACCATATCTTTAAAGTAGTGGTTACCACTTACTAAGAGCATAGGAACTACCTGAACATGGGTTACACCGTTTTCTTTCATCTGTTCTATGAGTCGCTCTTTCATTGCATAGTAAGGGAAAGCACCCTCCAAAGAACAGGTGTAGTTTTTTTTACTAATGGCTTTTAAAAACGCATCGGTATAGCCGACTGAAGAGAGTCCTGCTAAGTCTAAAATAGGTACACCATGAATCACATAGAGGTTTGCCCACTTCTCTTCGTCTATACGGCTGTTTAAAGATTTGAGCATAAGTGAGGTCTCTTTGGTTTTATTGATAATCGCTTTGGTAGAGCGAATATTGGCATAGGAGAAGGAGTTAAACCCCTCAACTGTTCGCCCCAAAAGCTCATGCTCATCGGTTGGAAAGAGATTGATGGAGGCTACAACAATGTTTCTGTAACCTAGCATGTCTACATCGGCTAAGACTTGTGCTAAGTTTTTGTAATCCATGCCTCGTTTGTGTAAGTCTTTGAGTACCATTCGAGAAGAGAATGATAAGAAAACATCAACTCCCTCAAACTTTTCTTCAACCTCTTTTTTAAGGTTAAGGTACATCTGTTGCTCTATTACCGAGCCAAAACAAGCCAAAATAATGGCTTTGTCTCTACTGTAGTGTCTGTAGCGTTTCATCTTACGCCTGACAGTTGGTTAAACGCTTGTTGAACATGATGTTGCAACTATCACTTTTGTACCACGCTTTAACAGCCGATAAAATAGCTAAGTCAATCAGTGGTTCAAGAAGAACTACCAACATATATGCCCCACCAAAACTTAGTACATTTTGAATGTTCTCTGCTGTAAACCCTTGACCATAAAATGCCCAAAAAGCAACCCAACTCACAATTGCACCTTCCCAAACAAGAGACATCTTAAGCATCTGTGTATAGCTAATATCTTTGTAGGCTGTACCTTCTGGAACAATCTTCTTTGTTGCCATATTAAGGATAATCATACTTGCCAAAAGTGTTGTCACGTTGATACCATATTGAGGTAAATCAAACTGTGCTACCGTTACCCCTTGAAGTAGAAGCCCAAGAGCTAACCCCAACATAGCAGGAGCTACACCAAAGACCATAAGTAGAGTAGTTCCTAAGATTAGGTGAACTTCACTCACTCCAATAGGATAGTGAGGGAAAACCTCAAAAAAGGTAAAGACCAAACCAATGGCTACAATGGTTCTAAGCAGTAGTGACAAAGCACCACTCTCTTGTATATGTTCCCAAGCCAATTTAGCTCCCATACCTACAACAGCTACGCCTGTAGCATAACTCAATAACATTTTACTTCCAACAACTACACCTGCTTCTATGTGCATTTTAATTCCTTTTTGATTAATTTTTTTGTTTAAATTTTAAAAACTCTGATTGATAAAAAATCGAGTTAACCTTCCGTCATGATACATCTGTGAATGTATCAGTTGGGCACTTAATTTGTCGTTAAATTCATAAGCGACAATATAATCAGTTTCATCTTCAATTTCACTAAAATCGACATGAGTCAACGCCAATTTTAATTTGTCTATATTGTATTCAGCTCCCATTAAAATAGCCTCGTTGTCCAAAGTTTCATGAACGGTATGGTCTTCACTAGAGGTAAAAAATGGACCTCCACCAAAACCATTGCTCACTACACCATTGACGCTGTTGTAGGCTGTATGGAGTGAAAGTTGGTTAAAATTGACCACTGCATCAAATCCGTAGATGTCGTTTCCGTCTCCTTGGTTACTGTATTGTCCTGCTAGAGAAAAATCATCAGTCTCATAACGTGCTTCAAGGTAGTTCCAGTTGTTATCGTCAACTTTGTAGTTCCATGCTTGAAGCGTGGTGTTTTTAATCCCCTCATAGCTAATACCTGCCATCAATACAAAATCACCTGAATTTTGCATTTTATTAAACTTTTCAGGTTGGCTACTGTCTACTCCTGCCCATTTATCAAAAGCTCCAAGAACAATGTTGGTCTTTGCTAGTGATTGATTGGTTAAACTATAACCCTCAACAATATCTGGTACCATACCAATATCATCACTGTTAATAAATGGTGTCTCTACAATTTGTTTCCCAACCTTAACGTTGGTGTTCGCAAAATCAGCTTGAAGATAGGCTTCTGCTACAATAGCGTAGCTTTGATTCTTGGAGCCTAAAAACATCGCTTCTCTGTTTTCTCCAAAGAGTGCATTGGTGGTATAGAAAGTAACTCCTGCACTTACTCCATTAATAGGCTCTGTCTCTAAGGATACATGCCCACCTAACGCAATGGTCGAGGTCTTTTCTCCCTCTAAATTTTTTAGTTGAACAACTCCAAAGCGTAATTCTCCAGTGTGAGTTATATTGTTTAAAAGTTCAAACTCTTTAGCTCCTAAAAAAGAACTAAAAAAAGAGAGAACCCATACCGATTTTTTCATAAAACCCCTTCTTTGATAATTTTTATTAAAAAAGTAGAAGTCGAGGAGGGGAAGTTTTGTACTCTTGGTACTCAAAGGCTTTTTTGTGGTACTGGTAGTTCGCATCAATCCAGCAGAGTTTATGTATGGTTGAGTACATAGCAATGGTGGCTAGTGAGAAGTATCGTCTTGAGTGACCTTTTAAG
>JALVXD010000285.1 GCA_027038295.1 Campylobacteraceae bacterium
TTTTGATAATGGTGGTGTAATCGATTTTATGCTATTATTTTTTTGGGTGTCTTTATTCATAAGTATTATTAAATACTATAGATACCCATTTTTAGCTTATCCCACACAATCCGTTATAATCAGAAAGTGTGAAGATATAGATAAAAAGGAACTACAAGAGAAGTTAAAAACATGGTACAACGGTTATCTATTTAATGTTAAAGCTACAGAGCGTGTCTATAATGCAACTCTTATAAACTATTTCATCTCTAAGTATGATGAAAAGCGTTGTGAAATGCCAATTAAAATGCTAGACAGCAATGTAGCCTCTGACTACAAAGCCATTATGAAACTCTTTAACATAGGCGATAGTGACAGAAACTATAAAATCTTATACGACCTAAATCAATCATTTAAAGAGAATGATTTTATTACCCTTATCTACTCTATGGGCTTTATTACCATAAAAGAGCAGATAACAGGAGAGCTAAATATCTTTGAGATACCTAACTATGTTATAAAAATTCTCTACTTTAACTACTTTGCTGTTGAGTTACAACGACGCAATAACTTTAAACAAGAGGACTCCTTTTCACAACTGATTATTAAACTTCTTTTAGGTGATATTGAACCATTTAGAAGACAACTTGATATTGCCATAAAAACCCTCTCAAACCGAGACCATTATGGATTTACAGAGAAACACTTTCAAGTAATTACTTTGGCACTTTTGAGTTTTGCAGACTTCTACTTTATAGACTCTCAACCTGAACTAGACAATAAATATCCTGATATTTTACTCATTGGGCGTGATGAGAAAGTGCCAAATAACTATATGTTTGAATTGAAATGGAAAAAAGAGAAAGATAGTTATGAGACTATAAAACAAAAAGGGATAGAACAGATTGAGGAGTATAAAGAGCTAGACAAGGTTAAAAGCATTCCTAAGCTTAGAAGTTTTCTGCTGATTGGGTCTAAAGATGGGGTTGAGTTTTTAGAGTGTTAACTCCCCTACTTTGTTTAGTTGCTTGAGATGTATTATTTTTAGAATGGAATATTACTTAAAAGTGAAATACTGTAGGGTGTAGTCCCCGACTACACCGACAAAAGCAAACATCGCATAAATTAAAATATCTATCATCACTTGTGTATATTTACATAGAACAATAGAGCTTTATTTATATGCCTGTTTATGTCGGCATCGGGGAAACCGACCTACGCCGTTTCCAATTTTAATTTATGCCATTTTGGTTTTGACGATTATTTAAATGAGGTGTATCTCCAATCGGCTAGGTTTTCTACATAATTGTGTTTGATGGGATTGTATTTAATGTATTCCATTTTTTCTAACCAATCTTTTTCATCTCTTATGGTATGTTCATAAAAACGTTCTTGCCAAATACCTGCGTGACCTCTGTTATATTTAGCATGGCTTATTTCTGCTTTTGCTTGGTCTTTTAGCTCTTGGCTTAAACCATAAACAAAACTTCTTTTTATATGTCTAACAATTTTTGAATACTCTGTAGAGATTTTAGGTCGTATTATCATGTGTATATGGTTAGGTAAAATGACAATGGCTTCTATGTCATAAACATATTTTTCCTTACTCAATTTAAATGCATGACGAAGTACATCTATATTATCAATGAGTAAAGGCTTTCGACCCTGTGTAACCAAGGTCAAGTAGTAACTATAAGAGTCTAAATACATACGTCTATATTTCATACAAACATTTTAACACAAAAATTTAAAATTGTAATATCCTCTCGTCAAAACCAATTCTATAAATTTAAAAAATTGGAAACGGCGTAGGTCGGTTTCCCCGATGCCGACGTTAATTGGCATACCAAAATGCCTACAAATAAAATTAAAAACATATACTTATAACCTCTTCAACCTATAAGCAATCCCTGCTTGTGTAACCTCTATGTTAAACTTCTCTTTTATGTACTGTTGTTTCTCTTTTCCTGTCCATTTTCGAGTTGGGTCTTTTGCCATCTCCTCTTTTAGTGCGATATAGACTTCATCAGCTACTTTTAGGTTTCCTTTTCCTGAACCTCTACCTTTGGTTGGTTTGGCTTTTAAGCCCTCTAAGCCATTGGAATTATACTCTTTTATCCATCTACCCATAGTCTCTTTTGAAATAAAAAATGTTTTCAATACCTCATCTCTACTAACATTTGGATTTGATAATATTTTTTCAATTACTAGCATTTTTAGTTTATGTCCATTGTCTCTTATCAGCTCAATTTTCTTGTGCCATTCTTCTAGTGTATCATGTGGTATCAATTTTATTGGTCTTGACATTAATTTTCCTTTTTAAGTATATGATTTTAATTTTAAATGTTAGAATTATTTAAAGATAATATTTTACTGTATTATTTTATTTTGTTGGAATTTAAAGGGGAAAGTATGGGAAATGAGCATATAACAAAGTCTCTAGGGTTATCTGATATATTTAAACTTATTGAAATATATCTTATCTCTAAAGATACAATTAAAATACTGATTCAAAAAGCTATTAATAATATCTTAACAAGTCAACATAGCTATAAAATCAATGTTATGGAACACCAATCTGCTTTTGAAAAAAGTCTTGAAAAAGATTTTCAAATAATTATTACATTTCTTCAAGAATATGAAGATGAAAAAAACTATTTTGATGATAGGGATATTTTAAGTGGTTTTAAACGAGAGTATTGCCATGTTTATAAATTTTTATCTCAATTTGCTATGTCAAAAGATATACAATTAGATGATATAGCAAAAGAAAAATTAAAAGAAATTTTTATTTCCTTTACAAAGGAACATGACTGTAAAGACTTAAATTGAGCGTTTTAATAAACTTATTAATTCTTCTGATTTTAATTTTTTAATTTTTTCTTTAAAAGATTCTATATCTTTAGAATTAGCTTCAATTTTTTCTGAGAGTTCAGAATCATGAAGAAAAATTTTTTTTAACTTTATATAAAGTTCTTTTGATTCATCTAATCCTTCAAGAATTATATCTCTAGGTGTTTTTATCATATAATCTCCTTTTCTAAATTATATACTAATATTAGTTTATTTTTAAGATTTATCTCTTACTATTCTAAATCCCACCTCATCTTTGGGTAAATTTGTAATTTCACTCTCTCTTTTGAAATTTAAAACTGTATTAAAAGCTTTTTTAAACGAAGCACCTTTTACTATCTTATTACTACATATTTCTTCTATATTTCCTAAAAAATCAAAAATACCTTTAACTCCACGATTTGTACCTATTTTCATACAAAAATCTTTTTTATCACAATGAATATCATTTAAGGACTTATTTTGATATGCTATAATTTCCCATTCTTTTGAAGATGGCAATCTATACTTTTTATTATTTTGTGTATTCTCATTTAACCATTTACAAAAATCCATAGCATCCTCCCAAGTAACATTAACAACAGGAAGAACCTTTCTTCGTTCTTTATCTATATATCCATTAATTCTTTTACTATTTCGTTTATCCTCACAAAACAAATCATACTCTTCAAAAGTAACAGGATAAATAGAAACATATAAACTTTTATTAGGTAAATCTACTTTTACCATTTTAAATTCAAAAGATTTACCATTCTTAAGAGGAATTTTTTCTGTAATTTCATTTTGATTTTGTTCTTTATAATTCAATAACTCTAACCTTGAAATAGGAATACCATAACCTCCTAAAGTATTAGAAGTTTTTCTTGATATACAGATTACCCCACAAACAGCACCTGTAGATAAATTTAAAATTGGTGAACCACTAAAACCACTTTTAACTTGTCCATCTTTAAATTGTATAATTTTATTGTTTTTATCCGTTCCTTCAGCTTTAAGGGTTAAAGGTCTATCTATAATCTTTTTTAATTTTTCATTATTCTCATCTATTTCAGGAAATCCATGACAATAACAATCATCTCCATTCATAATTCTTTCATTAGTTTCTGTAACAAAATATTGATTTTCTGATTCTATTTGTAATACAGCTAAATCATCATCTACACTTTTATCTAAAATTTCAACTGCATAAGGGGTGGTTTGATTACTCAAAAACACTTTTATATTTTCTTCTTTTTCATATTTCTCAATTACATGATAACAAGTTAAAATTTTATTTTTTTCAATAAAAAAACCTGTACCACGAGAAGTTACTAAACCTTTCTTAGAATTATAAAACTTAACCTCTATTTTTACTATACTATTTTTTAGATTATCTACATTCATAATTTCAATCTTCTAAAAGGAAAAACTCTCTCAAAACATACATTAAATGTATATTCTCCTCCTGATGTAATAGCATAATTTTCTTCATCCTCTTCTGTTAATATTTTCCTTCCAACATCTTCGTAATTAAAAATAAAATTGATATGTTTATCTCTCTTTTCATGTTCTAAAATCAAACGAAATATCTCTTTATTTGGATGTTTATTCTGGTTTGATTTACCATCAGTTAAAGTAATAAAAGTATCTGTTTTTACAATATCTAAAAAGTCACTATTAATATTGTTTCTACTACCATGATGAGACAACTTAACAAACTCAACCAATAATCTATTCTCTTGTGAATAACCTAAAGCGATTAAAGACTTATTTATAATTTCAATATTGGCATCAGCTAAAAAAAGATATTTTTTGGATTCATATTCTAATAAAAAAGCAATACTTGAATTATTATAAACATTCCCACTTTTTCCAAACTCTATAGAAGAAATATCAATCTCACTTAAAGGAGTTTCTCTATAATCAATTTTTTCATTAGCTGACCAAGAAGCTTTATTTTTTCCACATCTTTTAGGTTCTTTATCTACAGGATGTTTTCTTCTTAATTCTGACAATTCATAAGAAGTAGGAGATAATAAGGAGAGTTTTATATCATTATTAATTAAGCTCTCTTGTTTAGAGTTTTCATTAATAAGACAAATATTATTTCTAGTGGAAATTTTATATGTTCCTAATAAATCATGAAAAAGGATTGCTTGTGCATCACTAACATTTACATCTTTTGTCTCTTCAACTTCAATACTTTTAGGAGAATTAAACCAAAGTTCTTTTATCTTTTCTCTATTCTCTTTATCATATTCTACCAATTCTATTAATCCACAAATATGGTCTTCATCTATATGTGTCAATATCACTAAATCTAAACTTTCTAATTTATCTACTTCTGGTTTAATCTTTTCCTCATAAGTAACTCCATACCCACCATCAATTAAGATATTTGTTCTCTCTGTTGAAACAAGAATACTATCTCCTGCTAATGCTTCAAAAAATTTAAACTCAATCCCCATTACTCTTTCCCTTTTTATATAAATATACCCCATCTTACAAAAACAAACATGAAAAATCAATAAACTCTAAAAAGATTCAACAGCAAGAACACCTAAAACATTAAAATAGGTTATATTCTTAATATTTTCAAACTTGTTTTGTTAATTGGTCGATAAATCGACCCGACAAACCACCATTTTCTCATAAAAAATCCATCAAAAAAAGTAAAGTGTTTCACTATAGGGTCAAATAGCATTTGAAGACCGAAATTTAGGGGTTTTGTTTTGACGGTGCAATGGCAATCGCACCCTACGCAATTATTTTTAAACAGAAAATAACTGTTTATACTCTTAAAAAAATAGAAAAAAACCAAATATATTTATTACTATTAAACATTAGAATATTTTTTTCAATATGAAGAAAAATAACACAATTACTCTACAGAAATCTCTTATTATACACATAGCGATACTCGTTATTGTCACAGGGTTATTACAAAGGTCTAAAGGGAGAGAGCTAAAGGAGTTATCTAATATGCATAAATAGCAAAATGTCTTTTCAAGGTAAAGGAGGGAGATTCATTTTTGCTATT
>JALVXD010000286.1 GCA_027038295.1 Campylobacteraceae bacterium
AGTTTGCTACTATTGGTTACTTGCCTCAAGTGGTCATAACGGGTGGTGAACCATTGATGTACCATAAAGATGAAGCGTTTTATGGGGTAGTAACTTGGTTAGTAGAGCAAGGGGTTCGCATTACTTTTGAGACCAACGGAACAGTGGAGATAGATTTTGAGGCGTATCCGATGTATAAGCAGACTATTTTTGCTTTGTCCATAAAGTTGGCAAACTCTGGAGAGCTAAAGTCTAAACGAATTAAGCCACAAGCCATTGCTAACATCGTGAACTACTCCTATGACAGCTTTTTTAAGTTTACCATTGATAAGAAGTTGGTCGATACGACAGCATTTGATGAGATAAGTGAGATAACCAAAGAGTTTGAAAACCCCAATGTTTACTGTATGCCTGTGGGTGAGAGCCGTGCGAACATTTGGCATAACGACAGGGCTGTTTTTGAGTTTTGTATGAAGTGTGGGTTTAACTACAGCGATAGGTTGCATATTCGGGTTTTTGATACTACTCAAGGGGTGTAGGTTTAGGGGGTTTAGGTTTTTGGTACTGGGTTCAGGTATTTGGAGCAATGGGTAGAGACATCGCTCTACCCCTACGGGTTAAATAACTTTTGATATAATTCGCGTAATATATATTTAAGGATTTACAAAATGGGACAAACCATTACTGAAAAGATTTTCTCTGAACACGCTGGGCGTGAGGTGAAAGCAGGGGAGATTGTTAGAGTTGATATTGATATGATTATTGGGAATGATATTACAACTCCTATTTCTATTCGAGCATTTGAAGAGTCGGGGGCTGAGAAAATGGCTCGACCTGATAACTTTTGTATTGTGATGGATCACTACATTCCTGCTAAAGATATTGCGTCTGCAAATCAAGCAAAAATTTCTCGTGATTTTGCCTACAAGCATGACATGAAACACTTTTTTGATGAGAAAGATATGGGGATAGAACACGCTTTACTTCCTGAAAAAGGTTTGGTTATTCCTGGTGATGTGATTATTGGGGCTGATAGTCATACTTGTACTCATGGAGCTTTAGGGGCGTTTTCTACAGGTATGGGAAGTACCGACATCTCTTTTGGAATGATAACTGGTGGGAACTGGTTTAAAGTGCCAGAGACCATTAAAGTAGAGCTTACTGGAAAACCTGCAGAGCATATTTATGGAAAAGATATTATCTTGGAGCTTATTCGTTTAATTGGGGTTGATGGAGCCTTGTACAAAGCCATTGAGTTTACTGGCGATACGCTTCCTCATTTGGGAATGGCTGACAGATTCTCTATTTCAAATATGGTTATAGAAGCTGGAGCAAAAAATGGGATTTTTGCTGTAGATGCTGTAACTGAAACTTATTTGGAAGAGCGAGCAGAGGCAAACGGTGGGTTAAGAGCTGAACCGAAGATTCATCATGCTGATGACGATGCAGACTATTGTCAAGTAATTAAAATAGACGTGGCAAACCTTTCACCTGTTATTGCTTACCCGTTCTTACCAAGCAATGGTAAAACAATGGAACAAGCCGTTGAAGACAACTTAAAAATAGACCAAGTGATGATAGGTTCATGTACCAATGGACGTATAGAAGACCTTAGAATAGCTGCGAAAATAATGGAAGGTAAAAGGGTTGCAAGACATACAAGAATGATTGTAACACCTGCTACGCAAAAGATTTTCTTACAAGCTCAAAAAGAGGGTTTAATGGAGATACTTATTAATGCTGGTGCTGTGGTCTCTAACCCTACATGTGGTGCATGTTTGGGTGGTTACATGGGAATCTTAGGTGATGGCGAGCGTTGTGTTGCTACGACCAATAGAAACTTTGTAGGTCGTATGGGTGCTAGAACCTCTGAGATTTACTTAGCAAACTCTGCTGTGGCTGCTGCTTCTGCCATAGCTGGGTATTTGGTTGACCCTAGAGCTTAATTTTACCTCTTTTGTTCCCTTTTTTTAGGGAACAAGCAACTTTTACATTTTCATACTTTCTAATATAAATATCTACTATTTGTGAAATAATTCCTTTTGACCTCTTCAAAAGCTACTTTTCTATATGTAAAATAATAGAATTAAATAGAATTAATGCCTTCTAAAATAGATAAAAACAATAAAAATCAATTCTTAATCTAAACTTAAAATAATTTTACTATTTTTACTACTTTTCACAAATTATACATATTTAATAAATAAACTTATGTTAATATTTTATATGTTAATAATATTATATAAATTATTTAATATTTTTTTAAGGTTATGAAATGAGTAAGTATATTTTATCTATTTTTATTTTTATTATTCAAGTTTCATATGCCGTAGGTGTTCCTGCTGGAACAGAGATTAAAAATGTAGCTCACCTTGACTATACGGTAGATGAAGTTAAGTTTTCTGCTACGAGTAATACGCTTGTTGATATTGTAGACCAAAAAGTAGATATGAAGATGGTTTGTCAAGAGAGTGAATCTGTTGTTGTCGGTATTGGTGAAAAAAAGAGAGCCATGAGTTTTATTTTGAACAATACAGGTAATGGAAAAGATACTTATAACTTCTCTCCTATAGAGGGTGAAACTTTGGATTTTACCGTTTCAAATAAAGAGATTTATCTTGATAATGGTGATGGTGTTTTTTCTGAAGAGGATAGTTTGGCATCTGATGTTGATGTCCAAGCTGATGGAAATGTTACACTTTTTTTAGTGAGTGACATACCTGATGATGCTGATAAATTCTCTTATAATGGAATAAAAGCATCTTCAACCATACAAGGCTCTTTAGTTTATGGTGACTCTAAAAAGTTAGATAACTTTTATGCTGTTATGGCAACACGAGAAGATGCTAAATCAGATGTTTGTGCTTATGAGGTCTCTCATTTGGCTTTGGCATTGGAAAAAACAGCCACCCTATCTAGCGATAAAGTTTATAGTGGAACCACCATTCACTATAAGATAGATGTCAAGGTAATAGGTGAGGGAACGGTAAAAGATATTGTAGTTAATGACAATATATCAAAAGGTACAACCTATATAGAAGATAGTCTGAAGCTAGATGGTGTAACAGCAGGTGATTTTAACGGTACGGCTGTCTCGGTAGCTTTGGCTTCTATAACGCAAACAAAAGCAAGTTCTGACCCTAAACATCAAGTTACATTTGATGTACGGGTTCAGTAGTAAATTTAATACAAAGGAAATAAAATGAAAAAATTCGTAATGGCATCAGCCCTATTGTTAACAATGGTTCAAGCAAACGTAATGATTAATTCTGCTTCATTTCAAGAGCAGACAAAAGTAAGCCCAAGTGGTGAAAAAGTAAAAGAGTGGGTAAAAGCATCAAAAGTTGTTCCTGGAACAATGATTCGATATGTGAATACTTTAGATAATTCAGGTGATAAACCTGCAACTAAATTGGTAGTCAATAACCCTGTTCCTGAAAACATGGAGTATGTGGCGAACTCTGCATCTTGTCAAGGTAGTTGTGTTATCTCTTACTCTGTAGATGGTGGAAAAACTTATAAGCAACCAGAAGAACTTTTTTTAGGTGTTGGAGAAGATAAACATTTGGCTAAAGCTTCAGAATATACAGATATTAGATGGGTAGTTGATAGTTTAGGTGCAACTTCACAAAGCTCTGTTGAGTATAAGGCTCGATTAAAATAAGTTAGGGTCTCTTTGCCCTTAAGAGAGTCTTTTTTGAAAGATTGTCATAAGGGCTAAAAGAGAGCTTTTTAATATAAAGATAAGGAAAAATGATGAAGAAAATATTGAGTATGGCAGCTATTTTAGCACTAAGTAGTATGAGTGCAATGGCAGCAGGAACAGAGTCTGGAACAGTAGTCTCAAATAGTGCATCGTTATCGTATAGTGTAGGTGGAGCAACTCAACCAACAGTTAATACTACAGAAGCAGCAACATTTGTTGTGGATAAAAAGATTGATTTCTCAGTGGTTCATGCAGATGGAACTAAGCATTTAATTACAACTCCAGGAGCAACAGAAGTTGAACGTACATTTACCTTGGAAAACACAACCAATGAGATTCAACGTTTTACAATTAATGGAACAAACTTAACAGGTGATACGTATGATTCAAAAGTTGATAACAGTGATGTAAGTGATATTAAAATTAGTTTTGAACAAGCAGATGGAACATGGACTGCTTTTGCTAGTGGTCCTGTAACTATTCCAGATGTAGGCATTGATGGAACTGTTAATATTAAAGTTCAAAGTACTATTCCTAATACAAATGTTGATGGAAATATTATGAATATACAATTAGAAGCAACAGCTATAGATGCTAATGGTGATGCAGAAGTAGCAACTGCTGGAGAAGATAATAAAGACCTAAAAGATACAGTTCTTGGAGAAGGTGCAAATATTACAGAATTTGGTAATACACAATTTGATGGTAAATATTCTGCATGGGCTGGATATATCATTAACTCACCAGTACTTTCATTGACTAAGAGTTCATGTGTTTATGAAGACTTAGTAAGTGGTGTTTCTGCAAATGCAAAACGTATTCCAGGTGCAACAATTACTTATCTTTTTGATATTGAAAATACGGGTTCAATTGATGCTTCAGATATTAATATTACTGATGCTTTACCTGCTGAATTAGATGGTACATCGGTTGCAGTTATAAAAATGAATGATGCACAAGATTCATGTACTTGTACAGGTGGAGTAGCAGGGGCAGGAACATTGGTTGATGCTGCAAATTATGAAGCAGCACAAACAGTGAAAATTAATAGTTTAACAGCTCAAAAAGCTAAACATAACTGTGTGACTTTACAAGTAAAAATTAAATAAGAGTTATATTTTCAAAACCCGTAGGGTGTAGTCCCCGACTACACCATATTAAGGAAAATAGCATAAATTCAAGGTTTCAAGCGTTTTTATTAAATGTTTAAAATGTTCTATTTATGCCTATTTCCATTTGACGGTGTTTTCATGGGAAAACACCCTACATAAACCAAACGAAAGGAGAAACAAACAATGCAAAAAACAATTAAATACTTTATCCTCACTATGCTGTTTCTCTTTTCGTCTGTTTTATATGCGTTAGAAGCAGGTGATATTATTTCCAATACAGCAATGGTAAACTACAGTGTTCACGGAGTAAGTAAAAAAGTAAAATCAAATACTTTAACACATACCATAGAAGAGAGTGAAGCAGAGATTTCATTTTTATATTCGACTAAAAGTGGTACACAAACAGCTGTTATGGGAACCAGTGCTTACCTTGATGAAAATGGGGTTTGGCAAGTGAGTGAGAGTGCTACTTTAGCAGATGGAACGGTTATAGGAGCTGACTCTTTAGTAAACTTAGAAGATACAGGTTTTTATGGGACTAAAGATACAGCCATTATAAAAGTGGTTGACCTTGACCAAAATGTAGACCGTAATGTTCGTGATGTGATTGAGGTAACCATTACTTCTAAGAATGGAGATACCGAGTTATTGAGACTTGAAGAGACCAGTGCTGATAGTGGAATTTTTATTGGGTACATTGTTCTTTCTGATAGTAAAAATAAATCTTATGACAATCGTCTTTATGTTGAAGTGGGTGATACCATTGTTGCCAATTATGATAACGATAGCATCGCTGTTAAGAGTGACTCAGCTGTCGTGGTTTTGAAAAAAGATTTTAACATTTGGGTAGAGAAGCAGGTCAATAAAACGGAAGCATCTATTGGTGAGCTTTTAGAGTATACCTTAACAGTTCATAATGATGAGGCGTTTAAAGTAGATGACTTGACTATCCATGATGCTCTGCCTTTGGGCTTGAAGTATAAAAGTTCTAAAGAGCGTATTAATCTTTCTGCTGATGGTAAAACATTGGATTTTACTGTAGATAGTATGGAGGCAAATTCTGAAGTAGAAGTAAAATTTATAGCCTCTGTTACAGCTGGAGTTCATAATGGAAAAGTGACCAATAGAGCTTGGGTAACACAAAGTAATGTTTTTAGCTCAAACATCGCAACAGCTACCACCAACATAAAAGAGGAGCTGATGAGAAGCAAGGGAATTATCATCGGTCATGTTTATGATAAAAAGAAAAAATCTAAAGGTGTAGCAGGAGTACGACTCTACCTTGAAAATGGAACGTATGTTGTAACAGATACGCAAGGAAAGTACCACTTTGAGGGGGTAGATGCTGGGCGACATATTGTTCAAGTGGATAAAGCTTTACTTCCTAAAGGTTACGAGATGGCAACTTGTGAAGAGACCACACGTAGAGCAGGTAAAAACTTTTCAGAGTTTGTAAATGTGGGGCGTGGAGCTTTAAAACGTGTGGACTTTTGTCTAAAACGTAACAAAGAGAAGTTAGCTAAAAAGGTAGAAGAGAAAGCATTTACTATTCCTACCAAAGTAGCAACCATGCCAGAGTATAGGGTAAAAGATTTGAATACTAAAGATAGCAGGGCTATCTTATGGCCACCTAAAGGACATGTGCCTTTTATTCCTAGTATAAAAATGGCGATTAAACACCCTAAAAGTGAACGTGTTGACATTTGGCTTAATGGGCAGAGAGTCTCTAAGATAAACTACGATGGTAATGTTGCCTCTAAAAAGTCTAAAAATGTTATTGATTTGTATAAAGGGGTTGATTTACTAGAAAGAGGCAATCTTATTAAAGTGGAATATTTTGACAAGTCTAATAAACTAGTAGAGACACTAACACGTAAAGTACATGTATCTTCTGCTCCTGTTCAAGTGCTTTATGTGAAAAAGAACTCTCACGCTGTGGCTGATGGGAAAACCTCGCCAGTTATAGCTGTGAAGTTTTTAGATGAGGCAGGGAAGCCTCTACGTTCAGGAATTACTGGAACATTTTCGGTTGAGGCTCCTTATGTTTCACAAGGGGTTATAGACCAACTAAAAAATAATCCATTGGTAACAACTGCTACGCAGAGTCGTTATACGGTTCACTCTGATGGAATAGCTTATATTAAACTGCAACCTACCACAGAGTCAGGTGAAGTAACACTTCATTTTCAACTTCAAGGGCATGATGAGGTGGTTCGTGCTTGGTTAAAGCCTGAACTACGTGAGTGGATTATGGTTGGATTTGCAGAGGGAACGGTAGGGTACAACACTTTAAAAGGTCATCAAGAGTCATTACAAGATATAGGGGCAGAAGATAAGACCATTACAGAGGGTAGGGTTTCATTTTTTGCAAAAGGAGCCATAAAAGGTGACTGGTTGCTTTCGATGGCGTATGATACAGGTAAAGATACCTCAAAGAGTCAATTTTTTGATGAGATAGACCCAAATGCTTACTACACGCTTTATAATGACAACAGTCAACAAAATCAAGAGGCAGCGAGTCGAAAGAAGCTCTATGTAAAGGTTGAGAAAGAGCAGTTTAACTTGCTCTATGGTGACTATAGTACAGATTTGTCCTATACTGAACTCTCTAGTTACTCTCGTAGATTTACAGGGCTTAAGGGTGAATATCATGGTGAAAACATAGAGGCTAAAGCTTTTGCAACACATACAGAACAGCTCTTTGTAAAAGATGAGATTCGTGGTGATGGAACGTCTGGGTATTACTATTTGAAATCTAAAGAGATGATTCAATTCTCTGAAAAAATTACCATAGAGGTTCGTAACCGATACCGAGCAGAAGAGATAGTCTCTACACGAAGTTTGCAACGTTTTAGAGACTATGAGATAGATTATGCTTTAGGTAGAGTCTACTTTAAAGAGCCTATTTATAGTAATGATGAGAACTTTAATCCTCGATTTATAGTAATAGACTATGAGGTTAAAGGTGATGGTAGTGAACATTACACTTATGGTGGGCGAGGAGCAGTTAAATCTTTTAATGGAAAAGTAGAAGTTGGTGGAACATACATTTCGGAAGACTCTGGTAAAAAACGTTCTAAACTAATGGGAGCAGATACCACGGTTAAGATAGGAACAGCCACACAGGTCAAAGCTGAGTATGCAAAAACTAAAACGACTGAAGATGGTCTCTCTAGTCAAGGTGATGCAAAACTGATGGAGGTAGAACATATAAGCAATGGTGTTTTTGCCAGAGCCTACTATCGTGAACAGGAGTCTGCTTTTGGCTTGGGTCAGTTGAGTTCCTCTTTGGGGGCTACACGTAAGATAGGGCTAGATGTTTCACAACAGTTTGAAAATCGTCAAACTCATAGACTCTCTATGTACCGAGATAGTGACTTGTTAAACGATGTAGACTCGGATGTAGTAGATTTTAGAATGGAGCTTAACAAAGTAAACTGGAATGCCTTTGCTGGGTACAGATACTCAAAAGTAAGCACCGAAGAGGAGATGGCACAGCAGTTACTTTTTGGTGGCTCTTATGGGTTTTTTGACCAACTCCTAAAGTTGTCAGCTACACATGAGCAGACCATTTCAGACAAAGAGAGTAAGCTTTTCCCTACCAAAACAACGCTTGGTTTAAACTATGCTTTGAACTCCTCTATGGATTTCTTCTCTGCTTATGAGTGGACAGATGAGCTAGAGCAGGGAAGAGCAGGGGTGAGAGTGAGACCTTGGTCAGGAATGACCATAGAGAACACAACCCTTTCGGAGTTTTCTAATGACAGTCGAAATATTTACAACACTTTAGGTGGGGTTCAGAGTTTCCAAGTGAATGAGAAGTTGGGGGTAAATATTGGCTATGAGAGGGGTGAGATGCTTCGCTCTTCAAATACCTTAGAGGAGAATTTATCTTTGGAAGATAAATCTTTTTCAGCGTATCGTTTAGGTTTTAACTATAATGAAGGAACCTACTCTGCTAATGTAAATGGAGAGTTACGAAAAGGAGATGATGAAGAGAAACTAAATCTCTCCTCTGCTGTCTATAGTCAAACAAGTGATATGTTGGCATTGGCTCTAAGTGGAAATTACAGTGATGAAGATGGGAAAAAGCGAAAACAAAACGATGCAAATGTACGTTTTTCTTTAGCTTATAGACCTGAAGATGATGGAATGATAGTGTTAGATAAGTTGGATTTTATCTCTTCTAAAACCGAAGAGGAAGCAGAAGAGTTTAGAACCCAAAAGATGGTAAACAACTTAAATGTAAACTTGATTCCAACAGATAAAAGCGAACTCTCTTTACAACATGGCTTTAAATATGTGGTAGATACAGCGAATGATTTTGAGTACAAAGGGGTAACACAACTCTTTGGCTTAGATGCACGTTATGAGCTTAGTAAATCTTGGGAGCTTGGTGTTCAGGGTTCTATGCTTTATGCACAAAGTGCCAACAATATGGACTATGGTTTTGGACTTTATTCAGGGCATAATTTGTTTGATAATATGGTGTTGACTCTTGGTTATAACTGGGAAGGTTTTGAAGATAAAGATTTCTCTTTGCAGACCTATAGAGTGGAAGGTCCTTACTTTAGATTTAATATGAAGTTTGACCAAGATAGTTTAAAAGATGTGGTTAAGGGGATGTCATGGTAAAAATATTACTTTTATTAGTTTCTTTAACTTTTTCACTCTTTGCATGGAAAATGGAAGCTGATACTATGGTAGTTAATAATACTACTGATGGGGTTATAACACATATAAATTTTAGACAAGTCTATGATACGACACCCCTTGTTTTTACATTGACTACTGATACAGGGAGTGACTCTGCTGCATTAAGAGTTGTAAATGTGAGTAGAACAGGCTTTGATGTATATAGTGTTGAACCTGATGGAGAGGATGGACCTCATGCCAAGATGTCTGCTGTACCATATATTGCCATAGAAGAGGGTAGTCATGAATTACCAGATGGAACAAAGATTTTGGCTTCAAAACTTTCTACTTCTAAATTTCAAAGTAAGTTGATAGATGGGGATAGTTGGGAGTCGATTTCACTAAGTGGATTTAATACGACACCTGTAGTATTGGGACAGATTCAGACAAGAAATTCGGAAAGAACTGATGAAAATGTTCCTGATGCAGTCTCTCAGCCATGGATGACTACTACTATTAGTTCTATAACAAGTTCAGGTTTTGATATTGCCTTAGAACGTTCTGAAACTACCAGTGGTACTGTGCAAAATGAAGATATTGCTTACTTAGTTATAGATAGTGGATTAAATGGTTCAGGTAGTTATTTTGCTTCTTCTACTGCAAAAAAGATAGAGTATGAAAGTATCCGTTCAGATGATATCATCAAGGGTTGGGATGATTCTTCTGATGGGTATGTGGTTGGTTTTTCTAAAACATATAATGACCCTATTGTTGTTGTTAGTAAAAATACAAGAGCAGGTGCTGATGGAGGATGGTTTAGACGACGTGATATTTCAGATAGTAGTATAGCATTGGTAGTTGATGAAGACCAAGCAAATGATTCTGAACGGTCTCATACTTCAGAGATAGCTGGTCTGTTACTTTTTTCTGAACCTTTTGATGTAGACTTTGTCTATAGTGGTCAAGCAGAGATGAAGATAAATGAGATTTTATATCAAGAGATAACTTCAGATAGTAATAATGAGGAGTTTGTAGAGTTTTTAGTTACCAAGACAGGTAATCTAAATGGATATATCTTAAGTGACCAAGATACAAATTATTATGCTTTTCCATCTTTTGCAGTAGCTACAGGGGAGTATGTTGTCTATCATACGGGTACGGGAACCGATAGTTCATCAAATGGTATACACCATTTTTATAGGAATTCATCTCCCATATTAAATAATACTGGAGATGAAGTACTTTTATTAAAACCTTCGCAAGATAGGATAACTCTAGCTGATGGAAAACTTTTTAATGCTGAACCTTTTGATTATGTAGCATATGAGACAGAGTCTAATGTTGATGCAATTCCTACAAGTGAAGCTGGGGTGACATTATCTTGGGATTACTCTTATGCTACAGAGTTAGATGATGCTGATGATGGTCTCTCCATTTCACTTTCTCCCAATGGGGTAGATAGTGATGCTTCGGCTTGTTGGGAGTTTACGGCTAGTGGCAATGCAAATGATAATGGATGTACAGGATATATAGTAACTCGTGATACTAATGATGATGCAACCTTAACCTATAGTTTAGGCGAAACCAATACAGCACTTCCTGATATAAAACTGAGCAAAACATCGGTGACTATCTATGACCCTATTAATGGAACTACTAACCCAAAAGCGATACCCAATGCTCTTGTAAAGTATACGATTGATGCTAGAAATGAAGGCTTAGGAAAAGCAGACAGTGATACGCTTGTCTTAACCGATGCAGTCCCTGCAAAAATGAAAATGTGTGTCAGCACAGTAAGTCAATGTAAAGAGGTAACGTTTGTAGATGGAACAACAAGCTCAGAATTAACACTAGGTACTGTCAAATATTCAGACAATGGAGGTTCAGATTTTACCTATACTCCAACAGCTGATGCAGAAGGTTTTGACGTGGCTGTTAGCAATATTCAAGTTAAGCTAGATGGTGCTTTTAAAGAGAGTGATGGAACAAATCATCCCTCTTTTGATATAGAACTCTATATGGGTGTCAAATAGAAGCTTACTACACGATTAATGGGTTATTCTTATGCTATTATAATCTTTTAGATTAGATAAAAAAGGAACATATATGATTCGAGTGCTGGTTGTTATTTTACTTATGGTAAATATCTCTTATGCTGGAGGAGCACGTTATTTTATTAAATTTGGAAGTTTTAAAAATTTACAAGTAGTAGAGAAGAGTATTGCTAAAATGCCAAAATCTTTACGTTCACATGTAAGTATAGTACGTTCTAAGGGCTGGTATATTCCTTTTGCTTATTATAAAAAAAGTAAAAAAGGACTTTATAAAAAAGTAAAAGCCTATAAACGATATTTTCCAGATGCTCAGGTTGGTCATGGACGTAAGATGTTTGCTAAAAAAGTTGTTTATAAATTTGGAAAGAGAATAAAAAATGTATCAGCCCAAAAAGTATTAAGTAAAAAAGTAAAACATAGCAGAAAAAAAAGGGTGAGAAGAGAGAGACCCGTAACACTTCAAAATGTTGCTATTTCATCAGATGATAATACTTTAAACATCCCCGTTCAGAGCTATAGTAGCCAAAATATCCCCTCTATTTTAGAAGCATTACCTATGAACTCATCTATTGCTTCCACTATAAAAACAGAACCAAAAAACTCTAAAAACTTTACGAAACAGATGTTGAGTGGACATCATTATTACATGACGTACAAGGCAGATAAAGGTGGAACAAATCTACTTATAAAGGTGAGCTTTGGAGCAGATAGCGTAACGTATCAGCCTGTGTTGGGAGATATGCAAATGACTCAAGCACACTATCTTGTAGAGAATAATAGGCTCTATATGTTTGCAGATAGTTTTTCTAGTGATGGAGCCTACTCAACGCTTGATAAGCATAGAAAAAACTACTTTTTAGTCTCATCTTGGATGGGTAAAAAGAAGTTAAATACACTTCGCTACTACTATAGGTTAAATGATGCAAAAAAGTATTTGGGAGAAGATACCTCAACAGGATTATCAGAAGTTTTACAAGAGGGTAATTTTGATGAGTTCTTTTTAGATGAAGATGAGTATTAATATTTTTTAACAACTCTATTTTAGATAATTACTTTATGTTTTTTAATAAATTATCCTATTTTAAAAGTCGCTATAAAGTGATTTATTTTAGCACAAAGTAAATTTTTTTACGATTATTAAAGCTTTTTAATAAAATAAATATTTTATATTTAATATAATATATTTATTAAAAAAAAATAAAGGAATAGAAAATGTTATTAAAAATATTAGGTTTTCTTTTTGTTTTTCATACATTTCTTTTTGCGAATGGTTCTATGGTTGAAGATAGTATACAAGCAAATAGTGGAGAAGTTGTAAAAGCTCAAAATCTTATAGAAAAAGAGGAAGTTGAAGTCTCGTTTGGTAATCAAAGTATTGTATACATGTTTGTACTTACTTCACTCTTAGGTACTTTTTTTCTTAAAGATGAATTGGCCGAATCTCTTTAGAAATATCTTATAACCTCTTCTTTAAAAATTTAAGGAAGAGGTCTACTCTCAAAAATTCAATCATTTAAAATTTCATAAAATCAATTACTATCTATAACTATTTGAATTTGTACTGCTATAATAAAATCTTGAAAAACAAAATTATGGTTTTTTTAAAAAGGTTTAATAAATGAAACAAGAAAAAATTAAAGATATGGGTTTTACTAGGATTTTTTTAGTAAGTATGGGAGGTATATTTCTTATTGTTAACACTTTAAGTGCAGATACATTATCTCAAACACAAACAGATACATATGATAGCATTGTACAAAATGGAGGATTAATACGAATAAAAGGCTCCAATAAAAAGTATAGAGAACTACAAGAAGCTGTAGATGCTGCTGCATCTGGAGCAACGATACTTATGGAAGATGGTACATACAAAGCTGGTGTAAAATTAAATAAGAATATGACCATTAAATCAGCTAATGGAGCAGATAATGTAGTGCTTACAGGGGAAAAGGCTGTAGTGGGTTGGAAATATGATGAGAGTAAAAAACTCTATTATGCTCCCTCTCCATGTATGAACATAGATGAGTTAGACTTACACGATAGAATGGTTATGGTAGAGAAAAATGGTAAAAAAGAAGAAAAAGAGCAACCAGCACTAAAGATGAGTGGGGTACAAGCTCTGTTTATAGATGGAGAGGAAAAAAGTGCTTCACGATATCCCAAGAGTGGATATCTTACGGTTAAAGATTCCCCTTCAAAATCTAAATTTTCTTTAGAGAATTTTGATATGACAAATGCTGATATGATAGATTCTATAGCTCATATAAGAATGAGTCAATGGAAACTGGCTTCTCGACGTGTAAAAAGTTATGAAGGTGGTTATATTAATCTTGAATCAAAAGCCATCTCTGATGGAAAAAATATTACACCACAATTTAAAGTTTTTTTTACACAAGTATTGGGTGCAATAGAGGTAGATACTGAGTGGGCTTGGAATAAAAATAGAATCTATCTAAAGTCCAGTGCTAACCCCAAAAATGTAACGGTGTCCTGTAGTGAGCATGGAATATATCTTGATGCTGGAGCTAAAAAAGTAACGATTAGTGGATTAAAAATTACTAAAATTAGGGGTAATGGTATTGATAAAAAAAATGATACACGAAAAAAGAAAGGTGATACGTTAATTGTCAAAAACAATACTATCTCCTATGTCAGTGGTTGGGGTATTACCTTACGAGATTTTTATAAAAGATACGAGCGTCTTCCTGCCGATACTATTGTTGAAGGAAACAGTGTTCATCATGCAAGAACAGGAGGGATAAGAGTATTTGCAGATAATGCAGTTATTGATAGTAATTATGTTCATGATATAGGAGCCTCTACCCTTGATGATGATATTTTATCCTTTGGTGATGTACACATGTTGTCTGGTATTTTTTTAGAAAATAGTTCAGGTGCTAAGGTCTCTCATAATAGGGTTGATAAAGTAGGTTACAATGGAATCTCTTTGTCTAATTCATGGTTTAAATGGTTATCTAATGGGGATAGGATTATAGAGAATAATTATATTTCTAATGCACTATTGGCATTAAATGATGGGGGTTGTATCTATGCATACGTGAGTAAAAAGCATAATATAGAAAATTCTAAAAGAGCAGTAGAAAGAGATATTATCAGAAATAATATTGTAGAGAATTGTTTAGGTTCATATGTGGGTACCAATGATGAAGACACCAGTCATCGTGCAGGGGAGGGTATCTATTTAGACAATGATTCTTCTCATGTAGATGTTTATAACAATACTGTAATATCTGCGACAAAAAGTCTCTATATAAACCGTGGATTTGATATAAATGCAAAAGAAAATACTTTTGTTTTGCCTTATGGTACAAGTATCTATTTAGGAGATATAAGGGGAGAAGGAGATAGAAAAAATGTATACATCGAAAATAATAATATTTTATCTAAAGAAAAGCTTACCTATAAAATGATTCATGATAAAGGGCAAAAATACTTAACAAGTTCTGATTCAAATATTATTCGAGTAGATAAGGGAACCAATGTCAAAATTAGAGATGGATATGGTTTAAAACCAAATGTTAGCTTTTCTCAATGGAAAGAGGATGGATATGATGTGAACTCTATAATTATCAAAGATAGTACGCTTCCTGTTGTTCTTATGAATCCATCTTCTACACATAAGGTGTTTAGCCATCTTGAGGGGTGTAAAAAATTTGATAACAGCCCTCTAAAAAAGTCATCTGCAACCGTAGATGCTTATGCGTCATTGGTTCTTTTTGAATGTACCAATAGACGAGAAGGAACCTATAGAAAATAATGTTCCTAACGCATCTAAAATCCACCAAACCCAAAATCCATAGTTTGAAAGTTAGGGTCGGTGTAGCCAAACTGTGAAGCTGTTCCCCGTAGCATGGTAATGTCCATCTTTGGGTCTATGCCTTGTGGACAGACTTCGGTACAGTTTCCACAGAGGGTACAGTCCCAGATGCCGTTGTTTTGAATATTATCTACAATGGCTTGAATATTTCCCTCTCTTGGGTCAGCTGTGTAACGGTAGGCTCTTGTTAAGGCAAAAGGTCCTATGAAGTTAGGATTAACTTCAAGTACAGGGCAAGAGGAGTAACATGAGTCACATAAGATACAGTCGGTCTGTTTGGCTGTAAGTTGCACTTGCTCTTCATTTATGAGAGCTTTTTGTGGAGACTGTAGCCATGCCGTAGCTGTTCTTAGTGTCTCTCTTACCTTTTGTTTGTTTACTTTTAGGTCACGTTGTACTTCATGGTAGGCTAGGGGTTCTACTAAGTCACCCTCTTGAACAGTATAAGAACAGGCTAAAACCTCTTTTCCATTGACTCTAACAGCACAAGTACCACAGACACCTGAACGACAACTAGAGCTAAAGGTAAGGCTATTGTCTTCACTGTTTTTAATGTGGTAGAGTGCTTTTAGTAGGGTGGAGCTTTGGAATGGGATTTCATAATTAACTGTTTCGTTGGTTCTTTTGATGGTTATTTGCATAGAGTATCCTTTTGGATAAATAATTTGTTGGTGATTGTTATTGGGTTTTGACGTTTGACATGGTCAAACCTACAGGTTGCAAACATTTTAATTTACCACCTTTACCAATTTGTTTTGTAATACATTCTCTTCTATCCAGTAGAGAGCATCGGCTTTGAAAAATTTATCCTCTTCTTTTGGAAAAGCTGTTTTGTAGTGGGCTCCACGGCTTTCATCTCTGACAAGGGCAGCATCGAGTAGAACTTCTCCCACTTCTAAGAGATTTTGAAACTGTAGAAAGTCCACTAAGTTTGTGTTGTTTTCTCTGTTTTTGTCTCCTATACCCATGTCATCAAGGTCGGCTTTTATGACCCTGAGTTCATTTAAAAAGTTGTTGAGTTGGGTATTGTCTCGGACTATTCCTGCTTTAGTGTAGAAGTCAACGCCGAGTTGGTTTTGAATGTCATAAAAGTTTTTTTCGTATGGGTACTCTTCAAATAATCCATCTATATACTCTTGGTCTTGTTGTAGTTGGGTATTTTCTATTTCGGTGTGATGGCAATCACACCCTACGGCATTGTCTCCTGCCAATCTTCCGAGGCTTATAATCTCTAAGAGGGAGTTTCCACCTAATCGGTTGGCTCCATGTATTTTGGCGTTGCTACACTCACCCACGGCGTAACAGTTTTTTAAGCCTGTGACTTCTAAGTTTTTATTGACATCTATACCACCCATGGTGTAGTGGGCTACAGGTTTAATGGGAATAAGTTCTGTAATAGGGTCTACACCTTCATGTAGTCTACATAGGTGAACCTCTTGAGGCATAAGGTGTAGGAGCTTCTCTTCTCCTAAGTGGCGAATGTCTAAAAATACCTTTTCACCACTGTTCATCTGCTCAAATATGGCACGAGCCACCACATCACGTGGGAGTAGTTCATCTATAAAACGTTCTCCTTTAGAGTTAACTAAGTATCCACCTTCTCCTCTGGCACTCTCACTAATAAGTGTAGAAGAACTTTTCAGTGCTGTGGGGTGAAACTGTACAAACTCCATATTGCTAATGGTTCCACCAGCACGAAGAACGGCTGCTATACCATCACCTGTAGCACCCTCTGAGTTGGTGGTAAAGTTTTTATATAAAGCTCCATATCCACCTGTGGCTAAAATGGTCGTTTTGGCTCTTATCTCTTTTATTTCACCTGTGACTATGTTTAAAAACGTCGCTCCCAAAACAACTTTCTCTTCAACGATGAGGTTAAGGAGCAGATGCTCCTCTAGCATCTCTATCTTCTCTTTTAAACAGTTGTCATAGAGTGTGTGTAATATTTTAAGTCCAGTATAGTCTTGGGCATAACAAGCTCGTTTGCTTGAAGCACCACCTAGTTGTCGTTGGGCTACTTTAGTCTCTGAAGTTCTATCAAAAGGAACACCTAGCTTTTCTAACCACTCTATGCTAAAAGGTGCATCTTCACACATCTGCTTAACCATCTCTTCATTACAAAGCCCATGAGCAGACTTAATGGTATCATCAATATGAGCTTGAATAGAGTCAGGGGTCACATTGCCAAGTGCAGCATTCATCCCCCCTTGAGCCATAGAGGTTTGTGAAGCTGTTGGGTAGCTCTTCCCTACTACCAAAACAGTTGAGCCTTGTTGTTTGGCTGAGAGTGCAGCAGAGAGTCCTGCCCCACCTGAACCGATTATAAGAATATCTAACATTATTGCTCCATGAAGTCTTTTTAGAAAAAATACCTTATGTAAGCTTTAGTATAGTTTTTTTGATTGGGTTAATTTAGAAGTTGAGGTGGTTAAGCTTTAGTTCTGTTGACGAGGTAAAGAAAAAATGATTCTTGGAATATCTCATAATATTATGTAGCAAAATGGAGAGAGTGTAGTAAAAGTTAGAGTAGAGCTTTGTAAAAAAGAAATCACATAGGTGATTTTTGATATGATTTTTTTAATAAAAAATTATACTTTTAATATAAATTCAGGAATTATAAGGAAGATAATGAAAATCATGGATTATGAAGTTTTTGTTGAAATATTAGAGAAACTTGATTTTAGTAAAAAACAAATAATTAATACCCTTAATCCTCATTCATACATTACAGCAAAAAGTGATAAATTATTTATGGAGGCACTCAAAGACTCTAATATACTTATCCCTGATGGGAGTGGTATTGTTATTGCTGCAAAACTACTTAACAAGAAAATAATAAATAAAGTTGCAGGGGCTGATTTACATTATTTTTTATTAAATAAAATGAATCAAGAAAATGGAAAAATATTTTATATGGGAAGTAATCAAGACACATTAGATAAAATTGAAAAAAAAATAAAAAAAGAGTATCCAAATATAACTGTTCAAAGTTACTCTCCTCCTTTTAAAGCAGAATTTACAGAAGAAGACAACAATATTATAATTAATCTAATTAATAAATTTAACCCTGATGTATTGTTTATAGGTATGACAGCACCAAAACAAGAGAAGTGGCTTCATGAACATAAAGATAGATTAAATTTTCATATAGCAAGTGCTATAGGAGCTGCATTTGATTTTTATGCAGGTAAAATACGGCGTTCACCACAAATTTTTATAAATTTACATTTAGAATGGCTACCTAGACTTTTAAATGAACCTAAAAGGCTTTGGAGGCGTAACTTTATAAGTACACCACTATTTGTATTAGAGATGATAAAATATAAAATACAAAAAAATTAAATTAGCATGTATTTACAATATCTTCACTTTAGTCTTTTGGGACAAAGGTGTTATGATAATAAACAAATTTATATAAAATGGACTCAATAAATATGCAACAAATAATATATATTACTTCTCGTAGACTATTACCACTGGATTCAGGTGATAAACTTTTAACATTTAATATTTTAAAACGCTTAAGTAAAGAGAGGTCTATACATCTCATTAATCTAAATGAGGGTAGTGAATACTCAACTGAAGAGCTTGATAAAATTTCTCATATATCTACTACTTTTAACACTATATCATATAAAAATGAACACTCATTATTTAAAAAATTAAAGAGTATTATTATAAATAAAATGTACTGGAAAGTAAAAATAGACAGTCCCCAAATTACTCTAGAAGTCATGAATATTATTAAAAGTCATAGCTCTTCAAAATCTATTATTTGGGATCATTTACGTTCAACTCTTTTTTTTAGTGACAATGACTATATAAATACCATTATTGAACATAACAATGAAGCTGAGATTATAAAAAGTAGAATGAGTAAAAGTAATAATATTATTGAAAAATTTATCTTAAGTCAGCAAGCTAAAAAGACTGATGAATATATTCAATCTATTCATAAACATATGGAAAAAGTCATCACTTTAAATCAAAATGATTTTAAAGCCTTATCTAATCAAAACCCAAATAAATATAAGGTGATGAAACACTTACTTTTAGACTTTGCACATCAACCTTATGAAGTTAAAAATCATACAGATACTCTTAAAATATTATTTGTTGGAAGTTTAGATTGGTATCCAAATACAGAAGGTATAGAATGGTTTATAGAAAAAGTAATCCCTATACTCGATAAAAATAATCTCAACTATGAATTAAATATTGTTGGAAGAAACCCTAGTGGGCAGTTTATTAACTACATAAAGAGTAAATCAAATATTATCTTAAATATTAATGTCCCTTGTATTGAAGAGTTCTATTTAAAATCAGATATTTTTATTATTCCAATTCAAAATGGGTCAGGAATCAATATAAAAGTTTTAGAAGCATTTTCTTATGGAATCCCTATCGTAATGACCAGCTTTTCTAAACGAGGATATGAGAATATAAACTTTATTAAGAACTCAGATTTAGAAGAGGAGTTTGCCAATAACCTTATAGAACTTAAAAATTTTAATAAAAGAGTGCAACTCCATAAAGATTTATTAGCATATTATGAGAATTATCAGATTGAGTCCAACTGTACATTGAATCATCTTATTTAATAAACATATAATATGAAAGAGCGTTGTGAGCATAACGATAGCAAAAGCAACTTCTTATAAAAGTTTTAACCTTGGGTTGTAAAGATTGTTTTGTCTAGTTTATTTAAGAAGGGTTGAGGTGCTTAAGCTTTGGTTCTGTTGACGAGACAGAGAAAAAATATTTAATTATAATGGCTTAAAACACCTCTGCAGAATATAAATATTAAAATTTATTAAAGGAAGGAGGAGGTCTACGTTATAAATATATCCTGCTAAGAAAATTATAACACATAAAAAATATTTTAACTATTAAACTATAAAAATAAATTAAGATTTATTTAATATCTAAATATTTATGATTCTTTAATATTAATAATTATTATAATTTAAATATAGAGTATTTAATTTTATTAATTATTATACAAATAGCTCTAAAAACTAGGTTTTTTGCTTTATAAAGGTCTCAATATTTTCAACAATTCCTTCTAAAAGCTTTTTTCGTGCTTCTATACTTGACCAAGCAATATGTGGCGTTATAATGAGTCTATTTTTATCTTTAACATGTAAAAGAGGGTTGTCTTTCTCTATAGGTTCTTTAGCTAGAACATCTAATCCTACATAGATTTTTCGTTTATTTAACTCTTCTGCTAAGTCCTCTTCGTTAATAATCCCACCACGAGCAAGATTAAGTAGTATGGCTTTATCTTTTAGGAGCTTAAGTTTTGATGCATCTATAAGGTTTTGAGTAGTATTGTTTAGAGGACAATGAATAGAGACAATATCACAGATACTTAAGAGTTCATCCAGTTCACAGTGATGATAATCGTTAATCTTATTTTCTCCAGAAGTAGAGTAGTACTCTATGTTGGTACTAAATGCTTCGGCAACCCTTGCAACTTCTTTACCTATGGTTCCTAGACCTATGATTCCCCATTTTTTACCAGCTATTTCACAAAAAGGGTTAGAGACATCGGTGAAGAGTTCAGAATCACTCCATGCTCCACTTTGTACAGTTTGCGTATAGTAAGAGACTCTTTGCATGAGAGAAAGAGCCAAAGCAAAAGTGTGTTGAACAACAGAATTTGTGGAGTACCCAGATACATTTTTAACCATGATTCCTAACTCTTCTGCAGCATCTAAGTCAACATTGTTCATACCTGTAGCAGCGATGCAGATGAGTTTTAGCTTAGAGGAATTTTGCATAAGCTCTTTAGTAATCACCACTTTATTGGTTATTACTATCGTAGCATCTTCTATACGTTTTTCTGTTTGGGAAGATGCAGTTGTTGAGAACGTGGTTAGTTCACCAAGCTCTTGTAATGGAGTTAAATCTAAATCACTACCAAGTGTCTTACTGTCTAATAATACTATGTTCATAGGTATATATCCCTCCAAGATTGAAAAAGTATAACATAAAAACTAATATATATCAACTATTTTTCATGAATATATCTCTAAATCTGCTATAATCTTGTTATGAAAATACTACACATTTACCCTACCTCTCGTGCCATACGAAATGCCAGACTTGCTCAAAAAGAGCAGGATGCTCTGTTGCCTTCACTAATGCGAATAGATGACTTTGAACGTCGGGCTATTTTACTCCCTGAACTTGCCATGGTTGACCCTTTGCAACGGGCACTCTTTTTGCAAGAGGCAAGTAACTTTGATGCTTTTAACGGTCTAAAAATTAATCGTGAATTAATAAGGTTTTTTACTAAAAGTGATGCCATATTTAAGTTCTTTGAGGAGCTTTCTCATGAAAATGTAAGTTTTGATGCTTTGGTTGAGGGTGATGCATATGTAGAGTTTTCAGAGCATATTGAGATACTTGAAGAGTTGTTAAAAAATTATAGAAATATTTTACTCTCAAAAGGGTTAACTGACCGTGTATTTACCCCTGAAAACTACCGTATAAACCAAGGTTTTGTAGAGAGTTATGATAGGTTTGAACTCTATTTAGAAGGGTACATGAGTTACTTTGAGTTGGAGCTGATAAGCAAGATAGCAAAAGCAAAACCTTTTGTGATTCATATGCAGACTTCAAAGTTTAACAAAAAGATGCAAGAGCGATTTTTAGAGATGGGGGTAGAGTTAGAAGAGGATGTTTTTGTCTCTTTTGATTTACATACCCAAACTGTGCTAAGCTCTCTAAAAAATCAAGAGACCATCCGAGCTAAAGTCTTTTCTGTAGAAGAGCGACTCACTCAAATACCATTACTTTTAGAGGCTGTTCAAAAAATGGTAAATTCAGGTATAGAAGCTGATGATATCGTGGTGCTACTCCCTGATGAGAGCTTTAAAGAGACATTAAGACTCTATGATAAACTCAACAACTTTAACTTTGCTATGGGGTTTGACTATAGTAAAACCAAGTCCTATAAACGTTTGGAAGCCATCTACCATCACTGGCAAAGTTTCTCACCTGAAACGCAGTTTTTACTTAAGAAATATGGCATAGCAGAAGAGGATTTAAATAAAATAAGTGTGGGTAGAAAGCTTGGTGTGGAAGATTTTTTTGCAACCATGAAGCCTTTTGATTTGGATAGAAAAAGAGAGGTTGTTGAGGAGGCTTTTCAGCAGTTTAAGATGGTCTTTTCAGAAGAGCTTATGTCTGTGAAGTCATGGCTCTTTTTATGGCTCAA
>JALVXD010000287.1 GCA_027038295.1 Campylobacteraceae bacterium
TAAAGAAATAGTTTATCATAGATAGTGTTTAATCTAAATAAATCTCCTATTGTCCAGGATTATATTCGGCATAATAGACAGAACCATCAGAGAAAGAGTTTACTGTTAATTTTGAAAAGCTTTCCAAATATGCCCAAAAGTCATCTTTAATCCTTTGTTCCATATCCACTTTTCGTAATGCTTCTTCCATACATCCTAACCACTCATAACGTGCTTTTTCTGTGATAGAGAAATCATCATGAAGTCGAATCATAAACTCATCAAGGTTCATACCCTCTGTTTCACCCTCATAAACTTTTGGTCCTCCACAAATCTGTACAAAAAACTTAGTATTTTTAACTTTTACTTCATGAAAATCATCTTCATCTTGTGGAAAAAAGTGTGCAATATCACTCTCATATATAATGTCATAAAAATCATACATTAAAGCTTTCATCCCCTCTTCTCCACCTACTGCTTCATAAAATTCTGCCGTTGGATTTTTAAAAGGAACCTCTGCACCTTTTTCTACTTTTGATACTTCATAACTCATAAATCACTCCTATCTATTTTTATATCGCAATAAGTCTATTCTATCAAATTATAATAAATATAAATACTAACCAAACCTATCTAATCACAATAGCGTTTTAACAAGTTACCATAAGCATCAATTCGTCTGTCTCGTAAAAATGGCCAAATATCACGAACCTCTTTGGTTCTGCTATGGTCAATAGTAGCATATAAAATCTCTTCATCTTCAGAACTTGCCTTGGCTATAACCTCACCTTGTGGGTCACAAACAAAAGAGTTTCCCCAAAATCGTATACCCTTCATAACTTCTGAACTGTCTTTTTCAAATCCTACTCTGTTACAAGACAAAACAGGAATACCATTGGCAATGGCATGGGAACGTTGAATGGTTACCCAAGAGTCAAGCTGTCTACCCTGCTCCTTTTTACTGTCTTCATCAAACCATCCTATGGCTGTAGGGTAAATGAGCAGTTCAGCCCCTTTAAGTGTCATTAACCGTGCAGCTTCAGGGTACCATTGGTCCCAGCAAATTAGAACTCCTAATTTTCCAACAGATGTTTCTATGGGTTCAAAACCCAAATCACCAGGGGTAAAATAGAACTTTTCATAGAACCCAGGGTCATCAGGTATGTGCATTTTTCTATATTTCCCTACAATGGTTCCATCTTTTTCAAAAACAACTGCTGTGTTATGATAGAGTCCAGCTGTACGTCGCTCAAAAAGAGAAGTAACCAACACAACTCTATGCTCTTTTGCTACCGTTGACCAAAAAGCCACATCCTCTTCCCACGATGAAGCATAATCAAAAAACGTTACATCTTCACTTTGACAAAAATACTCATTTTGGTGTAACTCTTGCAAAATAACCAACTCTGCTCCATTACCTGAAGCTCTTTTTATATCTTTAACGGTCTCTTCTATCGTTACTTTTTTATTACTTAAATACCTTTTTTGAATCAATGCTATTTTCATCTATCTACTTTTTAGTATATTTTAGCATAAATGGATATAATTTACTTATTCTTAAAATAATATTTTAAATTATTTTATTTTGTTAAATATTATTTTAAGTTAAATATCGTTATACTTCTATTAAGCACAAGGAGAAAACAATGTTTAATACCATATCAAAAATAAAACTCTTATCAGCAATCTTTACCTCACTACTAATTATAGGTTGTGGTCCAACAAATAATAGTGTAACTACCAATTCATCAGCTATTGCAGGAGTAGAAGATAGACAATTAGATATTACTGTTAACCAACAAGAGCTACTAGACGCTATCAATAAGGCACGTTCCGTACAAAGGGATTGTTACCCTAATGATGACAGTCGTGGCGTAGTTGGTCCATCTCCTAGACTATACTGGAACAATGACTTATACGCTTCTGCACTTGAACATAGTACAGACTTAGCTAAGAGTGATACCTTTTCTCATTATGGTTCTGGTACAGAGTATGACTTAACAGGTAACGGTAAACCAAGTATCTTTTATGAAAGAATTGTTGCTAACGGATACAGCAACTACTACTCTGTAGGTGAAAACATTGCAGGGGGGCAACAGACACTAGAAGAAGTTATGGAAGCGTGGTTGGCGAGTCCTGGACACTGTGCAAATATTATGAGTCCAAATTACACAGAAGTAGGTGTTGCCCTTGTTATAGAATCAGAGAGTACCTATGGTACTTATTGGACACAAAACTTTGGTAGCAAAAGACGTTAAAAATCAAAATGGTATCTGCATCGTTGAACAGTGCAGACTTCCCCCCTCTTCAATCAAACGACTACACTCCACAGGAATTATCTCTTTATTTGGAAAGAGTATCTTAAAAATTTCATGAGCATACTCATCTTCCTCATCAGAATAGGTAGGATAGACCAATGCCCCATTAGTAATTAAAAAATTAGCATATGTTGCAGGAAGGCGACTCCCCTCTTGATTATATTTAGCACTTGGCATAGGCAAAGGAAAGAGTATATAAGGCTCTCCTTCTAAAGTTCTAAACTCTTTTAACTGCTCTTCCATCTTTTTAAGTTCGCTATAGTGTTCATCATCTACATCTTTAGATTGGACATAAGCTATAGTATCAGCAGAGACAAACCGAGCCAAAGTATCAATATGACTATCGGTATCATCCCCAGCCAAATAACCATGGTCAAGCCAAAGTACCCTTTTAGCTCCCAAATACTCTGCTAATTTCTCTTCAACCTCATCTTTACTAAGTCCACCATTACGATTTTTATTACACAAACAGGCTGTTGTAGTCATAATGGTTCCTAAACCATCAGACTCTATCGCCCCACCCTCTAAGACAAAGTCAATAGTCTCTAATGGTGTAATACCCATATAACCTTTTTTATGCAAAATCTTATTGACTTCATTATCTAAAGCAGATTCAAACTTGCCACCCCAAGCATCGAACGTAAAATCCAAAAGCTTTACTTCCCCATCTTCAACTATAGAGATATACCCAAAATCCCGAATCCAAGTGTCGTTAGTAGGTATCTCTATAAAGCTCATATTCCTTGTAGAACAAAACAAATCTGAAATATCATCTTTGTCATCACAAATAATATAAACAGGTTGAGCATAAGCAATGGCTTGTGCTATGCGTATAAAGGGAACAAGTGCCGATTTTAAATCACTGTTCCAATCGGTATCTTTATGGGGGAAAGCCATAAGTACGGCTCTTTGTTTTTGCCATTCTGGGGGTAAAGTTTTCATTATCTATACTTAGTGGAGTATTCTAAATTATTTATCGATGAACTCTGGTTTCTTCGAAACAGTAATCTGCACAATTCCATCTTCATAACTTTTTTGTACTGTATTCATATCAGCATTGTAAGGGAGTGTTAGTTCCATCTTACTACTACTTGTAGATTGAACAACATTCATACCATTTGCTTCTTCTTTCTGCTCTTTCTGGGTTGTTTTGGTTGCAATAATAATTGTATTTCCCTCTGTATTAACTTCTACTTTAGTGTTTTGATAGTTTGGAATAATTTCTTCATAGTAGAAGTGGTCAGACTCCTCTTTAAAACCAGGTATTGTATTATTCTCTCCTGAGAGCATGGTCTCTTCATTAATTTCTGTTTCAATAGGTTGAGTAAGCGTTTGATTGTGAAGTTGCATCCCTCTCTCCATAGAACGATTGAGCATCTCCATCTCTTTTGCACCATCATAGAGTGATTGAATCTCTCTATGAGAAGTAGTGTTTGAGTCTGCAAAGCAGAGTCTTCCTAGCAGTGCTAGAACTATTAGGTAGTGATATTGTTTCATTGATTATCCTTTTCGACGCAATTATGCTACAAAATGGCTTTGGTTTCAAGAAAAGTTATAAGTTAAGCGATAATATTTATTTTTCTCTTTTGTTAAGTCGTTATATTTTATCTGAAAAAAATGAGAGGGTAATAGTCTCTATATATTCTTAAGAACTTTACGCTATAATTAAAACAAAAAGGCAATGAGAAATGACGGTTTTTAGAGATATAAAACACTATTCAAAAGAGCGTAAAATCTCACTTATCAATGCCATTGAAAAAATTAATTGGGATACAAACTATAATCCTGAAGAGTTTCTGCAACTACTCACAACTACCCATAATAAAAATTGGGCTTTGACCAAGATGATAGCTTATATGCCCTATTTAACCATTAGAAGATTAGTAACTAAAGAGTTTTTAAAAGAGAATCTTAACGAAGAGATAATATCTAAAATATACCCTACTAGTCGTCAACAGTCAGTTAGAGCTTTATATAGTCGATTATAATGCCACTATTTGACGATGTCAAAGACTTTTTTACTATAAAAGATGACAACTACTATTACAACAAACTCTATCCTTTTCAAAATAAAATTCTAGCCCTTGCTTTTTCTCAATCGACCGATTTTTATCTTAGTGGTGGAACGGCTTTAAACAGATTTGTTTTGCCTCTTAACAATGAAAAGTTACCAAGACACTCTGATGATTTAGATTTTTTTATCAATCTTGACAGTACAAAAGAGAGTTTAGAACATTTTCATCATGCAAAAGAGGAGATACTCAAGAGAATCAGAGTTCACTACAAAGTTGAAGCTGAAAAGAATTTAACACTTCTCTCTGAATATAAGATATTGTCAGATAGCTCTTTTATCTATTATGCCTACAACGATAAGATAAAATTGAAGTTGCAGTTTGTATTGGATTATAGAAAAAGAAGTAATGCTTCTCTAATTATAAAAGATGGGTATAGACTCGATAATTTAAACAATATTTTGACCAATAAAATTGCCACCCTCAAACATAGAGAGGAGTTTAAAGACTTTGTTGATATTTATAATATTGCGAAATTCAATAAAGATATAGATTGGAATAGTGTAGTCGAACAGACGGCTAAAACAGCTAAAGTAATTGGGCTAAATGTAAAAGAGTTTAAAAATATTTGCAAAGTGTTATTGAGCTTATATAGAAATTCAGATATAGATGTTTTGACTAAAAAAGTGGTTTTTGGAGACAATAAAACATATCAAGAAGAGCAAGTGTATGAGATTTTGAATGGATTTGAGAAACTGATTATTGATAGAATTAAATAGACTACAAATCTTCCTCATTTTCTCCTCATTTAATTCTGCTAAACTTTAAAGTATAACAACAAAAGGCATAAAAATGTTAACAAAAAAAACAATCACAATACTCCTTCTAACTTTAACACTAGTAGGTTGTCAATGGGCATATGAACAGGAGAATATATTTGATAATCATCTCTCAACCCAAACAGAACGAGATAATGCAAGAATATCACACGGAGAAAACCCAATGGCGAGACCAACTTATGAAGAGTATAGAGAATCTATTGATAATAAGAAGTTAGATAAAGATTCTATTTTACCTTAACCTCTTCTTTTAGTGTCATAAAACTGTCTCTATCATGAAAATCAGGAGAACCCTCTCGTCGCTTTATAGAGTAGAAATGTCGTACTCCTTTTTGGTCTAAAAGAATCACACAAAGGTTAATCTGTAATACATGGTCAAAATGTTCATTGGGAACAGTAGAATTAAACGTCAGTCTATATTCATTATGATATTCATCCGTTTTAATAGTAGGTTGAGAGATAATATTTGACTCTTTCATACCCTCTTTATAGCTCGTAAAATGATAAACATTCCACTGCGTTGAGGGTGAGATATTAATCTCCCAATACTCATCACTATTTGTAGGGGCTATAAAAAGTTCAAAAGTAGTATCTAGCCATAGCTCATTAGCTCTTTCTTGTTTGGTCTGTTTTGGAAAATGATATTGGGACATATTACCTTGTATTTGGTACTCTAATGTAAGTTGGTTGTCATGAAGTTCAATAGTGGCTGTTACTGTTGTTTGCTCATCTATGTTGTAGTGATTTTTTAGGGTGTACATTTGGTTTATCATGTTAATATTCTATCTTTATACTCTTTAAGGTAAATAATGACAAGTAAACTAAAAAATTTAACAATTCTCTATGTCGAAGATGAAGAGATGATACGACAAAATGCTGTGGAGTATCTCTCTCGTATCTGTGATAATGTTTTAGAAGCTAAAGATGGGTTAGAAGCTTTAGAGGTCTATAGAAAAAACAGACCCAACATCATCATTTCAGATATTAAAATGCCAAAAATGAATGGTTTAGCTATGGCTAAAGAGATTAGAAAAGAAGATAAAGAGACCCCTATTATCATAGCCACTGCACATACCGAGACCAACTATCTGCTACAAGCTGTCGAGTTACAACTTATAAAATATATTGTTAAACCCATTACTTCTGCAAAACTACAAAAGGCATTGTCCCTCTCGTTAGATTACTTAAACGAAAAAGAGAGCAATGTTATCAACATTAATGAAGTAACGCTTTATGATATTTTAAATAAGAGTCTGTTTATTAAAAATCGTATTATTAAACTTACAAAAAATGAGCAACTTCTACTGCATCTCTTAGCTACAAACAGGCAAAGAGTTGTAAATTATGAGGAGATAGAAAACACCATTTGGGCATATGAAGGAATGAGTATGGATGCCTTACGTTCACTTGTTAGAGTTTTACGAAAAAAATTAGAAGGTGATTTTGTGGAAAACATTTCAGGTATAGGGTATAGATTGACAACTATACCCACAACTTAACTATAATTGTGGCAAAATGCCTTACTAATAAAATGCTAAGAAAATGAAAAGTGAAAACCTTAGCATATAAATATATGTCAAATAAAAGGGCAATAGATGATTATGAATAATATTGAAACACTTATTGAGGGTCATAATGACTTTCAATCGGTTAAATTTAAAAAAAACAAAGAACGATTTAAACATTTAGTTGAAGAAGGACAAAATCCAAAAGCACTTTTTATAGGGTGTAGTGACTCTCGGGTTATGCCAGAACTCATCACCAGCTCAAAACCAGGTGACCTATTTATAGCTAGAAATATTGGAAACTTTGTAGCACCTTATAATCCAGATGTTGATTATCATGCTACAGCATCTGCCATAGAGTATGCTGTTTCTGTCTTAGAAGTTACCGATATTATTGTTTGTGGTCACTCTGAATGTGGTGCTATTTCAGCACTTTTCAAAAAAATAGAACCTACCGATGAAAATTTACACACCATTAAATGGCTAGAGCTAGGAGAGAGTGCGAAACGTGCAGCCCTACTCTCAATGAAAGGACAACCTCAAGAGGAAATTGTACGTTATACAGAAAAAATTTCTGTTGTTTTTCAACTTGAGAATTTACTGACCTATCCTGCTATAAAAAGACGTCTAGAAGAAGGGTCTCTCTTTTTACATGGATGGCACTATGACCTTAAACATGGAAAAATTGAGTATTATGATGAAGAGCAGTATGAATTTAAAGACTTAAGTGAAAAATAGAGACTCCTTTAGTTAGGTTCCATAAACTCTCTAAATTTATAGACCTAACTTCATAGCCATTACCCTTAACCCTGAATACTTCTCTTTAAGTCGCTAACAAACTCAGTAATATCATCATAGAGAGCTTGTAAATCCTCTTCATGTTCAACTTCATCAGCTAAAATCTCACTCACTAGGTCATAGGTTACAATATCTTTATCTCTTGTCATATCAGCCAAATTAGAATAGATAGAGATGGCACACTGCTCACCCTTTATGGAGTCTTCTAAAATACTCACCACATCAAAGTTATTTGGCTCTTCATATCCACAATTGCTATGACTAAACCAATCTTTAGGGTTAAGTAACGGAGTACCTCCTAACTGTAAAATTCTATCTGCTACCATATTGGCATGTCGTAACTCATCATTTGCATGTTGGGTCAGCTCTGCTATGGCTGCATCTTTCATAATTCCTTTTATCACCTTAGCTTCTATAAAGTACTGATAATACGCCAACCACTCATCAGCATAAGCTTTGTTAAGAGTGGTGATAATATCATTAATTTCTAACCCTTTTATAATCGAATTTCCTCTTTTTGCCATAATAAATCCTTTCACATAGTTTATATCTTATCCAACGGTTATATCGTCAGATACCTTTTTAAAATACTCTTGTCCAGCTTTACATAAAGGACAAACTTTTGGTGCTTTTTTACCTCTATGCACATGACCACACACTTCACAGATATACTCTTCGTTGTTCTCACTGTCAAAGAATCCTTCTGCTTCAAGTGCCTCTTTTAGTGCTAAGTACTCTCGCTCATGTTCTACTTCTACTTTTCCAATGGCTCTAAAAAGTCTGGCAATATCTTTAAGACCTTCCTCTTTGGCAATCGCTTCAAAGTTAGGATACATCTCTTCATGTTCATATCGTTCACCATCAGCTGCATAAGTCAAGTTTTTCTTTGTACTGTCTAACTCTACATCGTTTACCAATTTGTTATACGCTTTAAACTCTGCCATAGCATGGTACTTTTCATTGTTTGCTGCCTCTTGGAAATGTCTTGCAATTCTATGTAAACCCTCTGCATACGCCACATCTGCAAAAAACTCATATTTGTTTCGTGCTTGACTCTCACCTGCAAACGCTTTCATAAGGTTAACAGCTGTTAAGTTTTCTGTTACCATCTCCATATCTTGACCACAACAAACCAATGTTCCACCACCGACTTCTTGAAGCTCTACCTCGTTACCACATTTGTTACATTTATATGTTTCATACTGTCTCATTTTATATTCCTTATATTTTTTATTAAACGATAATTTTTTTCGTTAATGGAGTATAACCTTTTAAACCTTTAATAATAATTAGTAAACAATAAAAATTATTATTTAGATAAGATTATCATCTAATTATTTTAAAAGTGCTATACTAAACCAAAATAAAACTCTCAACATTAAAAAAGGATAAAAAATGCAAACATTAAAAAGTTATATTAACAGCTTCATACCCCTAAATGATGAAGATTGGATGGAGATGATGCAACTCTTCAAGCCCTACTCCTACAAAAAAGGTGAGTTTATCTATGGCTCTTCAGATATTCCAGCAGAGATAAACTTTATTGTAAAAGGAGTTGTACGTTCCTTTAAGATGGAAGAGGATGGAAAAGATTTTACATGGGCTTTTTATTACTTAAACGACGAGGTGATGGAGCATCGTATGATAAGCGATGTTTGCGTAGTGGACTATGCTTCTTTTTTAAGGAACCAATCAGCTGAATTGGCATTTGAAGTAATGGAAGATTGTACCCTTATGACCATTACAAAGGCTGACCTATTTAAACTCTATGAGAGTGATGATAAATGGCAAATGTTTGCTAGAAAAGTAGCAGAAGATGCCTACTGTGCCACACGAGACAGAACATTAACACTACTTACTAAAAGTGCTAAAGAGCGTTTAGAGATACTTGAAGATTATTTCCCTGATATATTTAAACGCGTATCTCAACAACATATTGCTTCGTATTTGGGAATTACAAGACAATCGTTAAATAGATTGAGAAGAGAAGCTGAAGAAATATAAAATATGTAACATATATTACATAATTAATTATAATATACTGCTATAATTTGAACATAACTAACTAAAGGATACACGATGAAAAAATTAATTTTAGGTTCATTTTTACTACTCGGAATGATAGCATTTACAACAACCTATGCAACAGCAAGTTCAGACAACAACACAACAAAATGTGGTGAAGGTAAATGTGGGAGTAGTACCCCTATGAAATGTGGTGCTGGTAAGTGTGGTGGAGGGAAATAATTTTTCTTCCATAAATCCAAAATAAATTTAATGTTTGGATACTTGTCGGGGTGAGAACACCTCGACCTACAAAAGGACATATCATGTTAGCAAAAATTCATACCCTCTCAAAAAACATTTTACAAAACTTTCAATCTCTTTCACTTCTTTTAGCACGACTTGCAGTTGCTTATGGTTTTTTAGAACCAGCCCTTCTAAAATGGAAAGATATCGGAGCTGTAGCTGAGTGGTTTGGTTCTATGGGCATACCATTTCCAACACTTAACGCCTATATGGCCGCATCAACTGAGATTTTAGGCGTACTTTTATTGACAATAGGTCTCTTTACTCGACTTATATCTATACCACTTATGGTGATTATGGTCGTTGCTATTATGACCGTGCATTTGGCTCATGGTTTTTCAGCTGGAGACAATGGCTTTGAGATTCCACTTTATTATATGTTGTTTCTATTTATTTTCACATCACATGGTGCTGGTAAATTTTCACTAGATTATTTTCTTTTTGAGAAGAAACAATAGAGTTTTTGATACTATTTATTAAAATTAAATTTTAGGAACTATCTACATGCGTTTAAAAGATTTTTATTTAGAGCTATCTGTTTTACTTAACTACTTTCAGAGTCTTTCTCTGCTATTTGCAAGGCTTGTTCTTGCTTATGGTTTTTATGAACCAGCCTTAACAAAGTGGAGAAATTTTGACACCACAGCAGAGTGGTTTGGCTCATTAGGGATTCCATTTGCACCAGTTATGACCCTCTTGACAGCTTCTGTTGAAATTATAGGCGTTCTACTGTTGGTTTTGGGTCTTTTTACTCGGCTTATTACTGTTCCTCTTATGGTTATAATGGTTATAGCTGTACTTACTGTACATATATCTAATGGTTTCTCTGTAGCCAATAATGGTTTTGAGGTACCTCTATATTACTTTTTATTTCTCTCCATTCTTGCCTCTCATGGAGCAGGAGAGTTCTCTTTAGATAAAGTGATTTTTGGAAAAGGAAAATAAGTAATGGAAGCACTTTTAAATTTTAGCCAAGACCTTTTGGTTCATCAATGGAGTCTTTTTTTCAAAGTAGTGGCGATTCTTATACTTTTAATTTTAATCAATATATTTATCTATGATAGATTTGTCCAAAGAAACAATCAGCTTCTTATCAACTATCCCCTTATTGGAAGAATGCGTTATTTCTTTCGTCTGCTTCGTGACCCTATGCGTCAGTACTTTGGAGATGAGACCTACTATGACTCTTATGAAAAAGTAGACTGGGTCAACAAAGCTTCACATCAAAAGTCACTTATGTACTCATTTTCATTAACAAGACCTTATGGGCTAAGTAAGCCTTATGGTCAAAACCATAACTTTTTTCGTCATGCAAACTTTGTACTCAATGATGATGAAGTCAACAGTAACCTAAGTGTAACCTTTGGGGAGCGACACCCCCACCCTTTTGTGACCAAAAGTGTCATAGGTAGGTCAGCCATGAGTGATGGGGCTATCAGTCCAGAAGGGACACGAGCCTTTGCCCAAGGAGCGTACTATGGTAACTTTCCTATTAATACAGGAGAAGGTTCATTAACCTCAAATTTTCTAAAAAGTCACCAGTGTAGTGATAAGCCCGATGAGAACCGTTTTTTAACCATTAAAGAGGGAACTTTCTTTTCTAAAGGCATATTTAAAATTGTCAAACTTCTACTCAATGAATATATAGCTATTGATTTATACAAGAGTATGGTTATTCGCTCCAAAGAGAAAGAGACCTATAGCTTTGATGCGAATAAGATGCTACTTTACCGTATTGACTGGGAACAACCCTTAGAATTTTTCCCTCAAAAACCACTACATAATATTCCAGATATTGTTCTACAGATTGGTTCAGGACTCTATGGAGTCAAAGACAAAGATGGTGATTTTGATGGACTTCGATACCAAAAGGTTATGAAGTTTTGTAAAATGACCGAGATAAAAATAGCCCAAGGAGCCAAACAGACAGGAGGTAAACTATTAGCAGAGAAAGTAACTGCATCAGTTGCCTACTATAGAGGTGTAGAAGAGGGAAAACCTCTCTATAGTCCCAACCGTTTTCCCTATGCTTCTAGTATAGAAGAGCTATTTGACTTTGTAGGAGAGCTACAAAAACTCTCTGAAAAACCTGTAGGAGTCAAAATTGTTATCTCTACTAGAGAAAATTTTCAAGAGTACTCTCAAGAGATTAAAAAAAGAGTAGCCAATGGCAGACCCTACCCTGACTTTTTAACCATAGATGGTGGAGATGGTGGCTCTGCCACAGCTCCAAGAGAGATGATGAGTAGGGTAGGAATCTCTATTCAAAATTCACTTGACATTGTAGTAGCTGAACTAAAAAGAGATGGCGTTAGAGACAAGCTAAAGCTTATTGCCAGTGAAAAGGTTTTAACACCTGATGATGCGGTTGAACTCTTTGCCTATGGTGCTGACTTTATTAATATAGCTAGAGGTTTTATGATAAGTGCAGGATGTATCCGTGCTAGACACTGCTCAGGAGCAGGAGGGCATCAATGCCCTGTAGGGTTAGCAACCATGGATAAAGGGAAACGTTCTAAGTTTTTAGTAGCAAAAAAATCAAAAACCATTGCAAATTATCATGAAGCTTTAATCACAGGAATTCGCTCTCTTTTAGCCATTATGGGGAAAAGAGATATTAAAGAGTTAAGTAAAGAGGATTTAATATCATAATAAATAATAAATTCTAAGTTTTTTGGTTAAACATGAGTAAAATATTGTATCATTACTAAAAAATTTCAGGAATTATAGACTTTTATGCAAACACTTTTTTATATAGGTATCATATTTGTTCTTGGAGCATTTATGAAATGGGTCAGTTCCAAACTTCGTCTAATTAATGTAGTAGGATACCTTATTTTAGGATTTGTTATTGGTCCTGAGATATTAGGGATAGTTAGCTATGAGTTTATTGAAGAGACCCATATTATTACGGACTTATCGCTCTCCCTTATTGCTGTTTTAGTTGGAGCCAACCTCAAATATCATGTTATTAAAAAAGTTTGGAAGCAGATTGCTTGTGTCTCTTTCTTTGAAACATTTTTTACCTTTCTCTTTATTGGTGGTAGTTTTTATCTTCTTTTTGACCTGTTGGGTTTGGGTTTTGCAGAAGAACAACGCTTACCCATTGCCCTTCTTTTTGGAGGTTTAGCTTCAGCTACAGCACCTGCAACCATTTTAGCCATTATTCATGAACTAAAAGCCAAGGGTAAATTTAGCTCATTTCTACTCTCTGTTGTTGCGGTAGACAATGCTATCGCCTTGATTTTTTTCTCTTTTATAGTAACGGTAACCTCTTCACTTATGGGAAGTCAATCTTTTAATATAGATATCATTTTCTCTGTATTTTGGATTATTATTCTCAGTGTTCTTGTGGGTGCAGCAGCTGCTATTATCTCTGAACTAATCGACAGAATTTTTGTTGAGCAACCCAGCATAAAAACCACTTCTACCTTAGGTATGATATTCATTCTCTATAGTGTGAGTGAACAGTGGGGATTAAACCCTCTTTTTTCAGCATTGGTGATGGGTGTAGTAATGGCAAATTTATCCAATGAATTCTGCTTGGTTAAAGAAGAATTTGATAAACATCTTAAAGATATTATTTTTCTACTCTTCTTCACCCTCTCTGCCATGCACCTAAATATAAACTTCCTTTTAACCATGCCTTTTGTTATTATTGTTTATGTATTCTTCAGAATTTTAGGAAAGATAACGGGTGTATGGGTAGGAGCAAAACTTTCAAGAGCAGAAAAATCTATCCAAAACTATTTGGGTATCGCCCTCTTCCCTCAAGCAGGAATTGCCATTGGATTAACGCTCTCTTTACAAAATGAAGCAGGGTTTGAACTCATGGCACCACTTATTTTAAACATCATTATTGCCACTACGATTATACATGAGTTAATAGGTCCACTCTTTACAACTTATGTATTGAAAAAATCTGGAGAATGTGAAGATTCAAAGATGGATAATTAGTCCATCTTTTTTAAATCTAATCTACAGTTAGACGTTCTAAATCACCCAAGTGTTTACAACTGGCACTCTGTCCTAAGTTACACGCTTTTTTAAATAACTCACGTGCTGCCTCATCATCTTCATTTTTTTCATGATAGAGTCCAAGCTTATAACACATCGTTCCATTATTATGCTTACATGCTTTACCTGCAACACTTAAATCGGCATTACTTTTAATACGTTCAACCCTTCTTCCAAATACAGCTCCAAGTCTATCACAACTTGGAGCATCGTCTAAATTACACGCTGCTGTATAGTATCTTTCAGCTTTCATACTGTCTTTTCTAACACCTTTTCCCATCTCATACATGTAGCCTAAGTTATTACACCCTGAAGCTTCACCCATATCACAAGCATCATAATAGAGAGAGAGTGCCTTTTGAATATCTCTTCTTACATTTTTTCCATGTTCATACATATATCCTAGATTATTACAAGCTTGTGGGATTCCTGCATTACACGCTTTTTTAAAGTAGTTTGCAGCTTTATAATAGTTTCTCTTAGCCCCTTCTCCATGGTAGTACATAGAACCTAAGTTATAACACCCTTCCATCTCTCCATGTTTACAAGCTTGTTGATAAAGTCTTATGGCATGCCATTTGTGTTTCTTTATTCCTAAGCCATTGTCATACATATAACCAAGATTATTACATCCAGCAGGACTCTCAAGTTTACAGGCTTGTTTGTAAAAAAGTACTGCTTTTTCGTAGTTAACAGCACCAGCCTTTCCATATTGGTAAACATCTCCTAACTCATTACAAGCATCTTTATCTTTGAGTTTACAAGCTTTTTTATAATATTGTACATAATCTGCATCAAATGCACTAAAGTTCTGAATAGGCTTAATCTTATCCATATTTACAATTGCTATTAAAATTAAAATTAAAATAATAGCTGTAAGAACTATCGGTTTGGTTACCATTTCCTTCATATGTTTCCTTTTTTTAACAAAACTAATTACAAAGAATATCTCATTTTATACTATTCTGTCAAGACAATGGATTATTATAAAAAAACTATAAAAAAATAAAATTAATCATATAAAAATATTTTATATATTTTATAATATACTAAAACAGTATATATTAAATAGAAACTATATCTAACACCTTATATTTTGGTATTGTTATCATATTGAAAAATATATTTTTTTTTTAATTTATTCTACTCTATTTACAAATAGAGTTTGTTATACTTAAAGTATGAAAAAGACACTATTCCTTAATTTAATTTTTATATCATCTATTTTAGTACTCACTGCTTGTTCCACAAAAAAAGTAAAACCTAAAAATATAACAAATCAACCATCTGTTTATAATATAATGGGTATTACAGAACCTAAAAAAGAGATTGTACATTTTGTCATAAAAAATGAACCACATAGAATAAATAGAAAAGTTCAAACACCTATGGTTAAAGTTTCACCTGACATTGAATTTATCTCTTACAAACGAAATAGTGAACCTGAAAACTTTGTATCAGAAAAATTTAAAACTACTGATATAAATAGTATTGAACTAAATGCAAAAAGTTTTTTGGGTACACCCTATGTTTGGGGTGCAACAGGACCTAATAAATTTGACTGTTCAGGTTTTACTCAATGGGTTTTCCGTGATGCAGGAATTAATATTCCAAGAGTTTCAAGAGAACAAGCAAAAGTTGGAAAATATGTACGCTATGAAGAGTTGCAACGTGGAGATATGGTGTTTTTTGATACCAAGAAGCATCGTACGGGGAAAGTATGCCATGTTGGTATCTACTTAGGTAATGGAAACTTTATCCATGCCAGTTCTTCAAAGAAAAAAGTGGTTATTTTTAATTTCAATAAAAAGAGTTTTTATAAAAAACGTTTTCTATGGGGACGTAGGGTTTTACATAGGAACATGCACTATGCCTCCAATTAAACATAGGGACTTACCCTAATGTTTTATTGTAACAATAGATTAAAAATTATTTATTTTCAACCAAATTAAATAGTTTTTCTTATTTTTCTTCTTTTTTTTTGCTATACTCATACTCTTAATTAATATTTTTCTACTAAAAGGTTCCTGTGTATTTAGTCAAAATTCTCTCATTTCTTATTATTGCCATTTTTTTAGCTGTAGCACTTGAGGCTATGACTGTAAACTCTGTAGAAAAGGTTTCTGCTGTCAACTCGTCATTTAAAGAACTTAGTGGCAACCATAAAAACTATAGTAAAGATGTCACTCTTTCAGAAATTATCTATAATGAGAAAAGTACTAAAGGATTAATGAACCTACTCGTTAGCAATGAAAAGAAAACATTTAAAAAAATTAAACATAAAAAATTTATAAAAAAAGTCTACAAAAAAAATCGTTATGCACCTTTATGGTTTACCTATAAAGGTATAAAAAGTAAAGAGGTGAATGACCTATTTACTGCCATAAAATCGGATATTACTTTAAGTTCAAAAGGAAATATTGTAAAACAATATAAACTCCTAAAAAAAACAATTGCAAACTTAAAAAAAGAAGATGAGCATAAAAAGTTAGAGCTTGACATAAAACTTTCTGACCTTTATCGTTCTTATTTGGGCTACCATATTTATGGTGCCATTCCATGGGGAAATTTTCAGAGAAAACTTCGTTCTTTACGCCGAAATCATATTGCAGCTAACTGGGTAACATATGACCCAAAATATAATATAGCAGAACTTATGTTTACCCATTCTCTACCTGAAATCATCTCAGCAACAACACCCAACAGTTTTGGTTATAAAAAAATGATGAAAGAGTTAAAGAGACTTAAAAAAGTACAAAAACAGGGTGGATGGAGAAAAATACATGCCTCTTCTGAGCTCCGTTATGGAAAAAGTGGAAAAGCAGTCAAAAGACTTATAAACCGTCTAAAAAGTGAGGGTGACTATACCTGTCGTGGTAATGATGGACATTTTGGAGCTTGTCTTAAAAAAGCGATTAAACGATTTCAAAAACGTCATGGTATTGGGCAAACAGGAACCATTACCAAATATACGCTCTCTAAGCTTAATATCTCTGTTAACTGGAAAATAAAAAAAATACTTTTAAACTTAGACAGAATCAAACGTCTCCCTGACCAACCTGAAGACCGATACATTATGGTTAATATTCCTGACTTTAGGCTCTATTATAAAGAAAATGGTAGAGAAAAACTAAGTATGCGTGTGGTTGTTGGGGATAAAAAGCATCATACCCCAATCTTTTCAAATAAAGTATCATTTATTGTTCTTAATCCATACTGGATAATTCCTGATAGTATTGTACAAAAAGAGATGATTCCTAAGATATTAAAAAACCCTGACTATCTTGAACAGCGTGGTTATGAAGTGCATAGAAGTTACAATCCAAATAGTGCTAAAATCAATACAAAAAACATCAATTGGGCAAGAGTAATGAGAAATGGACAAACCAAAAGGTACAAATTTATGCAACCTCCTGGAGCTAAAAATGCCTTAGGTAAAATCAAATTTAAATTTCCCAATAGATTTTCGGTCTATCTTCATGATACACCAGCAAAAAAATATTTTAAAAAAGCACGACGTGCATTTTCTCATGGCTGTATACGTATCTCCAGACCAAATGCTCTCTTAGCAACCTTTGCTCCTCATGAGCGTTCTGTGAACTTTAACAGAACTCAACATGTTTTAAGGGGTAATAAAAAGAGACAGCTTAACTTATCTAAACATGTTCCTGTACATATTGTTTATCTTACTGCATGGATTAAAAATGATGGTTTACTTCACTATCGTTCTGACGTTTATAACTATGATACCAAACAACGCAGAACCATATATTAATAGTTAATTTTTAAGATTTATATTAAAGAACTAATTAATTTTGACTATACTATAACTCTTAGAACAAGGGTGTATATATGGGAACAATCAATAAATTTTTACTTATCATTTCATTACTAATAACTGTGACTTTTGCTACTTCTACAGAAGAAGTCAACAGTTCAGCCAAGAGCAATAACTCAAAACCTATTACTTTTGAAGAAGAGACAAAACTGTCATTAAAAAAGATTTTTTCAAAAAAAAATTCACAACTCATCAAAACAATAAGCCATAAGAAATTTCTTAAAAAATTTTATAAAAACAATAACTATCAAAGCCAATGGCTAAAAAAAGATGGCTTAAATAAAGAGCGATACAAACAACTTATGTATCATATAGCAAATGATTTAACGCTTGATAATAATAGCCGAATAGTGCAACATAGCCAACAAATACAAGAAAGTCTAGAGAACAATCTTACAAAAGATGATTTGTATAAAGTAGAGATATCTCTTAGCTCTCTCTATTATGATTTTTTAGAACATAGACTGTATGGTGAGATTGAGTGGAAAAACTTTTCAAGAAAACTTCGTAGTTTAAAAAAATCAAAAATTAATGCTGAATGGTTAAAACAAAAAGCTCCTTACAAAATTTCAACTCTTTTAGCACAAGCCAACATTAATAAAACCATTGAAGAGATAACTCCAAAACGTTTTGGATATAAAGCCCTTAATAAATCACTTAAAAAACTCTACAAAATGAAAGTAGATGGTGGATGGAAAAAAATGGGCTATTTTAAAAGACTTGAACTAGGAAGTAGTGGAGACATAATTATACAACTACGTGAACGACTCACCCTTTCTGGAGACTATAAAGAGTGTAACAATACAACAGATAAAACGCTAAAAAAGAGTGACAATAATCAATCAACTGAAGCAAAAATAGATAAAAAAGCAGTTTTTGGTGAATGTTTAAATATGGCTGTAAAGAAATTTCAAAAACGTCATGGTCTGGTTGCTGATGGAATTGTTGGTGCAGGTACACGAAAAGCACTTAACATAACTGTAGATGAAAAAATCCATACAGTATTGCTTAATATAGATAGAATAAAATGGCTACCAAGAAAAGAAACTAAACGTTATATTGTTGTCAATATTCCAGAGTTTATGCTCTACTATATGGAAGATGAAAAAGTCAAAAAGAGTTTAAGAGTTATTGTCGGAGCTAAAAGACACCCTACTCCAATTTTTAATGAAAAGATATCTTATATCGTTCTTAATCCTTATTGGAAAGTACCAGAAGGTATTGTGAAACGAGAGATTGTTCCACACATGATTAAGAACCCTAATTATCTTAGAAGACAAGGAATACAAGCACACAGAACATGGAACGAACGTTCTCCTATTGTTAATGTCTCAAACCTATACTGGGAAGACTATCTTACTGGTAGACAAAGATTTCCTTATCGTCTTATGCAACCACCAGGACCTAGAAATGCTCTAGGAAAAATAAAGTTTAAATTTCCAAACCGTTTTGCAGTCTATCTACATGATACACCAACAAGATATCTTTTTAAACGAACAGTTAGAGCCTTTTCTCATGGTTGTGTACGGCTTTCAAAGCCTGAGCAACTACTGGCTACCATTAGTACGTTTAACAAAGATATCAATTTAACAAAAGCAACAAAAATACTTAAGGGAAAAAGAAAAGTACAATTAAATATAAGAAATAAACTTCCTATTAGTTTGGTTTATTTAACAGCTGGTGTTAATAGTGAGAATGAATTAGAGTTTAGAAATGACATCTATAACTATGATAAATATATGAAGCGTGTAGCACAGTAGGGTGTAGACCCCGTCTACACCCTACAGCATACCCTAACCTCTAAATAGATAGAATATCTTCACAAAATATAATATAGGTTAATCGCTTGGAAACATCTGCAAAAATACTCTCTACCAAGAAAAAGCTTCTTACCGAACTCTACTTTGAACTTCAAGAACATTTTGAAAACAAATATGGACAAGATGCCTTAGTTATTATAGAGATAGGTACTTTTTTTGAAGTCTATGAGGTGAACAATGATAAACTCAAAATTGGTAAAGCCAAAGAGATAGCAGAGCTTCTTAACATCCAACTTACCCGTAAAAATAAAACCATACTTGAAAACTCCATTCCCAACCCTCTCATGGCTGGTTTTCCTGCTGTCTCTTTAGAGCGTTATCTCTCACGTCTTATAGGGACTAAAAAATACACCATAGTTATCATAAAACAAAAAGGTGAAGTACCCAACATAAAACGCTATGTTGCCAACATCATCTCTCCAGGAACCAACTTTGAGTACCATACAGACAGTACTGAAAACAACATTGTCTCACTCAATATTGATGAGAACCAAAGTGTATACTCAGTAGGTTACGCAGCCATAGATGTCACCACAGGAAAGACCATTGTCAACGAAATTCACTCTAGCCGTGATGACAAAACCTATGCACTGGATGAAGTTTTTAATCTTTTACAAACTTACAATACTGCTGAAGTGATTGTAACTTTAAGTAATGCAGAGATTGATAAAGAGTGGATTAAGAGCTACTTGGAACTTAACCAGTTTCATACCTCATTTAACGAAAAATCTTGTAAAATCATCTACCAAAATGAACTCTTTTCTAAAGTCTATCAGATTAACTCTTTTCTCTCTGCTATTGAGTATCTTGATTTGGAGCATCACCCCTACACTACCGAGGCTTTGGCTATTTTAATAGAGTTTATTATAGAGCATGACGAAGCGATTATAGAGAAGATGAACCGTCCTATCTTTTTGGGGGAGAGTCGTTACCTCTACTTGGGAAACAACGCCTTAGAGCAACTAGGAGTCATCTCAAGAGACAAAGCAGAGGTTACCCTACTCTCTCTTATAGATAAAACCTCTACAGCCTTTGGAAAACGTCTGCTTAAAGAGCGTCTACTTTCACCTATATTGGATAAAGAGATTTTAGAAGAGCGTTACGACTTAAGTCAAAAGCTTATGGAGCATAGTGACTCTTATGGTACCCATCTTAAAAATATTTATGATTTAGAGCGTATTACAAGACGTATAAAACTAAAAAAACTCCACCCTGTAGAGCTGACATATATTAGTACCTCACTTGAAGCGATTGAGAAACTTTTAAATGATGCCTCCTCTATGGGCATCGCTTTTGATGAAAACCTTAGCAGTGAAGTCTCCGAATTTTACAAACATCTTACAAACAGTTTTAACCTAGACATCTGTGCAAGGTTCCGTATAGACCAGATAAACGACAACATATTTAAAGATGGTATCTACCCTGCCATTGATACTATTTTAAAAAAACAAAAAGTTGAAATAGGGAAACTAGAACAGGTTGCAGAGCATATTGAAAAATTTTTTGAGCAAGAGAGACTTAGTAAAACTTCAAAAAACAACTATGCTGACATTGGATACCTAGAGAGTGAGGGCTATAGTATTAACCTTACTAGAAATAGATTTACAATGATAGAAAAAGAGTTAAAAGAGTCATTTGTAACCATAGAGGGAGAGCATCACTTCTTTAAAGAGTTCCACTACAAATACCTTAAAAATTCTGTCAAGATAAACTCAAAACTTTTTGAAGAGATTACCCAAACCTTTGAAACCAATCAAGTAAAACTTATCTCTTTGGTCAAACAGCGTTACCTACAGAGTTTGGATGAGCTAGAGAAACGTTTTTCACATCTTTTAGAAGACATTATTGTTTTTGTTGCCAATATTGATGTGGCTATCTCCAATGTTAAATGCTCAAAAAGTATGAACTTAATACGTCCAACCATTGTCGATAAGAGCTCTGGATTTGAGGTTATAGGTCTGCGTCACCCCATCATAGAAGCCAATGAACAAACTGGAGTCTATATCCCCAATGATGTATATTTAGGTGAAGGCATAGAGACCAAACACAATCATATAACACTCAATGCAAGTGAGAGTAAAGCAGTTAATGGTGTGCTTCTTTACGGCATTAACTCTTCAGGGAAGTCCTCACTTATGAAAAGTATTGGTCTTTGTGTCATCTTGGCTCAATCAGGTTTTTTTGTTCCTGCTACCGAGTTAAAGCTGGGCATGTACGACAAACTTTTTACCCGTATTGTCTCCCAAGATAACCTCTACAAAGGACTCTCTACCTTTGCTGTTGAGATGATGGAGCTAAAAAATATTTTTAACCGTGCGTCAGAGAAAAGTCTTGTTTTAGGAGATGAAATCTCCCAAGGAACAGAGACCGAGTCTGGGTTAGCCATCGTTGCAGGTGCTATTTTAAAACTTCTACAGCTCAAATCTACCTTTATATTTGCAACACACCTGCACCAACTTAAAAACATTGAAGAGCTTAAAAAAGTAGAATCACTCATACTCCTGCACTTAGGGGTCAAGTACGATGAAGAGGAAGACACGCTCATCTATAACCGTCAACTGCAACTGGGCATGGGAAGTTCACTCTATGGTTTAGAATTTGCCAAGTCGCTACATATGGATGAGGAGTTCTTAAAAAATGCCTACAACATAAGGGAAAACCTCATCGGTCAAAAGTCTGAACTTAAACTCTTAAAGTCACAAAAAAGAAGTAAATACAATAAAACGTTATATGTTACAAAATGTGCCTTATGTGAAGAAAACGTGGACGATATCCATCATATTCAAGCTCAACAATTGGCAAATAGTGACGGAATGATAGGTACTATAGCTAAAAATCACAAATACAACCTCATACCATTGTGTAAAAATCACCATCAAATGGTGCATGATGGTAAAGTCAATATATCGGGTTTTGTCATGACTTCTAAGGGCTTAAAGTTACATTACGAAGAATGCTAAAAACCCTTATGTTACTATTTACTACACAATTTCTCCCCATAAATCTTTTTATATTCACATTTTACCCAATTCCTCCACAATAAAAAAATACTATGCACATAACATAATACAAAGGACTAAAATTATGAAAACAAATTC
>JALVXD010000288.1 GCA_027038295.1 Campylobacteraceae bacterium
CCTTTTGATTTGGAGACTATTATAAGGGGTGTATTTTAGCCAATTAGTGCTTATTGTTTTGTTATGTAATATTTTATACCAATTTCAACAAAAATCCCCTATAATACGCCTAATAATTTTCAGGAGAGAGAATGCTTCGATTTGCCCCGTCACCTACTGGTGATATGAATATAGGTGACCTTAGAGTTGCTATATTTAACTACTTGGTTGCACAACAAAAAGGTGAACCATTTTCTATACGTATTGAAGATAGAGATAAAGAGAAAAACATCACTGGCAAAGATACAGAGATTATGATGATTTTAGAGAAGTTTGCACTTAAACATAATGCTGTTTTTCATCAGAGTGAACATCTGAATCTTCATCAGACACTAGCCCTTCGTCTACTAAAAGATGAAAAAGCATTTGTATGTAAATGTGCTAATGAAGAGAGTGAATCAGAGTTCCCTTGTACCAATAACTGCGAAAACCTTAAAGCCAAAGAGTATGAAGAGCTTAAAAAATCGGCTGAAAAATTTGTAATTCGAGCTAAAAACCCTAAGAGTGACATAAGCTATAGTGACCTAATAAAAGGGGAATTAACAGCTACACCTAGAGAAATAGGCTCTTTTATTATTTTAAAAGCAGATACTACACCAACAGCCAACTTTGCTATTGCAGCCGATGACATGATGAGCAATATAAGCTTGGTTATCCGTGACGAAAAGCATCTTTTAGATACACCTAAACAGATATATATAAAAAAACTTTTAAGGTATGAGAATGATACACAATATGCTCATATACCCACTGTAACTAATGATATATCTGTTAAAGAGCTATTTGAACAAGGATTTATTCCTGATGCTATTTTAAATTATTTATTGGTTTTAGGAAATCCAAATGCTCCAAAAGAGATATTTACACTTCCTGATGCCATTGAATGGTTTGATTTGAGTAGCATTTCAAAATCGGCTCTTGAGTTTGACTTAGAGAATCTACGTCTTATTAACCGTGAGCATCTAAAAATGATAGATGATAAAAAGCTCTCTACTCTTTTTGGTTTTGCCGATGCAGACATTGGAAAATTAGCCAAGCTCTATCTACAAGAGTGTAGTACCATTAAAGAGTTAGAAGAGAAGATACTCCCTATATTCTCACCCAAAGATTTTTCTTTGGTGTGTGGTGAAGAGATGAAGATTTTAGAAAAAATCATTAATCAAGCACCCTATTTTGAAAATTATGATACATTTCTACAACATATCACTACAAAAAGTGAACTAGAGGAGAAAAATCTCTTAACTGCACTTCGTTACCTCTTAACGAACAAAGGCAATGGACCTAAGTTAAGTGAAATTTATCCATACATTAAATTATACCTATTGGAGGTCGCATCATAATGGACTTTATATTACAACCTATACTACTTGTTATTCAAATATATATTTGGATTATTATTATCTCTGCTGTTCTCTCTTTGCTACAAGTTGACCCTCGTCAACCTGCTGTAGAGATAATTAACCGTATAACGGAACCAGCTTTTAGCTTTGTTCGTCAAAAGTTTCCTTTTACTGTGATAGGAGGTCTTGACCTCTCGCCTCTGGTTCTTATTGTAGGATTACAACTACTAAGTAGCTTACTTACAGGTAATATATTTGTTGCTATTGTAGGAATCATAAGTTCCCTTGTATACTCTTATATTATACTTATTATTGTATCAGTGGTACTCTCTTTTGTGCAGGTTAGCCCTTACAATCCTATTGTTCAAGTTATTAACCGTTTAACTGAGCCACCATTAAGATTTGCTCGTGAAAAACTACCTTTTTTAGTGATAGGGGGTATTGATTTATCACCAGTAGTTGTAATTTTTGCTCTACAGGCATTGGTAGGACTACTCAGTAAAATTGCTATGGGTATGGCTATCTAGTGAAACACCTTCTACTCTTTTTACTTTTAGGTTTAGCTCTTTGGGCAAAAACTCCTAACTTTAAAGAGATAGAAGCGATGCCCAACTCTAATACTAAAGATTTCTATATTTGGCGTTTTATAAGTGATAAAGAGAGCAGTAAAGAAGAAGCAATAAAAGCATACAGTTGGTCAAAACGCAAAAGCTCAAAACTAAAAAAAGCCATTCGTAAAAAAATTGGCCACATTCCTAAAACCTCTTCAAGCAAAGTAAAAAAGAAAAGAGACCCTAATAACTATATTATTTACCCTGCAACAGCTGCGAAGAAGTCCAAAAAGAGTTTAAAAAAACTCTATAAAAAAATTCTGAAACAGAATAAATACTCGGAAACACTTCATATTCTTAGTGATGATGACCCATTTAAAACATTGGCTTACTTTCCAGGAAGCACTCAGGCTTATGTCTTTAACAATGTTGGCAACAAATATAGAAAAACTCATTTTAATAAACCTTTTACTCTTGAACAGTTGACTAAACTTATTCAAGAAAAACAGTTTAATACCTCCATTCATAAAATAGTAACCAACCATGATTTACTAAATCTAAAAGCATCACTTATAAATATAGGCGATAACAATCTAACCTTTAAGTCAAATTTTTTACTTGCTGTAAATGCTGTAGAGTTTCATAAACTAAAAGATGCTACTAAATTTTTAAAAATAGCTCGAACAAAAACAGCGTACCAAAACCAGTATGACCAAGTAGATTTTTGGTTATATTTGGTCAGTGAGGATAAAAAATATCTAAAAAAACTAATAGAGAGCAATCAAGTTAATATTTATACTTTAAGTGCTAGAGATATTTTAAAGGAGCCCTACCCTAAAGTAGTTACACCAAACTTGGGGTATGATACTATAAAAGGTTTTGATATTAAAAATCCCATTGATTGGGAGAAAATAAAACTCAAAATGAAAGAGAAGCCAGAGCAGATAGATAGTTTAGCTGAAAACTACAAAAGTCATAAAACAGAAGGTATTTATACCTACTTAAAAGAGAAATCTACAAACTATAGCGTTCCTTACTACCCTATGCCCTATCGTGAAGCTATGTGGGGTTACTCTAAAGAGCGTGTTGCCATGCTCTATGCCATAGCACGACAAGAGAGCCGTTTTGTTCCTGCTTCAGTTTCACCCTCTTTTGCTCTAGGTATGATGCAAATCATGCCTTTTCTTATTAATCATTTGGCAAAAGAGCGTAAAGAGAAACTGGATTTTTCTGAAATGTTCAACCCCTATATAGCCGTAAGCTATGCTAACCAACACATGGACTACTTAAACTCTTGGCTCTACCACCCACTTTTTGTAGCCTATGCTTACAATGGTGGTATAGGATTTACTAGAAAGACATTAAGAAAGAAGTACTTATTTAAAAAGGGGAAATATGAGCCATACCTAAGTATGGAACTTATAGACTATGAAGAGTCTAAAGAGTATGGGAAAAAAGTTTTAACCAACTATATTATCTACCTAAATCTTCTTTCAAAGACTCAAACAAGGGTTTCATCTTTTTTGAATACGTTAGCGTATCCTTCCCAAACCGATCGTTTTCGAAAGTAAGATTTAAATCATTTCCTTTAACTTTAGGAAATTTTACTTTATAGTAGGTACTCCAGTTATTTATCATAGGCATTTGGTAACGTAAAGGGTCATCTTTTTCTAATTTTTGAATCCCTAAAGGTTTTTTACCATTAAGCTTTAAACTATAACCTCTACTATTAAACTCATTAACTTCACTATCTGTAATATAGACACCTACAAAGAAAAATTCCTCATTTGGATTCGATTGACAAGCCTCATTACACTCAATATGGTCAAAAACAGGATTAAGATACGTTGCCGTTAAAAGGGCTTTTGTCTCTAATGATGCAATAAGTTGTGCTTTTTTTGTATTCATTAATGAAATATGATAAATATCATCTTTTTTAAAGAGTTGTGAAATATTTGAATTCTCTTTTATGCTACAAGCAGAAAAGAGTAAAACAGAAGAGAGAAGCAATATTTTTTTATACATTAAAAAACCTTTTTTTAATAAAACTATAACTCAATACCATAAGTCTAAAGCTATTTTAACACACTTTCAATAAACATTAATGTATAATTTCGTTTATTAAAAAACTCTAATGACAATAGGATATACATGAAACGCTTTGCTGTTGCATTTACAGGGCCTTCTGGCTCTGGGAAAACCACACTTGTTGAAAAATTATCTAAGATTTTAATCCAAACAAGAGAAGTTGCCATCATTAAACATGACCCTAAAGATAAGGCTGTTTTTGACAAAGAGGGAAAAGACAGTTATAAATTTTCTCAAACAGGTGCCGAAGTTGTTGTTGCTTCTTCTACACGAACCACCTATTTTTCTAAACGTAACAAAGAGTTAGAAGAGATTATTAGAATGTTTAACCATTTTGATATTTTATTGGTTGAGGGACTTAAAACTTTAGCTCTTCCTCGTATAGCTATCTTTAGAAATAAAATTGAAGAGAGTTATTTAAGTTATAGTGAAGCTATTGCAATAGATAATACCATTGATTTAAAAAATTATACTATCCCCAATCATATAGATATATTAGATTTAAACAATACCACTCAAATAATAGAGTGGATAGATAAAAATGCAAAAAGCGTATAAGGAATAAAAATGAATGATATATTTAAAACTATAAAAGAAGTTGCTTTTGAAATCGACACAGCCATTAAAACATCTGACTTGGGTTACTCTGACTCTGAAAACTCTTCAGGAGAAGACCAACTTAAACTCGATGTGCAATCAGATATTATTATAGAAAAAGCATTTGCCAATGTAGCCTCTGTAAAAGCCTTAGTAAGTGAAGAGAAAGAGGGAGTTTTAGAACTCTCTGAAACAGGAAAATACACTGTATGTTACGACCCACTAGATGGTTCTAGTCTTGTTGATGTTAACCTATCGGTAGGTTCTATTTTCGGTATTTATGAGGGTGAACTTAAAGGTGAAAACCTTGTTGCTTCTGCTTATGTTGTTTATGGTCCTAGAGTTGAGCTTGTTATTGCAACCAGAGACTCAAAACCTATGCTCTCTCGTGTTATAGCTGGAGAGTTTAAAGAGATAGGTGAGATTTTTATGAATGAAAAAGGAAAACTTAACGCAAGTGGAGGAACCCAACAAAACTGGGCTGACTATCATAAAGCCTTTATAGATTCTCTTTTTGCAGAGGGTTACCGTCTTCGTTACTCTGGTGGGATGGTTCCAGACCTACACCAAATCATGCTAAAAGGGGGAGGACTCTTCTCTTACCCTGGAACAGCAGACAAACCAAATGGTAAACTAAGACAACTTTTTGAGGTGATTCCTTTTGCTCTTATGTACGAACAAGCAGGTGGTGAAGCCATAGACAACAAAGGGATGAGACTACTTGAACTTGTTCCTGCTCATCCACACGATACAAGCCCTTGTTTCTTTGGGAGTAAGTATGAAATAACTGCTCTTCGAAAAGCTTATGGAATAAAAGCATAAATTATGAGTGATGAACTTTCACTAGATGAATGGGAATTGGCACTCAAAGCAGAAAAGAGAAAGCTTGAAGCTTGTCAGCAAGAGCAACAAGTAAGCTCTTGCCTTGCTTGTTCTAAACTACATGACTGCCCTATTCGAGATGCTTATGTACATGCTGTATACAATAGCATGAGTAAAGGGGCTGGTGGAGGATTTGAATTTTGATATTTAAAAGTTTTTGGTTTTGGTTTTTCATCACCTTTATTGCTATTCAGTTTGTTGCAGTAGATGTTCCTGCCAAAATAGAGAGTAACCCTAACGATGAAATAGTTGCCCCAAAAGAGGTCATGGCTATTTTAAAACGCTCTTGTTATGACTGCCATTCCAATGCCTCAACCTACCCTTGGTATGATAGAATTGCTCCTGTCTCTTGGATTGTCAAAGACCACGTTAAAAATGGACGTAAAGTGGTTAATTTCTCACTTTGGAAGAGTTATGAGAAGAAAAAACAAAAGTTTTTTGCAGACAAACTTGGAAAAGCCATTATTATTCGTATGCCTATGCCCTCTTATTTATGGTTACATCCAAAGGCAACCCTCTCTAATGAAGATAGAAAACTTTTAAAAGAGTGGGGAGAGAACTTAAAAGAAACAATTAAATAGGATAAATATACTCCTATTTAAAAAAACTTCTGCTATAATGCATCTATTAAATCAAAATAAGGATAAAAAAATGCCAAAAATTAACAAGTACGTAGATATCTCAGAAGTAGATAGAGAAGCGAAGAAAGACCTTATCGACAGACACTCACCATTTATTACCTGTGCAGACACAGCAACTGCTGGTGAGCCATTTGAAGTAACTGTAAAAATGGGTAACGAATATACTCACCCAGATGATTTTGACCACTACATTGAGTCCGTAACTCTTTTCAATGGTGATACAAAATTAGCACAAGCTACTTACATTCCAGGAACTCTTGGAAACGTTAAAGCTCATAACACTACTACATTTACAATTATTCCAACAGGGAAAAAACTTAAATTGGTAGCTCATGGTTATTGTACAAAACATGGTATCTGGGAAGGTACAGAAGTAGAAGTAGCTGTAAACTAAATTTACCTACGCTTCTATCCAAGCCTTTTGGCTTGGAAAACTACTTACCCTTTGGGTTATTTTCTACATTATCATTAAATGACATCTGCTCTATTATTCCCATACCTTTATAACTCTTTTTGGTTCCATTTTTCTCAGTAACTGTCAATGTAATATCTGCCGTAGAACGTAAATATGTTGGATTTTCTCCTGCATCATAAGGCACTATGTTCATATCAACAAAAGCAATATCACTCTTTTTGCTTGTCTCTATGGTGTATGTTCTACCATTGGTCCCTTTTTGGACAAAACGTAGTTTATTGGCATAAGATTTCTCTGTATTTTTATCTGTAATCAAATCTTTACGCTCTATCTCAATAGAACCATTCAGTTCTAAAATTTCATTACCTTTTGCCACCATCATTATGGGTATACGCTCATAATCATACTCCTCTTGGGCAATAATATCTGAAAATATTAAACTATACTCACCCACTGTTGCACGTCCCCAGTACCAGTTATTTATATTTTCATGAATGGGACTGTTTCCCCAGTTATGATCATGGTACCCTGCTCCTATTAGCTCTTTTTTCTCACCATTTTCTTGCAATGTCGCGTTAACAGTTGAAGATGGTTGAGCAGGAAGCCAAGCAAAGTAATTGGTCTCTCCAAAATAAATATGCCCTGTTTCAGGTCTCCACATGGGTAAGTTTGAAATCATGGTTGCATCAAAAGTTATATCTCCTTTAGAGTAATGAAGCTTATAGTTACCCTCTTCATAAGTTAAGTAGGACGATTTTATATGTACATCTGCAGAAGTTTTTGAAGCATTTAATTTTTGACCAAAAGCGATATCTGTATCATCTACTCTTCTACCATCGGGATAGACTATATTAAGTGTAACCATTGGAAATGGAGAGCCATAGGTATTGAAGAGAAGTTTACTATAAAATGTAACGGCAATAGTGGTTCCATCAGTAAATATAAAATCAGAATACCACCATTCATAACTTCCATACCCCCCATTCGTACGCATACCATCTTCCCAAACTTCTACTTTGTCTTTTTTTAGATTCAAATCTAAATATGCTTGGTTACTAGAGGCTATAGAGACAAGTTTAATATCCTCAACTACTTGACTATTAGCCAAATTATTTCTTGGTTCTACTTTATCATTACTACTTCCACATCCATTAATAATTAAAATCAATAGAGACAATATAATTTTATTTTTCATTCAATCCCCTTTTATTTTAATTTTACCATATTAATATATATTAAAAATAAAATAATTTAAAAACTCACCCCTTTCAGCTATAATACTTTTCATAATTTTAAGGGAGTGTTATAATGAACAAAAACTATGGAATTGCTATTTGGGGAGACAACAACTTCATAATAAAAAACTCCACTGTTAATATCAACTATAAAAGTGAACCGTCACTGCTTGAAATAACTCAAAATGTTAGAGAAAAAGGCTATAAAGGTCCTTTACTTCTTCGTTTTCCTCACCTTATAAAGAAACAAATCTCTACTTTATATAATGAATTTAACAGAGCCAAGAAAGAGTTTGAATATAAGGGTAAGTTTCAAGCTGTCTTTCCTCTAAAAGTAAACCAATTTCCTAACTTTGTAAACTCACTTATGGAGGTTTCAAAAGAGTTCAACTATGGACTAGAAGCAGGAAGTAAAGCTGAACTACTGATTGCCATTACACATACTCCCATAGGAGCACCTATAACAGTAAATGGCTTTAAAGATAAAGAGATGATATCTTTATGTTTTATAGCTTCGCAAATGGGTCATAATATTACTTTAACCATTGAAGGACTTGGTGAGATTGAAACCATCATTGAAGTCAATAAAGAGTTTAATCAGGGAAAAGAAAAAATTATTACCCCCAAGATAGGTGTACGTATTCGTCTACACAGTTCAGGTATTGGGGTTTGGGCAAAAAGTGGGGGCTATAGCTCTAAGTTTGGTCTTTCATCGACAGAACTCCTTGAGGCATATGACCTTATAAAAAAGCATAATTTACTTCAACAATTTTGGATGGTACATTTCCATATCGGTTCACAAATGTCAGAAATAGCTCCTCTAAAAAAAGCCCTTCGTGAGGCTGGGAATATCTATGCTGATTTAAAAAACAGAGGAGCTTTTGCCCTTAATACTGTTAATATAGGAGGGGGTTTAGCCGTTGAATACAGTCAACAAAAAGAGAATAAAGAAGTTAACTACTCACTCAAAGAGTTTGCTAATGATGTTGTTTTTGTGATGAAAGAGATATCTAAAAATAAAAATATAGAAGAACCAGATATTTTTACAGAGTCAGGTCGTTTTATTGCCTCAAGCCACTCAGTTCTTATTGCTCCTGTTTTAGAGTTATTTTCTCAAGATTATCATGAAAAATCTTTACGACTAAAAGAACAAAATCCTCCTCTAATAACAGAATTAAATGACCTTTGGATTTCACTTAACCGTTCTAATGCAAGAGAATACTTACATGATGCACTTGACCATATGGAGAGTCTTTTAACACTTTTTGACTTAGGATACATAGACCTTGAAGACCGTTCCAACACAGAGATACTCGTCAACTTAATTATTAAAAAGTCCATACTTCTTTTAAACAATGAGGCAACAAAAGAGCTTAAAAAACTGCAAAATAAAATTCAAGAGCGTTATTTGGTAAATTTTTCAGTATTTCAGTCACTACCAGACTTTTGGGGTTTACAACAACACTTTCCTATGATGCCTATAGATAAACTGGATATTAAAGCGACTAACCCTGCAACCATTTGGGATATCACTTGTGACTCTGATGGTGAAATTCCTTTTGATAGTAATGCCCCACTCTATCTACATGATGTAGATGTTACTAAAGATGAATACTTTTTAGCCTTTTTTCTTACAGGTGCTTACCAAGAAGTACTAGGAATGAAGCACAACCTTTTTACCCATCCAACAGAAGTGACTATTCAGTTTGATGAAAAGAATCTTTACTATATAGAAAACCTAACAGAATCCAAAAATATCATGGATGTATTGGATGAGATAAATTATGACAAAAATCATATAGATACAAAACTCAAAAATTTAATTGAAGAATCTACTATAATCAACAAGCAAGAGAAAAGAGAATTACAAAACAGACTTAACTTTTACTTGAGTGAAAATAGTTATTTAAAAACAATTCAATCTAATGAGTCATAGTTATACTCCATAACTGTAGCCATAACCATAAGATTTATTTTTAGATTTACTTTTAGATTTACTTTGATTTAATACTATTCCTACATTTTTAATTTCACTTTTTTTAATAATACCATGTATCGCATCGACAAATGATGTTTCTGCATGATTCTCTTTAAATATAACGATATTCATATCTGTAAACTTCATTAAATGTATGGTATCACTTACAAGCCCAACTGGGGCAGAATCAATAAATATATAGTCATAACGCGTTTTTAGAATATCCAATAAAGTATTGAATCTACGTGATAAAATTAGTTCTGATGGATTTTTGGGAATAGGACCAGATGTAATTACATGTAGGTCAGGATACTTTGTAGAAAAAATAATATCTTGAATACTATCATGACCACTTAGATAGGTACTCATTCCCTTCTCATTATCTAAATCAAAATATTCATGTAGTGTTGGTTTACGTAAATCAAGATTTAAAACAATGGACTTATACTCTGCCATTTGAAATACAGAGGCAAGGTTTGCGATGAGTGTTGTTTTACCTTCACTTTCAATAGTAGATGTCACTAAAATTATATTTGCAGTACCATCCTCTTTTTTTGTAGGTAAATTCATTCTTAAACTACGATAACTTTCTGTAAATTCAGAGTTAGAATCATTATAAACTTCAAGTTTACGTTTAGCCTTTTTATCTTTATTTTTATGTAGGGGGATAATCCCTAAAAGAGGTAAATCTGTTAACTCTTCTAACTCTTCTTTACTAGATATTTTATTATTAAAGCTTTTCAATATTATAGCCAGTACAACTCCAAAAAGTAAGCCCATCAATGGTGCAGAAATCATTAACAAAGCTCTTTTAGGTTTGACTGGTGTAGAAGAGGTATGTGCTGAATCTATTATTTTATAATCTGAGAGAGTAGAAACAACCAACAGTTCATTCTCTGTTTTCTTTTTTAAAAGATAATCATACATGGTAGTACTTACTTTATAATCTCTACTAATATTAACTAGATTTTTTTCTTCTTTAGGTAATGTCTTTATTTTCGCCTCATAAGTTCTTTTCTCACCCATTAACGATTTTTGTTTTTGTTGAATAAGTTTTTTTAAATTTTCAATATTAGAAATTATTTTTTCTTTAATATAATACATCTGTTTTTTTACAGTGATTAATTCTGGGTGTTCATCTGTCAGTTCAGTCTTTAAATTCCTCATCTTTATCTCTAAATTTTGATAAGTTACTATTAAATCAAGTGTAGGTTTATCATTCAATTCCATTAAAGATGGTGTTATAGCATCTAAATTATCATTCTTTTTAATAAACGCAAAAAGGTTATTAACCAATTTTTGTTTTAACAAATTTTCTGAGAGTTGTATTTCAAGACTACTTAACTTTTCAATATATTTTTTTGCTTGTATAGATGGTTCAATAATATCATTTTCAGTTTTATAAACTTCTAATTTATTTTCTGATTTTTTTAATGTTTTTCTTATACTGGTTAATTGTTCATCTATAAACTTCAATACTCTATTGTTTTGTTCATTTTTAGATTTAATACTCTTTTCAATAAAAGCTGTTGTAAGTGCTGTGATATAGTCTGTTGCTCTTTTAGGAATAGTGTCTTCATATGTAATTTTAATCAAAGGAAGTTCCTGCCCAATTTGATGAACAGATAGATTTTCTTTTACCATATTTGTGTAGATATCTCTATTGTTTCCATAGATAACAAACTTTATAGGGCTGGTTATATTTAACTTTTTATTAATAGTAAAACTGAAATATTTATTACTATTTTTTTGATTAAACAGATACTTTTTATCACTATCTAGCGAAATATATGACTTTTTATCAACATACTTTAAAGCACTGTTCACTAAATTACCCTCAATCGATAAGGAAAACTTGTTATTAAACGGAGTTAGGATAATTTTTTTTCCAATAATATTTGGATTTAAAATTTTAATATCTGTTACTTCTATAGGTATCTCTTCATAACTTTCAATATCTCTATATCCATCTTCTACATAATATTTTGTTTGCAACTTAACTTTATTAATTGCCGTTTCATTTATAAGGAATGTTTTAAGAACTTCTACTTCTTTCCCTATTTTTCCTCCATCTCCCAAAGACAAAGCTCCCATTAAAACATCGCTGGGCATACTTGTTTTAGGCTTAGATTTTATTTCCAACAAAGCACTAGAGCTATAAACTGATGGTTTAAAATAGAGACTTATAGACATAAGCATCGCTGATAGTAAAACAGTACTAAGAATTAACCATTTATAGCTAACCAGTGTATTATAGAACTTTTCCAAGTTAAGTTCGCCACTATGTGCTTCTTTTTTCATTATATTAAATCCTTTAAAATACAAAAATAATAATTTAAATATTATATCATATTTTATAACAGTTATAGCTAATAAATAAAATTTTTACTTTTATATTTAAATTAATTTTTATTGATAAGTATTATTTTTATTAAGATAAGACATTTAAATAGTAGACAATATGATATAATAATAAAAAACATAAAAAGAGATAATGTGCGTACATTTTTTATTATTTTAGTATTAATATCTTTACTACTTATAACTTTGATTTTTATAAAAACATTCAAAGAGAATAGTAATATTTCCTCCGATATACCTATACCTCATCAAAACAGTTCTGCTAATTTACTTTTTAAAACCTCTTTTGAAGATGAAGTCTCTTTATTGGTTCCCAATAGAAAAGGTTCAGAAATTTGGTGGCAAGATATAAGATGTAGTAAAAACAACTACTCTCAGTGGCCTATAGAGAAAGGTAATGCATCTTTTCAAATGATTGTTAATAAAAATAATATTCATGATTACATAGAAAATAAAATAGAGTCAACTATTGGCATCCATAACCAAGAGACAAAAGCTTTACATCAAATCATTAAAAAGAAAGAACATGAATGGACACAAGTTCCCTATCGCATAGATACACATGATAAAGAAGAGAAGCAACTCTATATAAGATACTCTTTGAAACTTCCTAAAAATTTATCTGAACTTTTAGGGAAAGAGGGTTGGCTTGTTTTAAGTGAATATAAAACAGTAAGTGACTACCGTTTGGCTTTATATATCTATACTGATAAAAATAAAAAACTCTATTGGTATGCACATGGGGACAATGTTGTTTTAGATGATGTACCTTATAAAGAGTATTGGTATAGAGAAAATAGAGAAGTGCCTGTTCCTGTAGGGAAATGGATGGATGTTGAAATATTTTGGAAAAGAAGCAGTAAAGAAGATGGAAAAGTATGGTTAACCATAGATGGGAAAACAGTTATTGACTACAATGGAACTACTAAGTTAATTGACCCAATACGTATAATTATGCTTTTTACTAACTATGCATCAGTTCCTCTTGACCAATGGATAGACAACATAGAGGTATGGGATGATTTCCCTTGTGGTACAAATAAGAGTTGCCATTAATGCTTAAAATAAAAAAATTATAATGGACAATACAATGAAATTAGAAATAGCAAAATGGAAAGATAATGCAGTAGCACCTGTTATTTTCATGGTTGATGATATTGCTAATATAGCAATGAAACAGAGTAATTCTAGTAGCTTACAAATTGGTGAAGATTGGGGGCATTACGGTAGAGATAAAAGCTCTATGTGGGACTTCTTATCTAAAAATCTTTTAGATAAATTCCCCAAAATAAAAACTACATTTTTTTTGGTTACGGATAAAAGAGCTCCTATGGCATTAGGAGAAGAGTATACCTATAATAAATCTATAATAGAAGATAAGAAGTTTATTGATTTTTTAAAATATTTAAACAGTAATAAAAATGTAGAGTTGGCTTATCATGGAACAACTCATGGGAAAGCATCAGTCAAACATGAAAAGTTCCTACAAGAGTGGGAGACTTTTAGTAGTTTAGACAAAGCTATAAAAGAGATAAAACGAGGAAAAGAACTATTTAAACAAGCCATTGAAAGCTATCCAACAGGAGGTAAGTATTGTGGTTATGAAGAGGGTAATTTTGGTTCTGACTCTATTTCAAAAAGTGCTTTTAAGTGGTGGGCATATCATTGGGATGGTATTATTTGGGATAAAAATTCAAAAGATAAAAAATATAACTATGACTTAGAATTCAATCAAGGGGTTGTAGATATTCCTACAACAGTTGATGGCTCTACTCTTTCTCTACGAATATTCAAAAAATTATTTACTAGGAAATATTTAAAAAGCCTCTATATGTATATCATTAAAAATAAAACTATAGAGAGACATATCGAATCTCTCTACCAAAATCAACAAGTTATCTCGATTCAAGAACACTCTTCTCCCTATAGAACAGATGGTAAAATACAATATCCAAATATTGTCTCAGATATTGATAATTTAAACTATATCTTTACCCTACTCTCAAAAAAAGATGTATGGTATGCAACCTGTGATGAGTTAGCTGACTATTTTATTGGTCGTTCTCATATCGAAATTTCTATGGAAAATGATAATACATTCAAACTTATATCTAAAATTTTTAATATGGTAGAAACAACTTTAACGATAAAAGATAATAAAAATTTATATGCACTTTATGATAATAACGATAATTTTATAAGTGAATTTAAAGTTAAAAAAAATAATCTTTACCTAACATATGATTTTAATACTAATATTTCATATAAAATAAATAGGATATATAATATATCATAATATAAAACAACATAAAATACTAACTATTTTTAACATAATAAGTGATATAATATTTTAAATTATTAATAGGGAATCATTAATTATGAAAGAAATTTTCAAAGGTTCATTTGTAATCTTTATATTCAAAATATTGGGAGCCTCTTCTCTTTTTTTGACATATATTATGATACCTAAATATTATGGTGTAAAAATTTTTGGTATTTTTAATCTTACTTTTGCACTTATAATGGTGGGAACCGTTATTTCAAGAATAGGTCTTGATACCTATGTTATACGAATTATCCCCACTCTAAAGAGTAGTAAACAAGTTTCACTTTTTTTAAAAGCCATATTAAAAATTTTATTTGTAAGTAGTCTATCTGTTACGCTACTAATACTTTTTTTTTCCAATACTATTGACCACTATCTTTTTAAATCTATAGATGCTAATCTATACATTACAATTTTAGCCTTAATGATACTACCCTATACACTTTTTAACGTTCTCGTAGAAGTTTTTAGAGGATTAGACAATATAAAAATATACTCTTTTTTTAGAAATTTATCACAAAATGGTTTTATCGCATTACTATTAGCCATCTCAATATTTTTCTCTTTAAACTACAATCCTATCTATATATTATTTTCAGCAATTGCTCTTATTACAATTTCACTAATAGTTGTACTCTATAAATTTCTAAAAAAACGTAATATTTCTATCTTAGAAGAGGGTCAATACAATGAAAAAATTTTAAAACACTCCTACCCTATGTTTTTAACAGCTTCAATTATGTTCCTTATGGGATATGTTGACAGCTTTATGATTTCATATTATTTAAACGAATATCAAGTTGGTATCTATAGTGCTTGTATTAGTCTCTCTATGATTATCACTTTTATACCCATGGCGATTGGTGGATATGTATCACCAAAAGTATCACAAGCCTATACACATAACCATAAACAAAAAGTGAAAGATATATTTAAAGACTCACTAAAATTGATTGCTATTACTACTGTTCCTATCTTTTTAATCATCATATATTTTTCAGATTTGTTTCTAGGGCTTTTTGGTACGGAATTTACTGTTGCAACTTCTACGCTATTCATCGTCAGCATAGGATTCTTATCAGAATCACTTTGTGGTCCTGTAGGATTTATTTTAAATATGACAGATAATCAACATCTATTTATGAAAATCTTAGTTATCTCACTCCTAATTAACATCATTTTTAATACTTTACTTATTCCAATATATGGCATTAATGGTGCTGCTATTGCCCTTTTATTATCAATGCTTTTTTGGACTATTTCCAGTTTACTTGTATTGAAACTCAAGGATATAGTATGAAGTTAAAGTTAATTCTTTTTTATACTATAGGTTTCATTATCTTATACATGGAACCCATACCCATTGCTGGAATGACTTTTGGAATTTTATGGAAATTGATATTAATGTTTCTTTTATTTATACCTATTGTCTATACAACCTTTAAAGAGAGACATATAGAAATGTTTGCTTTTATTACCATAGTTTTTGCATTTAAGACACTTATTTCATATAGCTCTATGGACTACATTGTAAATACTCTAACCATTTTTACAAAAACATTAATGCTTCCTATTTTATATCTATTTTTTATACTTAAAGTACAAGAGGGAACTTTAAAGTTTTTAGCCAAACACTTTGCTATTTTAATTATTTTCTCTTTTGTTCCTTATATCTTTGGGATATTGACACCATTAGGAGAGGGGTATGACCTAGCACCCTTTGGACTGGATGGAGAGTTTGGTTTGGTTGGTCCTTTTCTAAACCCTCACTCTGCCTCTATCTCTATCGCGTTTGCCATGATTGTTATTACAGGTCACATTAAAAAAGAAAACCATCTACATGAAAATTTATTTTATCTTTTTCTTTTACTATTAGCCTTTTATGAGCTAATAGACACCTATGTAAGAACAGGTATTATGGTCTATTTAGTAGCACTTGCTTTTTTATATCTTCAAAATATCAATTTTAAAAAAGCACTACTATTAATCTTTACAGCTCTTATATTAACAGCAGGAAGTATCTATCTCATAAACACAAGTGAAGTTGCACAGATGAGATTTCAAGATAAAAATAAATATATGCAAAAATCAGAAGTGGGTTCAGGAAGATTTCTATTTTGGAAATCAGCAGTAGAAAATTGGTTAGATGATGACCCTTCTGTAATTTTTATAGGTCTAGGGCAAGAGTATGCTAAAGATAAAATGTTGGAAGATGTAGGACTTAGAATTTTTGCTCACAATGAATTTTTTCAAACACTTCAACAAGAGGGACTTATAGGTATGAGCCTATTTTTAACTTCTCTCTTTTTAATGTACAAATTTATTAAAGGGAATAAACATTCAAAATACTATGCAATTACACAAGCTTTATTTTTAGGCATGTTATCTATGATGATGCTTCAAGGTGGCTTTTATTTTAATATTGTCTTTTTCCTTAGTATCTATTTGGCACTGCTAAAACTAGAGTATCTATCAAATTTAAAAAAAGTAAAGAGTTAATATGTCTATAAAAAAAAGTAACATACTTCTAGTTGTTGCAAACTTATCTACCCCAGGAGGGGTTAGTGCTTTTTGGAATTCACTGTTGAGTGCATTTCATAAAGGTAACTATTTTAACTTTAACACGCTTCAGATTGGTGGTCATGGAAAAAATATTTTTGGACCTCTCCTTGACCAATGGAGACTTAATAAAAAGCTCAAATCTAATAAAAATTTCAAATTAGGAATTATTAACCCCTCTTTGTTACATAAAAGTTTTTTTAGAGATGCTTTGTTTGCTAAACAGATGGTCAAAAACAGTCTACCATTTGTAGTCTTTTTTCATGGTTGGGACTTAAATTTTGAAGCCAAAGTCACTAAAAAATATATAAATTTCTTTTTAAATAGTTTTGGAAAAGCTAAAAAAATCTTTGTACTCTCAGAAGACTTTAAAGCAAAAATTATTGAGTGGGGATATAAAGGTGAAGTAATCATGCAGACAACCACAGTTGATGCAACACTAACCCATGATTTTACATTAGAAGAGAAAATCAAAAAGAGAACATCAAATACATCTACAACTAGAATTCTTTTTCTTTCAAGAATTATAAAAGAAAAAGGTGTTTTTGAATTGGTAGAAGCATTTAATAATCTTAGAAAAAAAAGAGATGATATTGAACTCATTATTGCTGGTGATGGCGAAGCCTTTAATCAACTAAAAGATGTGGTTAAAAACAAAAAGAATATTAGCCTAACAGGTTTTGTAGAGGGTGAAAAAAAGATTTCTCTCTTGAAAGAGAGTGACATTTATATACTCCCCAGTTATACAGAAGGATTACCTATTTCAGTATTAGAAGCGATGATGTTTGGATTACCCGTGATAGCCACAAAAGTGGGTGGTCTAAAAAGCTTCTTTAAAGATAAAAAGATGGGTTATTTTATTGAACCTAAAAACATCGTTGATATCGAAAATAAAATTGAACTCATACTTTTAAATAGAGCTAAATTAAAAGAAATAAGTGAGTTTAATTATTACTATGCTCAAAAAAAATTAACCAATAACGTAGTTGCAAAAAGACTATATGGTCAATTAAAGGAATTAATATAATGATAAAAAAAGAACTAATAAAAAAATATCTATTACAAAGCGACCTATCAACTTATGACCCGTATGATGTTTGGAAAACAGATATAGGGGTAAAAGTAAAAAAACTATATTATAAAAATAAATATTTAGGTCTTCTTCCTGCTGCTGCCATAACTATTTATGACCTTTATATCAACAATACGAAACGAAATGGCTACTATAAACAAGAGTACCCAATAACACGAGCTCAAGCAGCCATTACCCTTTTAAATTTGTATAAACAAGAAAAAAATCTTAAATATATTACATATGCAAAAAAACATATTGATTGGTTATTGGTCAATAGGTCTACAGGATATAGTGGTTATTGTTGGGGCATGAATTTTGACTGGGTATATACAGCAACCGATACTTACAATAAAAATATACCTTTTAGTACCCATACACCCTACCCTTTAGAGGCATTGGTTCAATATTATAATATTACTAAAGATGCATCTGTTTTAAACGTTATTAAATCTATTTTTCTATTTTTAGAAAATGATATTAAAGTGATGAAAGAGACCGAAAACATACTGATTTTATCTTATGGGGTAGAGAAAGATAGAATTGTTACCAATGCCAATAGCTACAGCATGTATATGTATGCCCTCCTCCTTAAATTTTTCCCTGAAAAAAAGCAATATATTGAGAAGAAGATAACAAAACTTTATAACTTTATATGTTCAGTACAACAAGACAATGGCTCTTGGCTATATGCTCCTTATGACGATAATACATTTATTGACTGTTTTCATAGTGCCATAGTGGTAAAAAACATTATTAAAACAGGAGAATTAACCTATTTAGAAGATGTTAATACCATCACAACCAGAGGATATACCTATATTATAAAGAGTTTTATAAATGAAGAGTACAAGCTATACAAACGTTTTTCAATGAGTAATAAACTATCTATAACCAAATTTGACCTTTATGATAATGCTGAAGTTTTAAACTTAGCAATCATGCTAAAAGACTATGAGACTATTTTTACCCTCTCAGATGCAATTCAAAAATATTTTATAAATGAAGATGATGAAATTGCTTCTATGATTGACCTATTTGGAAACAGAAAAAACTTCAATCACCTTCGATGGGCCGTTGTCCCTTACTTAAATAGCTTATCAAAAATGGAGAATCATTAATATGTGTGGAATTTTAGGAACAGTCAACAAATCTTTTGAGCAAGAGACATTAGACCTCATCGCTCATCGTGGACCAGATGACAGTGATATTGTACATCTTAATATTGAAGAGAATGCTATTTATTTAGGTCATGTTCGTCTCTCTATTCAAGATTTAAGTGATGCTGGACATCAACCAATGTATTCAGCCAATAAAAAATTTATTATCATTTTTAATGGTGAAGTTTACAATCATCTTGATTTACGAGACAAACTAAAAGAGATTAACTTTAAAGGACATAGTGATACCGAGACCATTGTTAACTATATTGCAAAACATGGTATTGATTCAGTAAAAGATTTTAATGGAATTTTTGCATTTTCTCTTTTAGACATAGAGAAACAAAAAGTATATATAGTACGTGATAGATTTGGAGTAAAGCCACTCTACTACTATCATAAAGACAACGAATTTATAGTCTCTTCAGAGATGAAACCCATTTTAAAACTGGTTTCTAATTTTAAACTCGATATGAATGCTGTAAATGAATATTTGGTTTTAAGATACAACCCCTCCCCTAAAACCATTGTACAAGGCATTAAAAAGGTCTATCCTGGAGAAATATTAGAATATGATTTAAAAGCGCATAGTTTAGATAAACATCTTAATATTAATGACAAACTCATCGCCAACATAAAAATAGACAACAACAAAAGTGAAGCCTACTGGGTTGATGCTGTAAGCGAAAAACTAGAAGCTGCTGTTGAAAGACAAATGATTGGCGATGTAGAAGTGGGAAGTTTTCTCTCAGGTGGTATAGACTCTGCACTGGTAACAGCCATAGCTTCTAAATATACAAAGAACAAAATTAAAACATATTGTATAGGCTTTAATGGTTCTGCCCAATTTAGTGAAGCAGATGATGCAAAAAGGTCTGCTGAAATCTTAGGTACGGAACACCATGATGTTATTGCAAACTCAGATGAATATATGAAAATTCTTGAAAAGTCTAGCTATATTAATGAGGAGCCTAATGGCACAGTAAATACCTTTGCCCAATATGAAGTAAGTAAACTAGGAGCAAAATACACTAAAGTCATTCTAGCAGGACAAGGTGCCGATGAAATTTTTATGGGTTATGGCAAATACTCTGCTGAACTAAAAAGAGAGAAGTATCTTTCTCTTATTAAGTTAGCAAAACGGTTCAAGTTTTTATTCTCTAGTCCAAAGTACCATAAAATACAAAGAGCCCTCTATAGTTTAACAGAGGAACATACCTTAAGCCGTTTTGAAAAGATTTATACAGTTTACCAAGAAGAGGAAAAGAAAAAATTACTAGAGAGTGAATTTTCTAATCATCAAACAGGACTCTACTACTTTTATAACCTTATCCCCGATGAACTAAGTTCACTAGATAAAATGTCTATTCTTGATACCTATACTTCACTCTCTGATGAGCTACTTATGTATGGAGACAAAATGACCATGGCAACCTCTATTGAGATGAGGGTTCCTTTCTTAGACAATGACCTTGTTGCTCTTGCTCAAAAAATTCCACATCAATACAAAATAAAAAATGGCATACATAAATATATTTTAAAAAAAGTAGCAAAAAAATATCTACCTGATGAAATCATAAATCGTCCTAAAAAAGGTTTTGACATGCCAAGTTTAGAGTGGTTTCAAGGAGATTTAAATAATGACATTATGAAACTATTATGTTCAAACGATTCATTAATTACCAACTACATCAATAAGAATGAAATAGAGAATATTATTTTGAGATACAAAAATAGAAAAGAGTTTGATGTCCGTAAGGTTTACCTATTAATGAGTATGGAACATCTCTTACAACTACTAAATAAAAAATTATTGGGAGAATTAAAAAATGAATTATGCAATAATAAAAAACTATAAAATCAATGTATTTAGTTCCAAAAGTATCTTTTTAGAAAATATTAAAGATTGTAAAAAAATCCTAATTGCTATGAATGCAGAAAAAATCATGAAAAATGATGATAAACTTAAAAGAATTATTAATGGTAATATTGGTTATACCGATGGAATTGGAGCAGTTTTAGCACTAAAAGTCAAAGGCTTAAAAGCCATAAAACTACCTGGTAGTGAGCTTTGGTTGGATATTATTCAAAAATTTGAAAAAACTAAAACTTTTTATTTTATTGGCTCAACAGAGACAGTAATAAGAAATACCATAAAAAGATTAAAAAGAGAGTATCCACAAATTAAGGTTCTTGGGTACCGAAATGGATTTTTTAAAAAAAATGATAAGACAAAACTAATAGTAGAACTTAAAATTTTAAAACCTGATATTGTTTTTGTTGCACAGGGAAGTCCACGTCAAGAATTTTTAATGGATGAACTCATTGCTCAACATCCAGCACTATATATGGGATTAGGTGGTAGTTTTGACATTTATGGAGGTGATAAAAAAAGAGCTCCAAAACTCTTTTTGAATCTAGAATTAGAGTGGTTATATAGATTATGGAAAGAACCAACCAGAGTAAGTAGACAATTTGCTTTAATTAAGTTCATGTTATTTATAGGAAAAGACTATATTATTTATAAAAAATAAATAATATAAAGCTTTAATTTATGTAAAAATAGTTATTTTAACTGCAAAAAGCAAATTATTAGGACAAAAATTGAATATTTTTAGAACCATCAAAGAAGACTTTTTAAATGTAAAACGAAATGACCCTGCTCTACACAACAGCTTTGAGCTTTTTTTCAACTACCCAGGGTTATGGGCAATATTTTTCTACCGTTTTGCAAACTTTTTATATAAACGAGGTTTACGCTTCATTCCACGTTTCATCTCTGCTATAGGTCAATTTTTAACCACCATAGATATACATCCTGCAGCCACTATTGGTTGTAGAGTATTTATAGACCATGGTGTGGGTGTGGTTATTGGTGAGACTACAATTATTGGTGATGATGTAGTCATCTATCAGCAAGTCACTTTGGGTGGAGTAAGTACCTCTCATGGTAAACGACACCCTACTATTGGAAATAATGTTGTTATAGGTGCTGGAGCAAAAGTATTGGGAAATATTACTATTGGTCACGGGTGTAAAGTAGGAGCAAACTCTGTTGTGGTCAAAGATGTTCCTGCTTTTGCAACGGCTGTAGGTATTCCAGCTCGTATATTGTCTTGTGATTCTAACAGTAACGAACTAAGACATGACATGCTTCCCGATGTTAATAAAGAGATTTTTCACTATCTTATTAAAAGAATTGCTGTACTTGAAGAGACTATAAAAACAGGAAATGTTGCATTAATGGCAAAAGAGGACCATGAACTAAC
>JALVXD010000289.1 GCA_027038295.1 Campylobacteraceae bacterium
GTAATTTTTTTTAATATACTCATCACCCTCTGAAAAGTGAATATATAAATGTTTATCTTGATATACTATCTCATCTCCACCAGTAGCCACACAACGTTTTACAAAGTGTGTTTTACCATCTATAGGATATAAAAATATTACAATATCTTCACGTTGTGGTTTTGGTCCCTCTATAAGGTGTCCATTATTATTAAAATCAGGAACCAATTTTGTATTAATCCATGGAAGCATAGGTATAGGTATTCCATAAGAGAATTTTTTTGCAAAAAGAAAATCTCCTATTTGGAGGGTTCTCTTCATTGACCCAGAAGGGATAACAAATGATTGAACCACAAAAAATATAAGAAAAAGTACAATAATCACCGTACCTGTCCAAGAGCTGGTAAATCTATATATCTTATTTAAAAAATTCATTAATTACCTTTTTACTTAATATCTGCAAATTGCTGAGCTGATTTTAGTGTGTTTTGAAGAAGCATAGCAATGGTCATGGGGCCAACACCTCCTGGAACAGGAGTGATATATGAACATTTTGGAGCCACTGCTTCAAAGTCTACATCGCCTACCAAGCGACCATCATCTAAACGGTTAATTCCTATATCTATAACAATAGCCCCCTCTTTTACCATATCTTCTTTAATAAGGTTTGGAACACCAACCCCAACGATTACAATATCTGCCTTTCGAGTATGAGAAGCCAAATCTTTAGTATGAATATGGGTTACGGTCACCGTTGCATTTTTGTTTAAAAGTAGACTTGCCATTGGTTTACCTACAATATTACTAGCCCCTACAACAACAACATCTTGTCCTTCTAGGTCAATGTTGTACTCTTCAAACATCTTCATAACACCAAGTGGTGTACAGGCTACAAAACTTTCAAGGTTAGAGACCATACGTCCTACATTGTAAGCGTGAAAACCATCCACATCTTTTTTAGGCTCAATCACCTCTAAAATTTTATTGGTATCTATCTGTGGTGGAAGGGGTAACTGTACTAAAATACCATGAATATGAGGATTATTGTTCATCATCGTAATAATTTGAATAATTTCATCTTGAGTAATGGTTTCAGGCATTTTATGAGCAATAGAGTAAAACCCTACATTCTTACAGGCTTTCTCTTTCATGCTAACATAGGCATGACTAGCAGGGTCATCACCGACTATAACAACAGCCAAACCAGGGACGATGCCCTGCTCTTTTTTTAAACTCTCTACTTCATTTTTAACATAATTTTGGACTTTTTTGGATAAGGATGTTCCATCGATAAGTTGCATTTTTTCACTTTTAGGTAAATTTTCGGTATTATATCAAAAAATCTTTATTACAGAGGTAATCCTTACTTTGAAAGCTTTATTACTACTATTTTTACTTCCGATTACTCTTTTTTCATTTAATGCAGAGAACATGAACCTTGAATTTGATGAAAACAACAGCAACCTAGAAGAGGCTCTACGTATCGATGATAATTCTAATGATAACAACTATACCGACGAGAATAACTCCATAGAAGATGTAAAGACTCAAGAGAGTTTTTTATCATCTGTTGAGTATGGTAGAATGCTCTACAAAAATCCTCGTGGTATATCTTGCTCAAAATGCCATGGGGATATGGGAAAAGGTGGTCAAAAAATTGCTAAATATTATGACAAACAAAAAAACCCTAAACTCTTAAAAGGTGTCGATATTCGCGACTATTCTCTTGAAGATTTAAAAGCAAGTCTTGAAAATAAATACAAAGAGAACAATCGTCGAAAATACCATAAAATAATGCCTATCTACTACCTAACAGATGAAGAGGCTCAAGCCATACATGACTACCTAACATACAATTATCAAAAAGAGCAAGAAGAGGAGTAACTATAGTACTAAAGTTGTTCTTCTATTACATCGCTCCAATGCCTCTTTTAATTTTATAATCTCTTCTTTTAAAAGAGTATTCTCTTCTTCAAGTGTCATTTTTGGAATATCTTTTTCAGATATTTTTTTATTAACTTCTTCTTTATCATCTATCAAAATATACTCTACATCTTTACCATTTTCAGAGACAGTCTCACTCTTAACCTTACCATTTCTTACCAGCTTCATAACAGCAAAATAACTTAACTTATTTCTTTTTGCATACTCTCTTAAAGTAATTTTTTCCATAATTGTCCCTCATTTTTTATTTATAGATTTTAACAAGATAATTCTTTCACACAAATTATGTTATTATTCGGTTTTTAAATTTAACAAGGCTCTCTATGCAAAAATTACTTATTTTTTTACTTTTAAGCACCCTAACCTTCGCAAAAACCAATATTATTGTGAGTATTTTACCTCAAAAAATATTTGTAGACAAAATTGGTGGAGAAAAAGTAGATACCATTGTTATGGTTGAAGCTGGTTCATCTCCCCATAACTATGAACCAAAACCTTCACAAATGAAAGCAGTAACCAAGGCTGACCTTTACCTCTCTATAGGTGTAGAGTTTGAAAAAGTTTGGTTAGATAAATTTAAAAATCAGAACAAAAATCTAATAATTTCTGATATTTCAAAAGATATAAATAAATCAGCAATGCAAAGTCATCATCATGAAAAAGATGAAGAGCATGAAATAGAGAGTACAGACCCACATATTTGGGTTGACCCTATTAATGTAAAACAGATAGCTCAAAATATATTTGAAACTCTCTCTTCGGTAGATAAGAACAACACAAAGTATTACAAAAAGAATTTAACAAGCTATCTAAAAGAGCTAGACGCACTTGACACTGAAATAAAAGAGATTTTAAAAGATACCCCTAAAAACTCAACGTTTATGGTTTTTCATCCTGCTTGGGGCTATTTTGCTAAACGCTATGAGTTGACACAACTTCCTGTTGAAGTAGAAGGAAAAGAGCCAAAAATGAAAGCCTTGGTTCAGCTTATGAAAAAAGCAAAAGAGCAAAAGGTTAAAGCCATTTTTACTCAACCAGAGTTTTCTGACAAATCAGCACAAATTATAGCAAATAATCTAAATATTAAAGTCATTAAAACTTCTCCTTTAGCTAAAAATTGGGCTGAGAACTTAACAAATCTAGCCAAAGCCATTGCAAAAAAAGAGCGATAGTATGACTGTTATCGAAATAAAAAACCTCTCTTTCTCCTACCACAAGCAGAAGATTTTAGAAAACATAAACTTGACCGTTAAAGAGAAAGATTTTTTAGCCATCATAGGTCCAAATGGTGGGGGAAAGTCCACCCTACTTAAACTCATATTAGGTATTAACCCCGTAAAAGAAGGAACCATTCGTACCTTTGGTGAAGTACCTAAAAAAAACCTCTCTAAAATCGGCTATGTTCCTCAAAATACCAATGTTAATACCGACTTTCCCATAAAGGTTATAGAGGTTGTACTCATGGGTCACATAGGCACTAAAAAACCTCTCTTTGGTTATGCCAAAGAGGAGACCATGTGTGCTATGGGGGCATTGGCTCAAGTAGGTATGGAAAAGTTTGCCAATGTTAAAATAGGCGAACTCTCTGGTGGACAGAGACAGCGTGTTATGATAGCCCGTGCCTTGTGTGCACACCCTCAAATACTCATACTAGATGAGCCTACTTCTAGCATTGACATTGATGGACAAAAGCAGATATATGAACTGCTTAAAGAACTCAATAACTACATTACAATTATCGTTGTAAGTCATGATATTTCAGTTATTATGAAATATGCCAATTCAGTGGTACATATTAATAAAAAGCTAACCCATCATGATACCTCATCTAGTAACCACTTCTGTGAAGTAGAGATGTTTAACAGATTTAAGGAGAAAAAATAATGCTAGATGCTCTCTCTTTTCCTTTTATACAAAATGCTCTTATCGCTGGTCTTTTGGTCTCTATGGCTTCAGGAATTATCGGTTCACTCATTGTGGTTAACCGTATGGTTTTTCTTGCAGGGGGAATCGCTCATACTGCTTATGGTGGTATTGGTATGGCTGTCTTTTTAGGGCTACCTATTTTTCTAGGTGCTTCAGTTTTTGCTGTAGCTGCTGCACTTATTATCTCTGTTATTACCCTAAAACATCGTGAACGGATGGACACCTTCATTGGTCTTATGTGGGCTGTAGGTATGGCTGTGGGTGTGGTACTCATAGACCTTACCCCTGGGTACAATGCCGATTTTATGTCCTATCTTTTTGGCTCCATTTTGGCTGTAAGTCAAAGTGACCTCTATTTTATGGGAGGACTCTTAGCTGGTATCATAATTATTATGACCTTTTGGTATCGTGACATATTGGCTGTATCTTACGACAGTGAGTATGCAAATTTACGAGGTATAAATGTTAAATTTTTCTATACACTTATACTTGTACTCTCTGCTCTTACGGTAGTCGTTGCCATAAAAGTAGTAGGGTTAATCTTAGTCATTGCCCTACTCACCATACCTGTCTATATTGCTGAAAAGCTCTCCAATACCCTATATATGATGATGATTTTATCAGGTATATTCTCTTCTATTTTCACCGTAATTGGACTGGCTATCTCTTATGAATATGACATCGCTTCAGGGGCTTCTATTATTTTAGTTTCTGCTATTTCACTATTTCTATTTTTAGGGTTTAATCGTTTTATGCTAAAATGAAAAGATGAAAATTTTAATCATAGACGACAACCAAGAGATTCTCTTTGGTTTAGAAAAACTTTTAAACGAAGCCCATTTTACTACTATTACTGCTATAAACTTGCAAAAAGCAAAAGAGGCTTTAGAGAAGCAAGAGTATGACCTTATAATCTTAGATTGGATGTTGCCAGATGGTTCGGGGGTTGAATTTTTAGCTCAAATGCGAAAAGAGTTTTACTCTACATCGGTACTCCTACTCTCTTCTAAGTCGGAGATCGATGAAAAAGTAGAAGCTCTTGATGCAGGAGCCGATGACTACTTAGCAAAACCTTTCTCAAACATAGAACTTTTGGCACGTATTCGTGCGTTGTTGCGTCGAGAGTCTGCCTACAAAAAATCATCCATAGAAATAGAGAATTTAAAAGTAGACTTAGCCACACGCCAAGTCCTAGTAGAAAACATCCCCATAGAGCTTACTAAAAAAGAGTTTGAACTCTTAGAACTTCTTATTTTAAACCAACAAGTTGTACTGACACGTTACCAAATAAATGACCACATTAACCAAGATTTTGACAGCCTAAAAAGCAGTAATTTAGTAGATGTTCACATTAAAAACCTGCGTAAAAAATTGGGGTCTGCCTCTAGCCTTATAGAGACTGTTCGTGGGGTTGGGTTTCGTATAAAAGAAACTTCGCATCCCAAAGGAAACAGATGAAAATCATAGTATCGCTATTAATGCTCTTCGTTTTTAGCTCTGCCAATGAGTTGAGCCAATCGACTTCACCCTATTTGCTACAATACAAAGAGAACCCTGTCAATTGGATGGAGTGGAGTGACAGAGCTTTTAAAAAAGCCAAAGATGAACAGAAACTCATCTTTTTATCTATAGGCTACAGTACCTGCCATTGGTGTCATGAAATGGCACGGTTAAGCTTTTCTCAAAAAGATGTAGCAGAGATTTTGAACAAAGATTTTGTAAGCATTAAAGTAGACAAAGAGCGATTGAGCTACATCGACAGCTACTATCAAGAGGGTTACAGAATCATCAACAACAAATCTGGTGGTTGGCCCCTAACGGTGATTTTACTCCCCAATAAAAAGCCTGTCTATTTTGGAACCT
>JALVXD010000290.1 GCA_027038295.1 Campylobacteraceae bacterium
CGGCTCTGTTTTATCTCATGGTTTGGCATGGTAAGCATGGCATCCAATATATCAGCTGTTTTGGCATCTCTAGCAATATTGGACAACGTAATAGGAGAGTAGACCATAGCAGGGTCACGAAAACCATCGGGTCTATAAAAACGCTCTACAAAAGTTATGGTTGCATCACGGTTCTCATCGTTATCATACACTCCATCATTCCCCCAATCGTACATTTTAAAAAGTTTTAAGTAGACCTCATCAGAAAATGCTCCATTTTTGAGCAGACGCTTCAAACGCTCTTGGTCATTGGAGAGTTTAAGTGACATCATCAAGGTGTTGGGTTTAATATGCGTCGTATAGTACTCTTCAAACTGAGCCAAACGTAACTCTGGAACTTTGGCATCATATAACACATAAGAGGTCTCTTCCTCTAAAGGGGTCATCATGGTACTCAACACAACTAGAGCAACCTCTTGCCCCACATATTTATCTGCATACTTCATACCTTGGGATTCCAAAAAATTTGTAAGTTCTTCTGGCGTAAAATTAGTGACACGTCCTAAAAAAAGAACCGTGCCATTTTGATTTTGCTTTATAATCTCTTCTATATTCATGCTATGTCCTTATTAAAGGGATAATAACATAAAAAGAGTAAATATCTCTTATTTAAAGAATAGAAGAAAATTTAAATTTTATCTCTCTATATGTTTTTTCATATCAAAATACTTTTCACAACTCAGTGATATTTTTGATTCTTTCATTTTTTTATTTTTCCTAACGTATATATTGCTTGTTCTTGTACTTTCTTATTTTTATCATTAAGATAAAAGTTAACACTCTCTTCCAACCTTGGGTCATAGGTTCTAACCATACTTTGCAAAAGTATAATTTTTAATAAATCATCTTTTGTATCTTTGTACTTTTTTGCTCTGTTTTGAAGATAGTGTATAAGCTCTTCATATCTTTCTTTATCTACAATAGAGTAATATTCTCTTTGTAGTTTCGCAAATTTTTTCTCATCTATATTTAATGTTCCATTCTGCTCTATGTAAGCACCTACTCTATATGCCTCTGCTGTAACCTTTAGAAAATGGTTCCAGTTGTAATATCGCTTAATATTACTACTGTCATAACCATAAGAATAAAAAGCATAAAGTCCACTCTCATTACAATTATAGGCTAGACCATACGACTCTTCATCTCCAACGGCTAAAACATAGTTTGTCTCTCTACTTTCACTATAAGACTCTTTTTCGCGTTGAACCAATAGATGTGTATCAATCATATCTTTAACAGAAAAAAGTTTTTGGTATGGTATAAGCTCTTCTATTCCATTGTGCCACTGTAAAACTTGCAAATGCTCTTTCGATACAGCACAAGGTAGGCTACTTGTATCTACGGTCTTATGGAGTCCATCAATAATTTTACGCTTTACTTTTGAAGTAGAAAAATAGTTATCAAGCATTTTCATCGACTCTTCTAAAGTGTAGTCTACGTTATCAGCTTGGGTTAAGCCCCAATAGCTCTGTACCGTTTCATTAAAAGTTCGTAACTCTTTTTTTCCTTCATGGGACAAATTACTATATGCTGACTGATGCATTATATTTAGCCCAAAATAGCCAACAATCAATGTTGGTGAAAGCAGAAGCAAATAAAATGCCATACCAAAGATTATGAGAACTCTGCTTGGTTTTTTCATTTCCACAATACGTAATGCTTGTTTTGCTACCTGAGCTTTGGTGGATAAACTCTCTTTCATAAATTTTTCATCTTGAATCAAAAGTGATGCTACACTCTCTTTTGTTATCTCTTCATGTGTATAGGTAGTAAAGAGTTTTTTTAACACTTCAGAAAGAAGATAACTATTTTTTAAACCAAGTGCTACTAAAACCACAAATATAAGTAAAAAGGGGTCTCTCATCCCGACCATTACCCCCGTCAATACGGCAAGACCGATGATATAAAAATAAAACTGTCCTTTTGGGTAACGTGACAAAAGTAGTGTTTGAATAATTCTTCCTCCATCAAGAGGATGAATTGGAAGCAGATTAACAAAGTTAATAACAATACTCATAATGGCATAACTGTTCATAAATGAGTTATTAAACAGCTCTACCCCATTTTGCGTCTCCATTATAAGAAGAGCTACACCAATAATAATACCTGGTAAAGGTCCCATCAAAGAGACAATGAACTCTTCATAGGCACTCCGTTTGTTTTTATTGCCTATGGTCACAGCACCAAAAGGAAGAAAGAATATATTGGTATCGGTATAGCCAAAATAACGCATGGCAAGAAAATGCCCCAACTCATGCACCAAAAGGACAATGACCAATACAAAGACATCTGCAATGGAAAATCCAAAAAGTGAAAAAAGAGCAATAAAGGTAAGAAGAGAGACAACAAACCACTTTATCTTACTGCTACCCTTACCTCTTTGTTTATCGACTTGTTCCATTTGAGCCATAAGCCCTTGTGTCTGACTCTCCGTACTGTTTTCTGTAGTAGTTAGCGTTGCATTTGTTTTTAAAATTTTAGAAAATTTCCTATAACCTTTTAATGACTTCTTTGCATACCTCCACAATGCCAATGAAGCTTTATATCTGTAACCATCCTCTGTTTTTGTAGCAACACCATACGCTACATTAGCATCTGCATATAGATGTTCAGTGTAATTTAGGTAGGCTAACCAACCCTCTTTGTCAAAAGGTTCTTTAATAATTTTTTCATTATCTACTCTTCTATCGTTTAGGTGTGCATTAAAAATATCTTCCCATAAGGGTAAATAGTAATCAAAAAAATAGACCTCTTTTGGAACAGTTGGAAGAAAATGCTCCATACCATTTTCAGTTGTACATATCTTTTTACTCTCATAAATAGTATCATATGCCAATTTTACAGGTTGAAGAGAACCTCTATAAGGTGTGGTTTCTAAAAAGGCATGAATCCCCTCTGTTGGGTTATAGTAGTAGAGTTTATATATCGTTAAATCTGAACCCACTATCATACTTTTATGCTTTACTGCATACTTAAATATAAAGTTATTTTCTAAAAGATGTTTTTCATAAGGAAGTAGTATTTTTTGTACCTCTTCATCAATGTCACTCTTAGCAGATAAATGATAATCAGGAAAACGAAATTTATAGTATAAAAAAATCAAAAACTGCAATAACGTCATACCTTGCCACAATATTAACCCTACTGCTACCCATAACCATATATTTTCCATCTAGTTTTTTCCTTAATAATTTGAAGATAAAGTATAATTCTAATTTTATAACATAATTTTAGCAGAATATATTTAACTTAAATAAAAACTATATATAATTTTTAATATTATTTTAAGATAAACTTATCCTATCGATATAGAAATTTATGAAATGTCAAAAGATAACTAACAAATACGTCATTCTGTTTTTTGTAGGTAAAATGTTATAATTCTACAGAAACAAACCTCTAATAGGACAAATAATGAAAAGAAGAGACTTTTTAACCACCTCAGCTCTTGGCTTAGGTGCCATCGGTTTGAGTGGATGTTATAGAGAAGAGAACAAAACATCTGACAAAAATGTAAATATCAAAAAAGGAAAAGTTGTAAAACTAAAACTGGCTACCTCATGGCCTGCTCATTTTCCTATTATGGGAACAGGTGTGGACAATTTTACCAAACGTTGTGGCGAACTAAGTGGAGGGACATTAGAGATTAAAGTCTACCCTAAAAACATCTTAGTTCCTGCACTTCAAGTTTTTGACTCTACCTCTATGGGACAAATAGATGCTTTTCACTCAGGAGTTTACTACTGGAAAGGGAAAAACTCTGCCTTTTCTATTTTTGGAGGAATGCCGTTAGGACTTACGAGTGAAGAGATGCTCACATGGCTAAAATTTGGAGGAGGTTTAGAGCTTTGGCGTGAATTTTATGGAAAATTTAACCTCTACCCTCTTATTGGTGGTACTACGGGGCCTCAAATGGGTGGTTGGTTTAAGAAACCAATCAATTCACTCGCTGACCTTAAAGGTCTTAAAATGAGAATCCCTGGTTTGGGTGGTGAAGTTATGAAAAAACTAGGAGTAAATCCTGTACTTCTTCCTCCAGGTGAAATTTTTACTTCTCTTGAGAGAGGAACCATAGATGCTACAGAATGGGTAGGTCCTGCACTTGACAGCATGATGGGTTTTGCAAAAGCTGCTGACTACTACTATACAGGGTGGCATGAACCTGGTTCAATTTTAGAGATTACATTTAACAAAAATCGTTGGGAACAATTAAGCTCTGAGCATCAAGCCATTATTACAGCTGCTGCTGCAGAAATGACAGGGAATATGCTTCAAGAGTTCCGTTACAAAAATGCGATAGCACTTCAAGAACTACCTAAAAATGTCCAAATAAAAACTTTTCCTAAAGATATGATGGATGCTGCAAAAATAGCTTTAAATGAGGTATTAGAATCAGAATCAAAGAAAAACAATGATTTCAAACGAGCCTTAGATTCTTATAATAATTTTTCAAAATTAAATAAAAAATGGGATGACATTAGTACTAAAAATTTCCTAAACATAAGAGGTTAAATGATATAATATCTTTTTATATAAAAATAAATATTAACATAATAGAACTATAGGAGGTCACTTATGAAAAAAATTATTTTATTACTATTAACAAGCTCAGCTATTTATGCTGAAGGAGGCGTTTTTTCTGTGGGGAGTAAAAACGTAGGATTTACACTGGGGACAGATAACAGTTTTGGTAACAATTATACTGTTTTAGGAGCCACGGTAAACTACTTTATTGTTGACAATTTATCGCTAGGAGCATCGTATCAAGCATTTTTAGGTGGTACCCCCGATATAAACCAAGTAACAGTTCCCGTTACCTATCACTTACCATTAGAGAATACAACTTACAGACCATACTTAGGTGCTTTCTACAATAAAACTTTTATGGAAAAACCTTATAATGACTACGATATATATGGAGGACGTGCAGGGTTATCTGTGCAAACTTCACAAAACTCATTTATGTCATTTGGTTGGGTTCAAGAGTTTTCAAATACAGGCAACGATAATGACAATAGGGGTTATCCAGAATTTACTGGTGGCTTCTCATTTTAATAACTTTTTATATAGAAGGTCTTAACCTTCTATATAGTTCTTAAGTTTACGCCCTACTCTTGGGTGCTTAAGCTTTTTAATCGCTGAAGATTCTATCTGTCTTACACGCTCTCTTGTTACAGAAAGCTCCTTACCTATCTCTTCAAGTGTTCTATCACTTTCATCAGTGAGAAGACCGAAACGCATACGAATAACTGCTTTTTCACGCTCATTTAACTGGTCAAGTACTTCATCTATTTGGTTATTTAGGTCATCTTTCAGTACAGCATCCGATGGACTAACCGTAGCTTTATCCTCAATGAAGTCACCAAATCGTCCATCATCTTCATCACCTACTGGTGTTTCAAGACTTACTGGCTCTTTTGTAATTTTAATAACATTCTTAACCTTGTCAACGGAAAGTCCAACCTCTCTAGCAATGGTATCTAAATCTGGCTCTTTTCCTGTCTCTTGAAGACCTTTTCTAATGATTTTGTTAATTCTATTGATAGTCTCAATCATATGAATAGGGATTCTAATGGTACGTGCTTGGTCAGCAATGGCTCTTGAAATGGCTTGACGAATCCACCAAGTAGCATAAGTAGAGAACTTATAACCCTT
>JALVXD010000291.1 GCA_027038295.1 Campylobacteraceae bacterium
AGAGCTTGACCAGAGGCGAAGAACATCAGTGATGACAAACCTAAAACCGTTGTTACTGAGGTTAAGATGATGGGTCTAACACGTTGAGCAGCGTAGAGAAGTATCTCGTTTTGTGTTTTTGCTTTTCTTACGAACTCTAACATAATAAGCCCATCGTTTACCACCACTCCTGCTAGACCAATGAGACCCATGAGACCTGGCATGGTCATGTTTATGCCCATGAGTTTGGTTCCTACTAAAACACCAAAGACAGAGAGAGGTATAATGGACAAAATAATCAAAGGTTGCACAAAAGAATTAAACATCCAAACCAAGGTAATAAAAATAAGAAAAACAGCCAAAATAGCTGCCTCGCCCATCTCTTTTTTTAGTTTGGTATTCTCTTTTTGTTCACCTTTTACAATGACCTTTACACCCTCTTTTTCTATCTCATCTAAGAGAGGTTGTAGTTGTGCCATAACCTCTGTAGGGACAATGACCTTTTTGTCAACACGGGCAAAAAGAGAACGAACTTTTTCCCCATCTTCTTTAAAAATTTTCACAAAACTCTTCTGATAATAAAAGTCACAAACATCACTCAAACTTACCACTTTTCCTTCAGGTGTTGTGATTTTAAAGTTTTCAATGCTCCCTTTTTGGTCTTTGTATCGGTCTTCTACTTTTATGCGAACCAAACCCTCTTGGTTAAAAGCTTTGGCATACTCACCCTTAAAAAAGGAACCACGTAGAGCAGAAGTAATAGCACCCTCACTTAAACCTAAAGATTGACCATACTCATTGACACGTAACTTTAGCTCTAGTTCACCCTCATGGGCATTGTTTCCAATGTCATGAACGCCTGAAACTTTAGAGAGATTCTCTTCTACTTTTTTAATGGCATCTAGCACTTTTTTAGGGTTTAAAGAGGAGAAGCCTACCTCAATATCGTTCCCTACTATACCTGTCTGTTGAGCAAAGAGATTAAACTCTTCAAAAACTTTTTGACCATGCTCTTTATAATTTCGTATATCATTTAAAACATTCTTCTCTATCTCTTTTAGTAAATCTTGTGCTTTGATTTTTCGTATCATATCGCTGCTATCATACTCCAATGAAAAGATAGGGTTAATCCATCGGTCAAAAAAGTTCTCAGGTGCTTTTTCATGCAGGTTAATAATGATTTGAAACAGGTTGTCACCCACATCACTACTTAAATCAGCATACATTCTAAAGCCAATCACAGTGGTAAACGAATCGACAGTCTCATTCATGTCGAGCTTTGAAAGTAACTCTTTTTCTATCATACTAACATACTTTTCAGTATCTTTCAACTCGTTGTTAATGTTTACCTTTCCATTAAGAAAAACCTGCTGAACATCAAACTCTGGAAACATCTGAAACTTGGTGATGCTTCCTACAGCTGCCGTACCTAAGAAAATAAGCAACACCATTAAAAAAAGTGAGGATTTTTTAAACCTAAGTAGAAGGGTTAAAACAGTACTGTAGAGTCTGTCAATAGTTCCCCATACTCCTTTTTTATTCTCTTCTTGATGTTGAATTTTTGCAAGACTCCCCAAAGAAAAAAACTCTTTGGCATGTAGAGGTAAAAAATAGAATGCTTCAAAAAGAGAAGAGATAAGCAGTATGGAAATCATAACAGGAAGTACTTTCATAAACATTCCCATTTTTCCTGTCATAATCAGCAGTGGCAAAAAAGAAAAAACCGTTGTCATGGTTGCTGTCAATATGGCAGGAAACATCTCAACAGCACCATCTATGGCTGCTTCTCGTGGTTTTTTCCCCATCTCTACATGTCTATAGATGTTTTCAGCCACAACAATGGCTTCATCTACCAGCATTCCCAGTGCTATTAATGCTCCTAGAAGGGTTAACATGTTTAAACTGTAGCCTATATAATCAGCAAAAATAAGTGTAATCATAAATGAAGCAGGAATTCCTAGTCCTACCACCAAAGCAATACGAAAATTTAGACTTAAAAAGAGTGCCAACATAACCAGAATAAGTCCAAACAGAATATTGGAAGAGACAAGGTTTAGACGGTTTTTAATCCAAATAGAAGAGTCTGAATAGGCTTCAAAGGTTATCTCATTTTCATACTTTTTATTAAACTCTTTAAGTACTGTACGTATCTCTTTAGCCAAAGCAATGGCATTTCCCTGCTCATTTTTAGTGATGTTTAAAGAGAGGTTTGTAACACCATCAAAGTGAGAAATTTGTGCAGGAGTAGCCAAATGAAAAGCAACATTGGAAATATCACCCAAATAGAAACATTTTCCATTAACAGTAAGCAGTGTCTGCTCCAAACGCTTTTTAGTTTTCTCACCATTTATAGTAGAAATATAGATATGATTTCCCTGCTCTTTAACTGTTCCTACTGGGAAAATAGAAGAGATAGAAGAGATGGCTTTATAGACAGCCTCTTTAGAGAGACCATAACCATCTATTCGTTTTTGATCTAAAGTTATCAGTATCTCTTCATCTGACTCTCCACGAATATTAATAGAGTTAAGATTACTTATAAGTGAAAGTTTGCTTTTTAACTTATCAGCAACATCAATGAGTCGTTTTAAAGAAACATCTCCTGAAACGGCTACCAAGAGTAAGGGGTACTCATGTTTGACAAGTTTAGCAATGGGTTCATCCATATCCGAGGGTAAATCTCTTTTGATGTTCGCAACCACATCTTTCGCATCACTCAAAACCAACTGAGTGTCATTACCTGTTTTTATATCAGCTACAATATTAAAAAAACCATTTTGAATGGTACTATAAACCGTGTCGATTTCAGAGATAGATTTTAAACTTTCTTCAAGTGTCTTAACAGCCATTTTGTCAAGTACATCAGCACTTGCACCCACATAACTACCAGAAATAGAGATTTTGTCGAGTGTAGAAGCAGGGAAAATCTCTTTGGCTATGTTTTTATAGGCAAATATAGACATAACAATCATCAAAACCATAAAAATATGGTTCAGAACAGGACGGTCAAGGGCAAACTCTAAAAACTTTTTAATCATAAAGTTACTTTATATCATGGTTGAGTAAATTCTCTTTATAATTAATCTCTTCTAATTTAGCTTTAATAAGTGCTTGTTCTTCTTCAAGTGTTATTTTAATACGATGAAGATGAGCGATACTTCTACTCTCATAGTAGATGTGATTGTCAAGGTAAATATTTGGTAAAGTTAACAATAACATTAATGCAGAAACAAAGAAAGTAATCAATATCATACTCCCTGTTACGCCATTCTCTTCTTTAACTTTTTTAGCTTGAATTTTCGTAGCCAAGACTATCCTTTAAATATAAATGTTCTTAATTTTGCAGAGCGTGAACGGGCATTTATTTTTAGCTCTTCTTTTGTTGCTATAATGGGTTTACGAACCAACATTTTACCCAATTGATGGTTTTTTCCACAAGTGCATCGCATCGCTTGGGGGTCACAAATACAAGCTGTTGCCCATTTTTTATATCTGTTTTTAACCAATCTATCTTCTAAAGAGTGAAAAGTAATAAGAGAGATAATAGCACCATTGAGTTCACCAGCATTAAACTTCTCTTCCAAAACATCTAAAAGTCCTTCTATCTCTCCTAGTTCATTGTTGACCTCTATGCGTATACCTTGAAAAGACAAAGTAGCAGGGTGAATCTTTCCACCTTTTGGCAGAACTTCACAGATAATATCAGAAAGTTCCTTACCACTCTCTATATTTTTTTTACTTCGAGCTTCAACAATAGCAGCTGCGACACGTTTATAGGAGCGAACTTCTCCATAGTGGTTTAAAATATACTCCAACTTATTTTGCTCATAGTGATTAACCACTTCAAAAGCAGAGAGTTTAGCAGAACTATCCATTCGCATGTCTAAGGTCTCACTAGAAAAAGAGAACCCTCTATCCATTTTATCAAGTTGTAAAGAAGAGACACCAAAATCGGCTAAAAGACCCGTTATGGGTTGCTCTCCTATAATAGGTAAAGTATTTGCGAATGTTCCTTTATAAAGTCTACTCCTACTTGAATAGGACTTTAATCGTTCTTTTGAAAAAGCCAAAGCTTCATCATCTCTATCTATCCCTATATGTTTTATCTGTTCATAGGTTTTCAACATCGCTTCAGAGTGACCAGCATAACCTAAGGTACAATCGACAAAATACCCCTTTTTTATGTTAGAAAATCCATCCAATACTTCATTAAGCAGTACAGGTATATGAGGTATATTCATACAAAACCTTTATGTTATTATTAATTAAAACGATATAATACCAAAAAAATGGAGCTATTTAGATGGACACACATTTACTTAATGAACTAAAACATATATCAAACTCTATGTTTAATAAAAACTATTTTGGTGTTTTTCACGGTTCTATATCTGCAAAAGTAGCACTAAACTCTTTTATTATCAATAAAAAAGAGAGCATACTTGACGAGGTATCTGAAGATGACTTTATAGAACTAACCTGTAATAAAGAGAAAGATTATAGATGGAAAGATGCCTCTGCTGATGTAGATATTCACCAAGCTATTTATAGTGAATTACTCAATGCAAAATATATCTCCTATACCATGCCTCCTTATGCTACAGCCTACTCTTTGAACCATGATATCGTTGTAGCTAAAGACTTTTATGGTGCGACACTACTTGATACTGTCCACATATATGACCCTAAAGGTTTTAAAGATTGGGAAAGCAGAGCAGCCAATGAAATTAGTAACTATTTAAAAAATAATTCTAATCATCTTCTTCTCATTAAGGGGTTCGGACTTATCTCTTATGACCGAGATTTAACAGAAATGGTTAAAAAAGTTGCTATATTGGAAAACAGTTGTCGTCTATTAACGCTTAATTCTCTAAACTAGTTTTTTATATAAATTAATTTAATATTAATTAAGTTGCCTATATAATACATCAGTACAATTTAATAAATTACAAAATTTCCAAGGAGAAACAAATGAAATTAAAGTATTCATCATTATTATTAGGCTTACTATTGCCAATAACTTACGCAACGGCAGAGGTATCACTTATTCCACCAGATGCAAAAGCTGGAGAGTGTTACGCTAAAGTTGTAGTACCAGCAAAATACAAATCGGTAGATGAGCGTGTTCTTGTTCAAGAGGCATCAGAAAAAATAACAATTATTCCAGCAAAATACGAGTGGGTTGAAGATAAAGTTGAAATCTCTCCTGCAAGTAAAAAACTTGTAACCGTTCCAGCTACTTACAAAAAAGAGACAGAAACTATTGAAGTTAAACCTTCTACACGTAGTTGGCATACATCTTTAAAGCGTCACTCTGCACCAGTAAGTAAAGAGATTCTTGTTGCAGCTAAACTTAAAGGTGTTGATTTAGAAAATGCAACGCCTGGTTCTTGTTACAGAGAGTACTATACTCCAGAAACATATAAAACAGTTGCAGAAGAAATTGTAGTTCAAAAAGAATCAACAAAACAGAAAATTGTTCCTGCTGTTTATGAAACTGTAGAAAAAACTATTGAGATTAAACCTGCTTCTAAAAAGACCATTACTGTTCCAGCAACCTATGAATTTAAAACAGAAAAACTTCTTGTTGAAAAAGAGAAGACTGTATGGAAAAAAGGTGCAAACCCTGCAACTAAATTAGATGGTGCAACAGGTGAGATTATGTGTTTAATCAAAGTCCCTGCTGTTTACAAAACAATTAAAAAGAAAGTTGTAAAAACTCCAGCTACTACAAAAGTTGTTGACATTCCTGCTGTAAGTAAAACAATCAAAGTTAAAAAGCTTGTTACTCCTGCAAAAGTAGAAACAATTACTATTCCAGAAGTTAAAAAAACTATTGAGAAAAAAGTTCTTGATAACCAATCAGATTTCACATGGGTAAAAGTTGGTGATAGCATAGACAAAGGTTTAAACTACACAGGACATCAAGTTTGTCTTCTTGAATCACCTGCACTTACTAAGAAAATCACTAAAACTGTACTTGAAACTCCTGTTTCTACCAAAGAAATTGAGATTCCAGCTAAATACCAAACTATGAAAGTTAAAAAACTTGTTGAAGCAGCAAAAGAAATTAAAACTCCTATCGAAGCAGTATATAAAGTTGTTGCTAAGAAAGAAAAAGTTTCAGATTCTCACCAAAGTTGGGAAAGAATCCTTTGTCAAACAAACATGAACAAAGACGTTATCTTAAAAATTCAAAAAGCATTAAATGCCAAAGACTACAAAGCTGGTAAAGCAGATGGTGTTCTTGGACGTGACACACGTGTAGCACTTGACAAATACCAAAGAGATAATTCACTAGCAACTGGTGGAATTACTTACGAAACACTAAACGCTCTTAATATAGAGCTTTAATCGTTTCTCCATTTTAATACTTGTTCCCAACATCTTTGTTGGGAATGTATAATGGTGCGTTGTCCCTAAAGGGATACATTTCAATAAAAACAAGCAATCCTACATCATAGATATCCAACCAAATCCCAAATACATTAACGAAGCCAATCCAGCAGCTACTAGAGCATAAGGCATTTGAGTTCGTACATGCGAAATATGGTCACAACCACTTGCCATAGATGAGATAATAGTCGTATCAGAAATAGGTGAAACATGGTCACCAAAAATTCCTCCTGAGATAACAGCACCAATCATAAGAGGTATGGGCAGAGCAAAACTGGCACTTAATCCTAAAGTAATAGGCATCATAATAGAAAATGTCCCCCAACTAGTCCCAGTAGAAAACGCTGTTAATGAAGCTACTAGAAAAACCAATAATGGTATATAGATGGCTGAAACATTTGCCTCTTGCATAGCTGTTGCTATATAATTTGCTGTTCCTAAATCTTTAATAACTGACCCTATAAGAAAAGCAAGAAGTAAAATAAGACCTATAGGAATCATATCGGCAATACCTTCATAAAGTGCATCAAAATACTCTTTATGTTTTAAATAGCCACGAGAGATATAATAGATATAAGTAAATATTAAAGTAGAAATCACAGCATAAAATACAGAAGTTGAACCACTTCCCTTTAAAATATCTCCATTACCTGTATAGTAAAGAGAGAGAGGAACCATCAGTACTAAAACAAGCAGAGGTAAAATCATTGCCCATACAGAAATATATTTTTTAGTGTCTTCTTTTGCTACCTTCTCTTCATAGGGAACTGCTTTAGCTTTAGCCATAGGACCGAAATTAATGTTAAAAATTATCACTGCTAAAACCATAAAAATAGTAATAAGGGAGTAGAAGTTATAAAGAATAGACTCTATAAGTAGTGTAATCCCATCTCCGACTATAACCTTATCATCAATCCCTGTGACAATTAAGCCTAAGAGCAAAGCACCCCAAGCATTAAAAGGGATAAGTGAACAGACAGGTGCAGAAGTAGAATCGCACACATAGGCTAACTTTTCACGGCTTACTCCATTTTTATCACAAAGTGGTCTAGCAACAGTACCTGCCACTAAAGAGGTAATAGAGGACTCTATAAAAATAATAATACCTATAAAGTAAGCCAATAGTAAAGCCCCTTTAGGGGAATCTAATTTTTGTTGTTTCTCACTTAAATAGTAGACAAACCCCTCAACTGCACCTGACTTACTAAGTAGCTTTATTATGGAACCTACTAGAAGAGCAAAAAGAATGGTTTTTGTTATCCAGCCCTCTGAGAATAAGCCTATAAAACCATCCAAAAGAGCTATTAACGCTACAAAAGGATTAAAGCCATGTATGACCATCTCTCCTAAAAAAATACCTGATAAAAGAGAGACAACGACATCTTTTGTTATAATTGCCATGATGATGATAAAGAGTGGTATTAGTACGGAGAAGACTCCTAAATTTTCCATGATTTTTCCTCATTTTATTTAATTTAAAATTTTAGGAATTATAACATTATGAAAACACTATCTATATTAACCTTGACCCTTACACTCTTCACTGCATGTCAAAGTGAACCAACACCACAACAAGTGAACATGAGTGAGACTGAAGTACCAAAAGCTAACCTTTTACACCTAAGTAACAAACATATAACCTTACCTAGTGACTCATCTCAGCTTCTATTTGTCCAAACAGATGGGTGGAATGAAAAAGAAGGAACACTACAACGATACGAACGTATAGACAAAAAATGGGTAAAAGTAGGAAAACCTATAAGTATAATTTTAGGTCGTAATGGTTTAGGGTGGGGAAAAGGGCTACATACAACACCAAGCAATGCTAAGTACATTAAAAAAGAGGGTGACGGAAGAGCTCCTGCTGGTCTTTTCTATTTGGGTAATGGCTTTGGATATAGTGACTTATCTATAGACTTCCCCTACTCTACTTACAAAAGGACTGACCACTGTGTAGACGATAGCAACTCTAAATGGTACAATCAAATTGTAGATAGTACAAAAGTTAAAAAAGATTATAAAAGTTTTGAACATATGAAACTAAACAATCATCTTTATAAATATGGAATTACCGTTAACCATAACCCAGAACAGATAAAAAATGCTGGTTCCTGTATTTTTATGCATATACGAAGTGGGAATGGTAAAGGAACGGCAGGATGTACAGCCATGAATGAAGATAAAATCATGACCATACTTAAGTGGCTAAAGAGAGAAGATAAACCACTGCTGTTACAATTACCAAAAGAAGAGATATTAAATATAAATCTTTAATTTATAGTACTTAACACACAAGTCCCAACTTTTGTAAAAATGGTCTTGCATCTAATGATTTCTCTTCTAACTTAGAAATCATAATATCAAGACCTTTTTCATTTGAAATCCACTCTGAAAGATTCTCCATACAGTATTTTTTTTCACCTTTGGTAAAACCTTCATAAGTTGGAAGTGCTTTTTGAATAACAGAAATTTGATTTAGCTCTATTGGATGTCCCATTTTTGACCCTTTCTATATAGTTTTAATCGATATGTTTAATTTTAACCAAATATAACTATTAAACATATATGATAAAAAATTTAATTTTATAATTTAAAATATAATTAAATATTTTTTAACAATATAAAATATTATAAAACAATATAATTAGTTATTTTTTGGGGATTTAAAGCTCTACCCCATCCCAAAATTCATCAAAATCTAAGTTTGTCATGTTCTGTTCTTTAGCAACAAGTTTTTCATTTTCTGATTCAAAATATTGTGCAAGAGCTTCATCTAGCATGGTATTGATATCTTTATTCAACAATTTTGCATAATATTCTAACCCTTCTAGCTTATCTTTTTTTATCTCTATTTTTATACTCTTTTCCATGTCTCTTCCTTCTCTATTTTCCAAATAAATATATCAAATTTGGAAATTTTACAATAATTAATAGTGCTACTAATTGTAGCAAAATAAAAGGGATAACCCCTCTATATATCTGTGCTGTTGTTACCATATCTCCTGCTGCACCCTTTAAAAAGAAGAGTGCAAAACCAAATGGGGGTGTTAAAAATGATGCCTGTAGATTTAACGCTATAAGTATGGCAAACCAAACAGGGTCAATACCAAAGGCATGGGCTATGGGAACCAGTATAGGCACTACTACAAAGGCAATCTCTATAAAGTCTATAAAGAATCCTAAAAGGAATATCACCAACATAGATATGAGTATAAATGTCCATTTATCCCCTACTTCATTTTTAAAAAATTCCATAGCCATTACATCACCACCGAGTTCATTGAAAACCAATGAAAAAGCTGTAGCACCTATGAGTATCATAAATATCATAGAAGTCAGTTTTACTGTCTCTACCGAAGCATAACGTAAAAGTTCAAAAGAGAATCTACGCTTATAAAGTGCCAAAAGTAAAGCCCCTATCACCCCAATGGCTGCCGACTCTGTAGGTGAAGCTATACCTGCAAAAATAGAACCCAAAACAGCCATAATAAGTAGCAACGGAGCTACCATAACCTTTAAGGCATCCCTCAAAACTTTAGAGTAAGGTTCATCGTTCTCTATAGCTGGTGCAACCTCTTTATTTAAATAAGCATAAACCAAAATATATACTATATAGAGCCCAATAAGTAGTAGCCCTGGAACCAAAGCAGCCCGAAATAGGTCACCTACACTTAAGTGCATTTGGTCTCCTAAAACTATAAGTACAATCGACGGAGGGATAATCTGCCCCAAAGTTCCCGAAGCAGCGATGGAACCTGTGGCTAATTCAGGGGAATACTTATGTTTTAACATTAAAGGCAAAGCAATCAAACTCATCATAACTACCGAAGCTCCTACTATTCCAGTACTTGCAGCAAGTATGGCTCCCACCACAACTACAGAAATAGCCAAGCCTCCTCTTATGCCTCCAAAAAGTTTTCCCATAGATAGAAGTAAATCTTCTGCTACCTTAGATTTCTCTAAAATAAGCCCCATTAAAATAAACAGAGGAACCGACATAAGCGTAATATTTCCCATAATTCCATAAACTCTATAAGGCAACATATCAAGTACATGTATACCCAACTCATCAGAGATAAGTACAAAAAAGAGTGCCACCCCTGCAAATACAAATGCCACTTGAAAACCCGTTAAGAGTAAAAAGAGTGTCAACATAAACATTAACCATAAAGGGTCAGTCCAAAAAGCCAAGTTTTGCATAGAAAAAACTAAAAATAGTAACACTCCACTAAGTACAAAAAAGAAATTCTTTTTTGATTTTAGTTTTGCATAAGCTTTGATAATCTCAGAGAGAGCTTGTAAAACCAACAAAATAAAAGCCACAAAGAGAACACCTTTTATAACAAAACGATAAGCCAAGCCCCCAGGGTCAGAAGAAACCTCATTTTGCACATAAGACTGCACCATCATCTCAAATGCTCCATTTAAAAAGAAAAGTGAAAAAGGAATAAGCAGAAACATCATAGAGAGTATTTGCACTATTGCTTTTGTCTCTTTAGAGTAGTGAGCAAACATTATGTCCACACGAACGTGTTTGTCATGTTTCAAAGCATAAGAGAGTCCCAAAAGAAAGACGATGTCAAAAAGGTGCCACTCTACCTCTTGCAAAGCAATAGACCCCTCTGAAAAGAGGTAACGCATCATGGCATCGTAGCCTATGAGCAGTGCTAATAGTAAAGCAAGTATGGCTGTAAAAAAACCTATTTTTTTAGTTAACGTATCAATTAGGTAACTCATTTTTTATCCTTAAAAATCTGTAGGGTGCATCTGCTAATGCACCGTTAAATAAAATTTGCATAAAATAACATCTCACCGAAAGGCTTAAAGACCCGTAGGTCGGGATGTCCTCTTCCCGACGTAAATTGGCATAAAGAGAAAATTGTTTTTGAATTTCAAATATAAGGTGCGTTAGAAAACGGCACCCTACCGAAGCTCTCATATTAATCCTAACTCTTTTGAAATATCTTTTACAAGCTTAGTATGGGCTTTTTCTTTATGCTGGTTTTTGTCGGGAAGAGGACATCCCGACCTACGGTTTTTTAAGCCTTTCGGCGAAACTTATTTGTATGCCAATTTCATTTAATGGTGCGTTAAAAACAGCACCCTACAGGGCTAAATAAAACTCGGAGCATCATTCGCAAACAGTATCAAGTCACCTGCTTGTGTCTGCTCTATTAGCATCTCTTGCATTTTATCTTTGCTTTCCAGTTTAACCAATTTACTTTCATCTACATTCTCTTGGAATATTTTGTAGTTTAAATCACCTGTAAGTACTACTACATCAAAAACCTCATCTGCTCTTTTGGCTACTTGTATGTTAAACTCGTCGTCTACTTCTACCAAACCTGGGGTGATGAGGACTTTTCTTCCTGTGTAGGTTGAGGCTAGGTTAAAGCCTTCCATCATACCGTCTATGTTACCATTAAAGCTATCATCGATAATAAGTTTTCCACCTGCATCCATTCTTTGGAGTCTGTGAGGGGTTGGCTCTAGTGAGTTTAACTGTTTTTTAATGCTCTCTTCATCTACCTCTAAAGCTTTAGAAACTTTAATAGCAAGACCTAAGTTCATGGCGTTAAATGCACCTAATATGTTGGCATGGTAAAGCTCGTTATCCATCTCAAAATCTAAACCATCTAGCGTGGCTTTAACCCCTGAAATCTCTTTACCAAAAGTATGAACATGAGCAATTGGACTAAGCTTAGCAGAATCATGAACCCAAGCTTCTTTTAAACGCTCAGAAGAGAGTATCTCCATTTTGGTATTTCGTATGTTTTCTAAACTTCCAAAGTACTCAATGTGTGCTGGTCCTATTTTACCAACCACAGCTAGGTGAGGATTAACAAACTTAGCTATTTCAGCGATGTCCCCTGCTCCTCTTGCTCCCATCTCTACTACATAAACTTCTGTATCAGAGGGTAAGTCTTCGTTAATATCTTTTAGTACACCACCAAAGGTATTGACCGAGCGTGGTGTTGCATAGACATTGTACTTCGCAGACAATATATGAGCTACATAATTTTTAATACTGGTCTTACCATATGATGCAGTTATTCCTACTACTACCATATTGGGCATAGACTCTAGCTTCTTTTCTGCTTTCATTTGAAAACCTTTAAAAAGCAACTTCTCCATCATGGCAGAGGTTGCATAGGCTAAGATAAGAGGAATAACTACTACTAAAATTTCAAATTTAATAATATATTTCATCATCACTAAAAAAAGTGTAAAAAATACCAAGGCAGCAAAGAAACGTTTTACCCGTCCTGTAAAGACCAAGGGTTTGTCTTGCTCTTTTCTCCACATATAGAGCATGGCTATATAGGCTAAAGAGACTACTATACTAAAGTTTGTCTCACGACTTACAGTAAAGTAAAGAAAAAGTGGAATTAAAAAATAAACCAAATGCCACCATGTTTTGGTATGGTGAAACAAAACCCTATCTAATTTATACGAATACCACTGCATGTTGGTCATAAAGTAGTAGCCCAATGCCAATACAAAGAGTACATTACTTAACACATTAACTATTTCCATATTTATCCTTTAGTATCTTCTGTTATTTCATCTGCTATAAACTTTGCATGTTTCAAAAAGAAAAAGTGGTCACCCTCTAGTGGATAAAACTTAGAATTCTCTATAAGACCTGCAATCTTCTCACCTGTGTAAAGTGGTGTAGCTGTATCATCTATACCCCAAAAGCACAATGCCCTACTTTTTGACTTAGAAAACTCAGCTTCAAAATCTTCATCAACCACATTTTTAAAGGTCTCGTACATCTCATGACTCATACCCTGTGCATCGGGTGCTACAAAAAGTTCTCTTATCTTTTTCATGCCTAAAGGTTTTAAAAATTTAAACGTTGCTATTTTTATTTTGACTGACCAAGGTTTCTCTGTTACTACACCAGCTGATGAAAGTAGAACCAGAGTTGGAGGGTTAAGAAGTGTTGATACCTTTCCACCAAATGAGTGTCCCATAATAATTATTGGTTCCACAGATAAAGTATCTAAAAACTTTTGAACTATCTCTGCATAATCATTTGTAGTTAAAATTATCTCATTTGTACTGGCACCAAAACCTGGCATATCCAAATAGATATGTTTATAGGTTTTAAACTCTTTTCCAAATGCTTGTTTCATTATCTCTTTATTACTTCCCCAACCATGAAGAACCAATAGTACATCAGTTGCACTTGGATTTACTATTTCATAAGAGAGTTTAAACACTTGCTCTTTATAAGTTATCTCTTTTACTGCCATACATTCACTTTCATCTATTATTTATTTAAACTTTTTGCACAGACATACGCTGTAGAAAATGCCCATTGAAAATTATAACCACCAAGCTCTCCTGTTACGTCTAGTACTTCACCTAAAAAGTAGAGACCATCCACTTTTCTACTCATCATAGAACTGGCATCTATCTCATCGGTTGAGACTCCACCTTTTGTGACCTCTGCTTTACTATAACCAAAAGTACCTGCTGGTGCAAAACTGTAGGCTTTTAACACTTCTAACTTTTTCCACTCATCAGAGCTTAATTTATTTGCAGTTTTGTCTTCTATGTTTAATGCTTCTAAAAATGTCTTGGCAACACGACTTGGAAGAGCTAAAGCACGGCTTATATTTTTCTTGGACAATTTTAGACTATCTATACTTAAAGAGGGTAAAAAATCAATGGTTATTTTTCCTTTTTGCCAATAAAGAGAGGCATCTAAAACAGCTGGTCCAGAGATTCCTTTGTGTGCAAAAAGTAAAGCTCCGTTTATCTCTCTATTTTTATCTGCTGTCTCGACAGTTATTTTAACATCAATAGCAATACCACTTAGAGACTTAAAAAAGAACTGTTCAGGCTGAACTGTAAAACCAACTAGACCAGCACTAAGAGTATGCACAGTATGGTCAAAACGCTTAGCAATATCATAACCTATAGAGGTTGCACCAATTTTTGGAAAACTTAAACCCCCTGATGCTACGACTACTTTTTTTGCGACAACCGTACCTTTAGATGTTTTTACTTCAAAAAAATCTGATTTTTGTTCTATGCTCTTCACTACAGTTTGAAGTTGTATACTTTTTGAAGATATCTCTTTTTTTAATATGTCTACTACATCTTTGGCAGAGTTTTCACAGAAAAACTGATTATTTTTTCTAATCAAAGTCTTTAATCCTCTCTCTCCAAACCAGTTCAACAAATCATTTTGGTCAAAACGTTTAATAATATTTCGTATAAAACGTTGATTTCCTAAGTAATTACTTGGCTTTACTTTTCCATTGGTAATATTACATTTTCCACCACCAGAGATTAATATCTTTGAGCCTACTTTACTGTTATTATCTATTATAAGTATATTATCATCTTCAAGAAGAGCTGACAACATCAACCCACTTGCTCCTGCCCCTAATATAACTACATTAACTTCATTTTTCATTTTATAATTATAGCAGTATTTAATATTTTTCTTCCCTAATATTTAACATGAGTCCAATACTTTATGTATTAAATTGTTTTTATTTATTAGACAATAATTAATTTAACTTTTTATATTTTTTAATAAAATAATAATTAATTTTGTGCTATCATATCTTAACCATAAAAATTAAAACTTCAAAGGATATTTATGTTAATTAAAAAGACTCTATTACTATCAGTTGCAGCAGCAGCTCTACTTACAACAGGTTGTTCTCAAACAGCAACAACACCTAAAGCAAAAACAAACACTGCTCCTGTATCAGCACAAAAAACGAGTGACGGTTCGTTTACATTACCTAATGCAAAATCTGGTACATGTTATGGAAAAGTTGTTATTCCAGCTCAGTATAAAACTGTAAGTGAAAAAATCAAAGCTACTCAAGCAGATACAAAGCTTACTATTGTTCCAGCTACTTACAAAACTGCTACAGAGAGAGTTTTAGATACTGCAGCAAGTACAAGAATTGTAGCTGTTCCAGCAACTTATAAAACAGAGAGTAAAACAGTAACTGTTTCACCTGCATATTCAGAGTGGAGAACTGGTCTACACCCAGAAGCAAGAGTAGCTTCATCTGCTGTTTTAGCATCTGCAAAAGCTGGTGGGATTAACCTAGAAGCTGCAAAAGCTGGTTCTTGTTACTATGAGTTTTATGCTGCACCACAGTTTAAAACAACAACAGAAAAAGTTTTAGCATCAGCTCCTTCATCAAAAATTATTGCTGTACCTGCTGCATTTAAAACAGGTGTTAAAAGAATTCTTGTAACTCCTGCATCTACTAAATTGGTTAAAGTTCCAGCTACCTACAAAAATGTAACTGAAAGAGTTATGGTTGCTCCAGCTAAAAAAGTATGGAAAGAGACAAAATGTAACGATAAAGATTGTGCAGTTGAAGAGATGATGTGTCTAGTAGATATTCCAGCTCAGTATAAAACTGTTACAAAACAAGTTGTTGTTACTCCTGAAACAACAAAGTCTGTAACCATTCCAGCTGTTTACAAAACAATACAAACAAATGAACTTGCAGCTGCTGCATCTACAAAAACTGTAGCTATTCCTGCAACTTACAAAACATTAGAGAAAACTCAAAAAATCTCAGATGCAAAATATGTATGGTCTGACTCAATGATGGAAAAACCAGGTATGTCAAGAACTTCTTCAGTAATCTGTAAAGTATCTGTTCCTGCTGTAACTAAAGTGGTAACTAAGCAAGTTGTAGCAACTCCAGCTGCTTCAAAAACCATTACTATTCCAGCAACATACAAAACTGTTCAAGTAACCAAGCTTGTTACTCCTGAAACAACAAAGAAAACTGTTATTCCAGCTACATACAAAACTGTAACTAAACAAGTTAAAGTTTCTGACCAGTCAGTTAAATGGATGCCAGTTCTTTGTAAGTCAAGTATGACTGTAGAGACTATCTCTAAAATCCAAAAAGCATTAACAGCTGCAGGATTCAAAACTCCAGTAACAGGTATGTTAGACGCTGCTACAAAAGCATCAGTTAAAGCTTACCAAACTAAAAAAGGTCTTACAGTATCAGGACTTTCTATTGCAACTCTTAAAGATTTAGGTGTTCTTTAATATCTAACCCTTTTAACCTAACAGCAACTCTTTTGAGTTGTTGTTACCTTCTTATACTCACACTTACTCAATAACCGATTAAAGTCTATATCAACGGTAAAAAACATAATTTTAAGAAAAACTATACTTTTACTCACCTTTAAAACTTGCTAGTTGTATATTTTGCCTTCCTAAGTAAAAGTAAACTTTTAAAAGACTATTATAGCGAGATGAAAAAATTAAAAAAAACAATGTAGCGTAAATGTATAAAAAACCATCTAAGCCCTTAGAAAACCCATCTGTTTATCAATTGCTCAGTATAGGCATAAACAAAGTTTTAAACTTTTTTAGGCAACATATTACCTATCAAGCTGTATTAATTCTCTCTTTAATCTCTTTTAGTACCTCTTACTATGGATTTATCTCCTTGGTGTCAGATGGGATGTTATTGACTAAAATACTCTTTTTTGCTGTGGTGGGGGTCATTCAGTTAGCATTGGTCTACTCCATCTCTCAACTCTATTTACGAGAATTTTTCTCTCGGCATATATTAAGAGCCTCTTTACTGTTAGTTACCTATCTGTTATCACTTTTTATTAGTGTACTTTTTAGTTTTAACTTTTATTACAAAATCTTTTCAGCCTCTGAATTTTCTCAACGAAATGTAACACTTCAACTAGAAAGAATTAAAAATTCACTAGAAGATGCACAAAGTAGTTTTGATTCGGTCTATATTTCACTAAAAAAATTGAGTGACTATTCGATGAAAGAGTCTATTGAAGAGCGTACGTATGGTGGAACCTGTGATGAGACTAAAATCCCAACACCTGGTCCAAGGAGTGCATTAAGAGAAGATGAAAGTAAACTGTTTGAAAGCCACGTAAGCTCTTTTGATGAGTTACGAAAAAAGGTACAAGGTGAGATTGCTGTTATCAAAAAGATGTTGGAAAACTTTAATCCTAAAAAAGACAATATAGATAAATTAGAGGAACAAGTTAATACACGAATTGCTCAAATAAATAGAATCTTTAGAGGGGGAGAGATTACCCTTCTTCCTAAAATATTAGTAAAACATAATGGTTCAGCACGAATGAAAATGGAATCTTTAGGAAGAAACATTAGCTGTCCAGACAGTCAAATTAGTTTGAAAATTAATACTATTAATGAAAACTTAAATGCGTTGAAGAGGTTAGAAAAAGTAAGTTTTTTTGATGCAAACAATCACCAACAACTCATTGAGCGAACCATTAACGTACTCTTAGCCATCCTTCCTTTTACCAATACACATGTTGTTGCTTTAGATAAGGTAACAAGTCCGACTGATGTTACACAAAGTGATATTAAAGCCATTGGGCTTGGATTTTTGGTAGACTTTTTTATCTTCTTTTTTACAATTTTAGCCAAAGAGCCTTATAGAGCTAGATTCTTTACCGAAGAAAACATAGCACACTATCTTCGTTATGATATACGACGTATACTTAAACCTTTTGTTTTTGAGAGCCATTTCTCTTACCATCTTATTATTCCAAATCAGCGAAAAAATCATAAAATAGATGAGATTTTAACCCGTTTTAAAATAGACAAGATGATTACTTTAGTGGGGAATAATGTTTATTATGATGAGCTACTTTTTTTACATCAAAGTAAACTAAGAAATTTTAAAGATTTTACCTTTACTGTTTATAAACTTGATAAACAAAAATACAATACACTCTTAGCCTATATAGACGAGTTACGTAATAATGATTGAGATGTTTTGGAGTATTAAACTCAAATTAACAGCAATGTTAAATGAGGTTAAGTGGAGTATTTTTATTAGAAAACATGATGTAAAGAGTCTAAAAAAATCTTTCTCTATGGTTTTAGAAATTATTATCATTCACTCTATTCTTATCGCCTCAGATATAGTAAAGTTTTTTAATTTCATGAAAGAGATGATAACTCAAAAGCTTATTTTTATACCTTTGAGCATTATGTTTTTACTCTTTGGAGTCTACCTCTCTTTTATTAATGGTCAAGCAGATAAAGAGCTTTTTAATGAGAAGGTTTTTCCTAAACTTTATTATGATACAGGTATTGAGATTCGTGATTCACAAAACAGATTTGCAGGAACAGTAGCAGGTCCTCAAAGTACAGTTACTAATCCTTCTTTATTTATAGAAAAAACACCCTCTCTCTTTTGGTCACTGCTTAAGGAAAAGTATGACCCAAAACTAGATTTTGATAGCAATGCAACTACTTTTTTTGAGGCACTTTCTGAAAACATAACCTACTATAACGGAATAGATATTTCGTCTCCATTTAGTGAGAGCAGACGCTTGGTACATCATTTTATTACAGAGCAGAGTTTAGCGTTAAAACCAAAATTAACATTGACGCAACAACTTATTAATATATTTCTAAAAAAACACCCTTTTGATACACCTAGCAATAATATAGCTCGATTAAAGTTAGCAAAAACATTTTTTCATTCACTTAAAGCCAATGATGGAGCAAATTTTAAATCATGGTTGCTTTTGGAAAAAAAATTTTTTATTGCTGATGGTAAAGGCTATGGTTTTAAAGATACTGCAGAGATTTTCTTTGGAAAATCACTAGATGAACTCTCAAATGCTCAAGAGGCTGTTTTGGTTGCAATGTATGCAAAACCTTTTCATCTGAACCAATCGTTACAAGAGCAAAAAAAAGCATGGGAAAATATTAAGAGTGATGCCATAGAGATTGTTGATAACTCTGATATTATCAACAATCATTATAACCTTGTCTCTAACATTAAAAAGATGCACTTTCCAAAGATTCCCTATTTTTCAGATTCTCTTATGGAGGTTGTAGGAGAGATAACCTCAAAAAATAGAGAACAATTTAGCTCTTTGCCCACTCGAAGTAATGCTCTGTTACAAAGCTCTAAAGCAGTGGTACGTCAAGAGTTAGATAAACTATTTAAAGTCTATAGCATCTCTCCTAAAAGTCAACTGGTGACTAAAGTATCTATTAACTTTGAACTCAATAAAATTTTTTATTTTAATCACTATTTAAAAGAGCAAGTAGAGGCATTAAACTTGTCAAATATGTGGGTCTCGGTGGTTAATGAAGAGGGAAAGATGATTCGTCTTTATCAAAAAAATACCATTTATCAACGCCCTCCACAAATTGGAAATCTTGGTAAAATTTTTTCAGCACTTCTTTTTGCTGATAGAGGAGATAAGTACTATAGCCAATATTGTAACAAAAAGGCAACATCAGAGATACCCATGGAAGAGGGATTAAAAAAGTGTAGTAGTAACGCATGGGTTGATGCAAGAAGAGTTTTTTCCTCAAACAAAATGCTTCCCCTCTATGATGGTTTTATAAAATATAAAGAACAAGATAGAAGAGGAGAAAATACCTACTATAAACCAATTCATATTAATAAAATTGAAGCACTCTATCAAAATTTAGATTTGGTCTCTTTAGAAAATAACGAACCTAGAGTTGATTTAGGAGCAGGAAAATTAGGGATGAACCCATTAGATGTTCAAACTGCTTTACATAAAATTACTCAACTGCTTTATCATCCAAATCATACCTTCTATGGTCTAAAGCTTGTCAAATCATTAGAGTATCATGATATTAACAAAAGTGTCATTGACCCAATATCCAAATTTTTCTCTTTTGATTCTCCTGAACAGGTTACACCTACCTTTAAGAAGTTTTTTACAAAAGAGAAACGCATAACCTTACAGACCATCTTTAAAACACCTATCTATAAAAGTTATGGTTCATTACAATGGTTACGAAATTATATTAATATTAAGTTTGTTTTTGCACAAGAGAGCCATAAGAACGGTACACATTGGCTTGTAGGTGTTTTTAAAAAAGCAAATAAATACTATAGTTTTACAATTTTTATAGAGGATAAAACACTTAATACAAAACAAATTAAAGAGAAAATCAAAAGTATTTTAGAGGCAACAATTAAGTCTATCAACAATGAAAGAGAGATGAAATTTAACTATATGAAGCAGGTTTTTAGAGATTAGGATACTTAAACTTTTAACTCTAAAACCTCTCCAAACGGAACATCACAACGTTCACTCATAACCCATAAAACATCTAGCAGTGGTTCATATTTCGGAAAAGAACCTTTTCCATCGGTAAAATAAATCAAAAATTTAAAATCTTCATTCATCGTTTCAACATACTCAAACACAGGACGAAAGTCTGTTCCCCCTCCACCTTTAAGCATGGGTTCAAGTGGCTCTTGTGGTGTAAGTCTTTGTATATTTTGAATAGAAGCATCACACTCTATTAACTCAATTACATAATGAGTAAAGATCTGCATTATCTCATAAAGCTCTGCTAAAAAAGTTTTTAGAAGCTCATCATCTATCGAAGCAGAAGTATCAATAGCCACTACTATCTTTAACTCTTCTCCATAAATAGAGGGCAAAGCTATACCTCTATACAAATGTTTTTTAGATGAAGGAAACATTCTATAATCACTCTTAGCATGAGCATTTACATAACGATAGAGTTCATCTCTCCAAGATATTTGAGGCTCTTTTTTGCTCTCTATAAAGCGTTCTATCCCTTTTGGCAAGTCACCATGTTGTTCTAGTTTTATATTGAGCTGTTCAAGTAGAAGTTCATACTCCTCTTGTGCTAGAAGTTCTTCAAAAGCATCTTCATGCAACTCTTGCTCTTCCATCTCTTCACTCTGCTTTTCTTGCTCATCTAAAGTTTCATCACTGTCTTGCAAATCAAGTTCAGCTAAAAGTATTTGATATATCTGTTCAGCATAAAGCATCTCAAAACGTGAAGCATAGTTTGCCATAGGTGGAAGCATAAACCCATTATCAACCAATAAGTCATTAATGGCATAATCAGAAGCCAAATTCCACACCGATGAAACTTTATTTTTTCCTCTATTGCCATGAAACAGAGCCTGATGCATGGCAGCATTGGCTAAAATTGTACTTACTTCATTAATATCAAGCACTTCCAAATACTCATCATTATACTCCAACACATCACCCAAAGGACGAAAAGAGGCTATATTGTTATTAACTCTTAACTCTATAGAAGTAACTAAACTTCCAAAGTATGGGTTTTCAAGCATCAGTTTTGTTTTAGCTTGGGTTATTTTTTCATTACTTATTAATTTTACATCTTGAGGTATCATAACTTAAACTTTCAAGGCATAAAAATGGTGAACTGCTCCATGCCCCTTGCCTAAGTGGTAATCTTTCCCCTCTTCTATGGCTCTATTTAAATAGAAACATGCCCTCTTTGTAGACTCCTCTAGGCTGAAGCCTAAACTCACATAAGTAGCAAGAGCAGAAGAGAGGCTACATCCTGTTCCATGAGTATTTATACTCTTTATAGCTCTGTTTTTAATACTTATACACTCTAAACTATCTTTTAAACAGAGTGTATCTATCATCTCATCACTCTCTTCTAGGTGTCCACCCTTTAAAAGAACTGATGTATTGTATTTTTTAACCAATTCTCTAGCTGATGCTTCTAAATTTTCTTTTGAAATTTTCTCATCTAGTAAAATCTCTGCTTCGGGTATGTTTGGCGTAACTAAGTAAACCTTTGGAAGAAAATCTTTTAGCTGTTCTATGGCTTCATCTACAAGTAAATTTTTACCAGAGGTTGCCACCATAACAGGGTCTAAAATAATTTTACTCACCCCATACTCTTCAAGTTTTCTCTC
>JALVXD010000292.1 GCA_027038295.1 Campylobacteraceae bacterium
GTCCATTAGCACTAAGTCTTTCACGTGTTTCATTCAAATGTTCTACTACTTTTGCTTCAGAAATTACAGTACCATTAAAATCTTTTGCTTTACTATGCAATTTACTAATTAATTCACCTAATACAGCGTCATCTGTAGGAACTTTATCGATATTAGATTCACGTAAAATAGTATGAGCCTCTTTAGGAATATCTATTCCATTACTTGCATTCCCATCTCTATCCATAGACTGTAACATACGTGCAACTTCTGGATTGTCTTCTAAAATTGTCATGTTTTTATCTGAAAGCATAGAAGCATTGATTTCTCTTAATTTAACATCTCCTAAAGAAAAAATACAATCTTTATCCAATTCATAATCAAATGCTCCATCTGCTGTTGTATTACCTTCAAATGTACCACACTTATAATGTACCCCTGCAACTTCTGCATCTACATAGTATCCTGTTGACTTTTTAATATTAGTTGTGTTTTGTTCAGAACTCATACCATTTTGGTTTTCGTTGGCATTTTGAGTTTCGCTTTGGTTGTTTTCTTGACCTTGAGTCCCTTCATTAACATTTTGATGTGTATTTTGGTTATCCTCAGAATTCATGCCATTTTGGTTTTCGTTAGCATTCTGATTTTCACTTTGGTTGTTTTCTTGACCTTGAGTCCCTTCATTAACATTTTGATGTGTATTTTGGTTATCCTCAGAATTCATACCATTTTGGTTTTCGTTAGCATTCTGATTTTCGCTTTGGTTGTTTTCTTGACCTTGGTTGTCTTCAGAATTAGTAGGAAGTCCATGTTGTGTTCTTTGCCCATTAGCACGAAGTCTTTCACGTGTTTCATTTAAATGTTCTTCGACTTTCACTGCAGATATTACAGTACCATTAAAATCTTTTGCTTTACTATGCAATTCACTAATTAAATCGCCCAATACAGCATCATCTGTTGGAACTTTATCAATATTAGATTCATCTAAAATAGTATGGGCTTCTTTAGGAATATCTATTCCATTACTTGCATTTCCATCTCTATCCATAGACTGTAACATACGTGCAACTTCTGGATTGTCTTCTAAAATTGTCATGTTTCTATCTGAAAGTACTGAGGCATTTATCTCTCTTAATTTAACATCTCCTAAAGAGAAAGTACAATCTTTAGCCAATTCATAATCAAATGCTCCATCTTTTGTTGTATTGCCTTCAAATGAGCCACATTTATAATGTACTCCTGCAACTTCTGCATCTACATAGTATCCTATTGATTTTTTAGCGTTTGTTATTTCTGGAGTATTATTTGTTGAAGTTGTCGCTTCACTACCACAACCAACCATTAAAAAAGCTGCTACAACTGCAGATGAACTCATTGTTATTTTTCTCACATTATTTCCTTAATCTTAATTTATTTTTAAAAGTATATATTAATTTTATTAGAAAAGTATTAGTTTTTTAATTTTTTAGGAAATTAAATGATGTTTTTAAGTATTTTCTATAGTTATTAGCTCAACTACAAAATTAAAACAAAAGTAGAACCCTCATTCACTTTAGATGTGAGTGAGATTTCTATTCCATAAGCCTCACACACTTTATGAACAATATTCAGCCCCAAACCAAAACCACCTACTTGATTGGTGGCTCGGTAGAAACGTTCATAAATCTCTTTTTGATGCTCTTTTGCTATGCCTATACCTGTGTCTTTTATGGTGATGCTCTTTTTTTCTAAAGTTATATCTATAGAACCACCAACCGTGTTGTATTTAATGGCATTAGAGATAAGGTTATGAATAAGCCTTACAAAACTCTCTTTGTCTATTTTAAAGTAAACATTATCTCGATAATCAACGCTTAACTTAATTTTTTTCTTCTCTGCCAAAAGGCTCAAATAGGTCAACTCCTCTTTCATAATATCATTTAAAAAAAGCTTCTCTTCTACCTTTGGTTTTACAGTTTCTGCATCGAGCATTAGGTAAGACAAATCTTTATGAATAGCTGACAAACGAGCAGCAGAGAGGCGAATACGCTCCAAGTTTTTAGGACTTTCAACTTTAGGAGCGTTGACAGAGAGCATCAGAGCTGTTATGGGAGTGTTAAGCTCATGGGTACTGTCTTTTATGAAGTTGTCTAACTGAATCCGTTTTTGTTGAATGGGTTTAATAAAGAGTTTGGCTAAAAAGTAACCTATAATTGCAAGAAAAACATAGATAAAAAAGAGTGCTAAAAGTATTTTAAACTGTAAGTTTTTAACAAACGTAGCCACACCATTTTTTTCTATTACGATGCTTGTTACCCCCAAATGTCCAAAGCTACTTTTATCTACCAAAATCAACTTGTTGCCTTTTTGGTAAAGCTGTTTTGAAAAGTCTATAACCTCATCTATATTAGAAGTAATCGCTTCATTTTTGTCATCATAAAATCCTATTTTATCTGAAAAATGCTTGACCACCCAATCTAAAGAGAACTTACTTTTAGTCATGTGGGCGTGGATGATTTTAGAAGAGAGTCTACTTGCCTCTATCTGCATCTGCGTACGACTCTGCTCATAAAAGTATTGTGACTCTTTCTCATAAAAAAGGTAGGCGATAATAGCAAAGAGAATAAAAGAGGAGGAGAGATAGAGAGCAAGAAACTGATAGAGTGTTCGCTTCTCCTCTTTAATTAAATACATACCCTACTCCTCTTATGGTACTTATCATCTCCTCACCCAAAAGCCTACGTAGGTTTTTAATATAGGTTCTAATGGTTGCCGAGGTAGGAGCTGTATCGTAAGACCAAACATTTACCATTAGCTCATCGGTAGAGATAACCTTGGTACGATTATGTAAAAAGTAGGCTAAAAAGTCACCCTCTTTTTTAGAAAGTGTCTCCTCTTTCCCATCAAAAGAGAGAACATAACGAGCAAAATCATAAGAGATATTTTCATTTATTTGGAAAATCATCTCATCATCTATTTTAAAATGCCGTTTTATATTGTCTATACGAGCCTTTAACTCGACCATCTCAAAAGGCTTTTTTAAGTAGTCATTTGCCCCCAATTCAAACCCTTCTAATACATCTTTAGAGGTATTCATAGAAGTTATAAAAATAGCAGGAGTTTCATTACCTGAGTCTCGCAAACTTTTTAAAAGCTCAAACCCATTAAGTAAAGGAACATTCACATCTAAAAGAAGCAGGTCAAACTTCTCTTCAAAAAGTAGGTTTTCTGCTTCTATTCCATTGTATATAGGGGTTACATTATAGTTGTAGTATTCAAGGTGTTCTACAATAACTTCGGATAGTATTAGGTCGTCTTCTAGGAGTAGTATTTTCATAAACTAATAATAGGCGTTTTAAACAATAAAGTCAAGGAACTGAGTTAGTACTTAATTGGAGTTCTGATATAATCATTTTCATGAAAATATTCAAAATTCTCTTAGTTTTTATTATATTATTACTTTTACCAATACTCTATATCGCTTTAGATAGCAACAACCATAAAAAGGTCATAACTATTGGTGTGGGTTCTAAAGTAGAAGCATACAGTACTTATGCAGCCTCTTATGCCAAAGAGTTAAAAAAGTATGGTATTGCACTAAAAGCAGTAAAGACTAAAGGTTCTATTGATGCCCAAAATCGACTTTTAAAAGGTAAACTTGACTTTGCATTTGTTCAAGGAGGAACAGAAAATAGTAAAGTTCTAGCCTTAGCAAATATTATGCTAGAACCCATTTGGATATTTTATAAAGGTGATACGCTTAATAATCTACAAGATTTAAAAGGAAAACGAATTGCTATCTGTGAAAAAGGTAGTGGTATATTACCTGTTACCTTGGAACTTCTAAATCTGGTAGGTATTCATGGATTTAACAGTAAGTTTTACCATCTTCCTAGCCAAAAAGCGTATGAGTATATACGTGACAACAAAATTGACGCTATGTTTTATATCTCTTCAGCAGATTCACCACTGCTTTCAGACCTTATCGCTACAAAAGATATTAAACTGATGAATTTTTCTGACTCCAGTGCTTATAGACAATTTTTTATACATAGAGATAAATATTTTGAAATTGTTCATATCTATAAACATGCATATGATATTAAAAAACAGATACCTCAAAAAGATTACAAACTGTTGGCTAAAAATACTCTGTTAGCCACCAACAACGATACCTCTGATAAAATGGTAAGGCTTATGATGAAAGTAGCCTATAAAATTCATCATAAAGCTGGAGTTTTTCATAATGAAAATGACTTCCCAAATGCTTCTATGTTGAAAATGAAACAACATCAAGCTTCAAAGTTCTATTTTTCAAACCCCAGTAACTACTATGAAAAAAACTTTAACTTTTGGATAGCTCAAAGTTTAACGAAACTTCAAAACTATATATATAAATTTATTATTCCTCTCATTGTACTTTTTGCTTTTTTTATAGAAGTGATTATTCCTACTTTTGATCTCTATAGTAAGCGAAAAATAAATAGATGGTATAAAATGGTGAACAAGATAGATACACAAATCATTACATTAGATTTATTTGAAGCAAAACAAAAACGGGAAACTTTAAAAAAGATATTAACAGAAATACGAGCTACAGACGATATACCATCAGCACATATGGCTGATTTCTATAGCTTACAAAATCAAATAGTCAATATTATGAATGCACTTGATAAACAGATTAAAACTTTACATAAGAGTCATACCAATTTTTAATTATAATTTTCGTTAAAAGTAAATATGTTATAATTTAATATATTTTATTAAAAAAGGTTTATTATGTCAAAAGATAGTTATACAGGTGACCATGTTGTAGATGAAATTGTAGAGCATGTTGCACTGGAAAAAGCAGGGGTTCTACATGAGCATATCACAGCTAAGAAAACAAAACCTAAGAAAAAAAGTAGTGGTTTTTTGTTTAATCTTTTTATGTATATGGTTGTGGGGATAGAGCTTTGGTTAATTTATATTGAGATTATGAAACGGTTGTAAATGTTAGCATTCCCAATTTGAAATTGGGAACAAAGTCATTAAATACTAAAGAGCCTTAATAGCTTCAATAGTCGCTTCAAGCGAAGCCATATCACTTACATTAAAATGTGGTTTTTTTGTCGCTTTTTTGTTTAGACCTTTGAGTACATTTCCATGACCAAACTCTATGTAGCAGTCTACTTTGTCGTCTACATTTGCCATAGAGTGTTTGTACTTAACGGGGAGAACAAGTTGTTGTGGTAACAACTCTAGTGCTTCTGCTTTGCTCTCATAAGGCTCTGCTGTTACATTTGAAATCACTGGGGCTATAAACTCATCTTTTATCATCTCATTTAGTTTTGCTGAAAGTGGCTCAACGGCACTCTCTAGTAGTGGACAGTGAGAAGCTACTGACATATCTAAAAGCATCGCTCTTTTTGCTTTTGCCTCTTTTAAGATAGGAGCTAAAACTTCTAAATCTTTTTTAATACCTGCTATAACTATTTGACCATCAGAATTGTAGTTAACAGCCCACACTTTTAGACCTGCTGCTCTTTGCTCTTCACAGATAGTTTCTACAACCTCATCTGAAAGACCCAAAGAGACCATCATGCCTACAGCTTGGTTAGCACAGGCTTCAGCCATAAGTTTACCACGAAGATTTACCAGTTCAAC
>JALVXD010000293.1:0-1523 GCA_027038295.1 Campylobacteraceae bacterium
CTATGGAGCAAACCCCGTCAAAGAGGGAGAAGTACGCCTAAACGAGATGGGTTCAGAGGTGGTCGAGGGCTATACTTGCAAACCTAAAGATTATGATGCACAGCGTCCTATTATGCACTATAAGACGCTTCTGCTTCTTTGTGACGATGAACGCTGTGGAAAAGCAGGAAAGACCGATAAGGCTTCAGAGCTTCGTGAGATTTTAAAAGATATGGGGCTGAACAAGGGTGAAAATCGTATCAAAATATCACGAACAGGGTGTTATGGAGCGTGTCGGTTTCGGCAGGTTTGTCAAGTGACTGAAAACACACAAGCCAATGGAAATATGAAAAACAATGCCATTTGGTTACGCTATACGCACAACTTTACAGAGGAGAAGTGGAGAGAAATCTTCACCCTACTCTCTAGCGATGAAGTACTTTTAGATGAGTTGGATAGTGAGCATTTTATTCCCATGAAAGTATATAATTAAAAGATTTACAATTAAAAAGTATATAAGAAGAGCTGTATGAGCAAAAAGCTACGAAAAGGCTACACCACAGGCTATCATGCCTCTTTTGCTTTTAGGTCAGCTTTGCAGGGCTTTCTTGCCACGCAGAGCCTGACCAAATCTGTTACCTACAAAATGGACAATGACGACCTAGATGTTACCAAAGGGGCTGAGATAGTAGTGACCATTTCAGACAAACTAGACGACCTAGAGTTAAACCCATTAGAGCATACTCCTTATGAGATAGGTACACTAAAACTCTATGCAGGTCTTGGTGTTGGGGTTGTCACCAAAGATGGGCTAAAGCCTCCGAAAGGATTTCCTGCTATAAATCCAACTCCTTTAAAAGCAATGGCTGATATTTATGCCAATTTGTGTCGGGATGGGGGCATCCCGACCTACGGTTCTATTTCGGTGACGAATGGGGAGGAACTTGCTAAACAGACAGCTAATGCAAAGGTAGGTGTTTTGGGTGGTATCTCCATTTTAGGCACAACAGGCTATGTCAAACCCATCTCTAGCGATGCCTACATGGACTCCATACGAACCGAACTTGGCGTTGCAAAAGCAAATGGCTACACCCAAGTAATCTTGACCCTTGGAAATAGCTCCTTTAGCTATGCAAAAGAGCATTATGACGAGATGCAGATAGTGGAGATAGGGAATTTTGTTTATGATGCTTTGGAGATTGTTGAAGATTTAGAGATTGACTCTGCCATATTTATTTGTGGTATAGGAAAAGCTACTAAAGTAATGCAGGGGTGTAAAAACACGCACAACCGTTTTGGCTCTATTGACTTTGAGCAACTAAAAGTGCAGATTTTCAAGGAGCTTCAAGCCCAAGTGGACATCGAGTCAACAAAAACCGTTAAAGGGCTGACCTCTCAGCTTGAAACTATGGAGAAATTAGAAGCATTTTATAGTATGATTTCACAAAAAACCGATGAGCAGTTAGGCTCTTGGTTCTCAACTATAAATTGTAAAACTATAATAATAAGATAGGAGACCATTATGAATGAAGACAGTAAGATAG
>JALVXD010000293.1:1533-5506 GCA_027038295.1 Campylobacteraceae bacterium
TGAAAGTAAAATTGAAGCCTTTGAGACCAACATACTACCAACCGTAAAAGAGGATGTTTTAGAAATCATAGAGTATTTTGAGAGTAAAGAACTCCCTTCTGTTTACAGCTCATGTGTGCAGATGTATCTTGCCAACTTTATGGGGCTTAGTGCCAAAGTATGGGATGAACACTGCGACGACTACGGCATAAAGATAGAGTTTAAAGAGATAAATGATGCCCTAGAGCGTGTCAAAAAACTCGACCAATACGTTAAGGACTACCAATAGATGCTAACCATAACAGGCAATGGAATGGGCGATTACAACTTTGATAATCTGACCATTTCAACAGAGGGTTTTGAGACCATCATCTGCGATAAAAACTTCATAGAGAGTGGAGAGAACATCTTAAAACTAGGCTTCAAAGAAGCAAAAGAGTACATCTTAGAGAACTACAACAAAGAAGAGATTTTGTACGTGGTGACAGGCTCACCTCTTTTTTACAGTGCAGGAGTTTTGATTGCTAAAAAGCTACCTAAGGACAGCGTCAAAATCATCAACAACACCTCATCAAAAACCTATCTACTTGAAAAACTGATGATAAGTGAAACAGAGGTCGATACTATCTCTTTGCATGGACGAAAACGCATTGACCTAAGAAACTTTTTAAACAACACGTACACCTTTGTGCTGTGTGATGTCTTTACCATTGAGCGACTAAAAGAATCAACACGCTACCTTGAGCCAAAAGATATAGAGGTGACCATCGGCTACAAACTGGGCTATGAAGATGAAGTGATAGAACAAGTCAACCTCTTTGACCTCTCTACCAAAGCGTTTAACCAAACATTCCCTTTTGTTCTACTCATCAAACGCTGTTTTACCCTTAAATCGGTCATGAGTTTAGACAGTGAATTTGAGACTGAAAGAGGGATGATAACCAAGCAGTACAAACGCCATCTAAGCCTACAAAATCTTGACCTTGAACCCAACATGATACTTTGGGATGTAGGTGCAGGAAGTGGAAGTTGTGCCATAGAAGCCTACAAACGCTACCGAGTAAAAACCGTACTCTTTGAAAAACAAGAGCAACGCAATGAGTTTATAAAAAAGAATCTCACAAGCCATCATGTCTGTGACACAGAGCTTTTTGAAGGAGATGCTGAAACACTTTTTGAGTCGGTCACGGCAGAGCCAGACCGAATTTTTGTAGGAGGTGGTGGAGCAAAGGTCATAGCACGACTCCCCTACTTGTATGAGCGATTGAGTAATGGTGGGATAATGCTTATTAATGCCATTACCCTTAAGAACTTGACACAGATGATAACGGTGCTAAATGATGCTAAAATAGAGTATAAGGTTATCTCTTTGTCTCTTACTACTTATAAGGGGAAATTGGATTTGATAGAGCCTGAGAGGCAGTTGTTTCAGATAAAGGTACTAAAAAAGTCTGTAAATTCATAATAAAGCTATGTAGGTGTGACCATGTCACACGTCAAATTTCAGTTTGAATTACATGGCAATTATAAATTATATAACATTTGGTTTTGGCGTGTGACATGGTCACACCTACGAATAAATAAGGAAACAATAAATGATACACTTCATAGGAGCAGGTTCAGGTGACCCTGACTTAGTAACCATAAAAGCTCAAAAAATACTACAAAAAGCAGATGCTGTTCTCTACACAGGTTCTTTAGTGCCTAGAGAGGTTCTCTCTTGGTGTAGAGACGATGCATTAATAGTCGATTCACAAGGGATGAAATACCCTGAAATCTTTGCATTTTTAGAGGAACATAAAGACAAAATAGTTGCACGAGTGCATACAGGTGACCCCTCTATCTACTCTACTATTGCTAAACAGATAAGCTTTTTGAATGAAAAAGGCATAGACTACACAGTCATTCCAGGGATTACGGCTAGTTTTGGGGCAAGTGCCTCTTTGGGGATTGAGTATACCATTCCTGGGGTGTCACAGACGCTTATTATTACCCGTGTGGAGGGGAAGACTCCTAACCCTGAGAGTTTGGAGAACATCTTGGCGTGTAAGAACTCCTCTTTGGTCTTTTACCTCTCTATTTTGTTACTCAAAAAGCTTAAAAAGAAAGCTTTAGAGATGGGGTACAGTCCCGATACTCCTTGTTGGGTGGTCGAGAAAGCCACTTGGGAAGATGAGGCGATTTATAAGGGGACGATAGCTGACATTGAAGAGCAAGTGGGTCACATTAGAGGGGTGGCACTGATACTACTTGGAGATTTTCTCTACCAAAAAGAGACCGTGGAGTCTCATCTTTATGTAAAGCCTTTGGTTAAAGAGTGTGATGCAAAAGATAGATAAAGAAGCCTCTACAACTCTTGCACATATTATTGCCTCACGGCGTGACATTCGTGGAAACAACTTCTCTTCTGAACCCATCGAAGAGGAACTTCTAAAACAAATCATTGAAGCAGGTCTTCATGCTCCGTCTGTGGGATACTCTCAGCCTTGGAAGTTTGTGATTGTTGAAAAAAAGAGCATAAAAGAGCAAATTTATGAGAACTATAAAGAGGAGTATGCTAAAAGTACCTCCAGCTTTAAAGAGCGACCTATCTATGAGACGCTAAAACTTGAAGGCATAAAAGAAGCCCCTATTAACATTGCCATGTTTTACCAAAAGCCAAAGGGGGAAATTTTGGGACAGACCTCTCAAAAGAAGATGGGCGAGTACTCTGTGGTTTGTGCCATTCAAAATATGTGGCTTATGGCACGAAGTCTCAACATTGGCATGGGGTGGGTGAGCATTTTAAAGCCTAAAAAGGTACGTAAAATCTTAGGAGTCTCCAAAGAGTACAAACTTGTGGGCTACCTCTGTGTGGGTTACGTCAAAGCGTTTCCAAAAGAGCCAGAACTAAAAACCCTAAAGTGGGAAGAGCAAAAGAACTACCAAGAGATTGTCTCTTGGATAAAGGATTAAAACATGAAAATAGCCGTTGTTACCATCAACCAACCCAGTCTAAACTCAGCCTGTCGGCTTGTACCTCATCTTTGTGAACATGAGGTCGATGTTTATGGAAAAGCAGAGCTTACACACACCCTAGAGAAACTCCACACCTACAAAAAGCTAGATGACATTTTAGCTCCTGCATGGAAAGAGTACGATGCCATTATTGCCATCTTAGCTATGGGTGCAGTGGTGCGTAAAATCGCCCCACTTTTAGAGGACAAATCGACCGACCCTGCTGTGTTGGTCATTAACCTTGCACTTGACAAAGTTGTGCCTCTGCTTAGTGGGCATTTAGGTGGAGCAAATGAGTTGGCTGATACCTTGGCAGAGCGACTTCCTAACTGTCTTAATTTCATCTCAACAGCAACCGACCAGACCAAAACCTTAGCTTTTGAGATGTTGGCAAAGCAAAACAATTGGAAGATAGAGAACCTAAAAGCCTTAGCCAAAATATCTAACCGACTACTCAACAAACAGCCTGTAAAAGTGGCAACCTATGAAAATGTTTTTAAGAGCATTCCCAACAAAGAGAACCTTAGCCTTGTAGGGTTTGAGAGTTTAGATTTAGACACGGTGGTCATCGACCCTAGCATCACTTCTCCGTGCTTAACCTTTCGCCCAAAAGTCTACTTAGGCATTGGCTGTAACCGTGACACGCCTCTAAGTGAGATAGAAGAGGCAGTCAAGCAGTTTTTAGAGATGCACAAACTTAGTATGGATGACATTGGAAACATTGGCTCTTTTGAGGCGAAAGCAGATGAAGTGGGCTTGTTGGAGTTTGCAAAAAAGCACAACTTTGACATAGAGTTTTATGAAAAAGATGCTATAAACGCACTAGAAAACAGCTTTTCAGACTCTGCCTCTACCAAATTCTTTGGGCTAAAAGGGGTAGCAGAGCCAAGTGCAATTTTGGCTTCAACCTATAAAGAGCTTCTTTTTAACAAAGAGGTCTATTTTAAATCAGTAACCGTAGCAGGAGCAATATAATGGCAAAAAAACTATACATACT